>JADJWA010000001.1:1873333-2210000 GCA_016716605.1 Flavobacteriales bacterium
AACAGGGCGCCAAGGTGATGAGCTGCGGCAATGGAGGCAGCATGTGCGATGCGATGCACTTCGCCGAGGAACTCACCGGCCGCTTCCGCGATGATCGTCCGCCCATCGCCGCCCTCAGCATCAGCGACCCCTGCCACCTCACCTGCGTGGGCAACGATCACGGCTTCGAGCAGGTCTTCGCGCGCTTCGTGCAGGCCCACGGCAAAGAGGGCGATGTGCTGCTGGCCATCAGCACCAGCGGCAACAGCCCCAATGTGCTCCGCGCCGCCGAAGCGGCCCGCGAGAAAGGCATGCACGTGATCGGCCTTACCGGAAAGGATGGCGGCAAGCTGGCATCGCTCTGCACCGTAGAGGTACGCGTGCCCCACGATGGCTTCGCTGATCGCATCCAAGAGGTGCATATCAAGGTTATCCACGCATTCATTGATCACATCGAACGCGACTTGGCCGAGCCGGCGCGCAAGGACCGTTACTGATATGCTCGTCAAGGTATACGGAGCCGCCGTCTTCGGCATCAACGCCACCATCGTCACCGCCGAGGTGAACGTGGAGACGGGCGCCTTCTTCCAGCTGGTGGGCCTGCCCGATAGCGCCGTGAAGGAGAGCCAGCAGCGCATGGATGCCGCGCTGCGGAACAACGGGTTGTATGCACCGAGGGGGAAGGGCGTTACGATCAACCTCGCGCCCGCCGATATCCGCAAGGAGGGCACTGCTTACGATCTGCCGCTCGCCATGGGCCTCTTGTGCGCCACGGAGCAAGCGCCCGCCGATTTGCTGGAGACGCACTTGGTGATGGGCGAACTGAGCCTCGATGGCGGCGTTCGCCCGATCAAGGGAGCGTTGCCGATCGCGCTCGAAGCGAAGAAGAACGGATTCAAGGGCCTCATCCTGCCCGCAGCGAATGCACGCGAGGCGGCGATCGTCACCGGCCTCGATGTGTATGGCGTGGAGCACCTGCGCGAAGTGGTGGACCTCTTGCATGGTCGAAGCAGCGTGCAACCCACGGTGGTGAACATCGAAGAGGAATTCGCCAACAGCAGCCGCAGCTACCCGGTTGACATTGCCGATGTGAAAGGGCAGGAGAACATCAAGCGCGCCTTCGAGATCGCGGCGGCAGGCGGTCACAACATCATCCTCATCGGTCCACCGGGCGCTGGTAAGACCATGCTCGCCAAGCGCCTGCCCACCATCCTCCCGCCGCTCACCATCGATGAGGCGCTGGAGACCACCAAGATCCACAGCGTGGCCGGAAAGCTGCGCAAGGAGGACAGCCTCTTGAGCGTTCGCCCGTACCGCAGCCCGCACCATACCATCAGCGATGTGGCGCTCGTAGGCGGTGGCTCCTTCCCGCAGCCGGGTGAGATCAGCCTGGCGCACAACGGCGTGCTCTTCCTCGATGAGCTGCCCGAGTTCAAGCGACAGGTATTGGAGGTGCTTCGGCAGCCGCTGGAGGATCGCGTGGTCACCATCAGCCGCGCGCGCTTCTCGGTGGAGTACCCGGCCAGCTTCATGCTGGTGGCGGCGATGAATCCGTGCCCCTGCGGCTACTACAACCATCCGGACAAGGATTGCGTGTGCGCGCCGGGCGTTGTGCAGAAGTACCTCAACAAGGTGAGCGGCCCGTTGCTCGACCGCATCGACATCCACATCGAGGTCACGCCCGTTCCCTTCAGCGAGCTCAGCGCGGAACGCCCGAGCGAGAAGAGCGCCGTGATGCGGGAGCGCGTGATCGCAGCAAGGCAGGTGCAGCAGGATCGTTACGCAGGAAAGAAAATCCATTGCAACGCGCAGATGGGCAGCAAGGAGCTCCGCGAGATCTGCCGCATCGATGCCGCCGGAAAAGCACTGCTCGAGAAAGCCATGGAGCGCCTCGGCCTCAGCGCCCGGGCCTACGACCGCATCTTGAAAGTAGCCCGCACCATCGCCGACATGGCCGGCAGCGCGGACATCCGCACGGAGCACCTGGCGGAGGCCATCCAGTACCGGAGTTTGGACCGGGAAGGCTGGGCGGGGTGATGGTTTGGTTGGCGATTCTGGCAACCCTCAACCGCAGTGGCCAACCTGCAACCACTTTCAACCATCGAGTAGCTTGTAACCAAGGCAAGGACTATCCGTTGGAAGGGCCTGACTTCAATAGCCCCCAACCGTGAATCCATATACCATCGCCCTCTGCGCCGCGCTCATGGCGCCTCTTGCTTCGCAGAGCTCCTACGCCCAAGGAGAACACGACCAGCGCCAGTACCTGAGCGCGGTAATGGTGCCGGCCGCCAAGAAGAAGGCCAGGTATTACCGCGAAGTGACGGGTAGGGAGGGCGAGCTCTTCATTGGGAAGACGCATTCGATCGATGGCAAGCTGAAGGTTGAAGGAACCTATCTCGATGCGGCCATGAGCATGCCGCATGGCGAATTCACCTTCTATCATCCGAACGGCAGGGTGGAGAGCAAGGGCCAATACATCAACGGAAGCAAGGCCGGCGTATGGTTGCGCTATGACGCTTGGGGCGAGCCGCTGGCCGAGAAGATCTACAACCCGGAGCCGCTCGCCAATATCATTTACACCCGTGCGCAGACCATGCCGCATTTCAAGGATGGAGACCAGAAGGCCTTCGTGCGGCACATCAAGACGAAGGTCGAGATGGATGCGAATCGCAAGGTGAAGGGCACCTACACCACCACCTTCATCGTGGAGAAGGACGGCTCATTGAGCGAGGTGAAGGTGATCCAAGGGCAGGATGAGAAGATCGGTGAGAGCGTCGCTGGCGCGGTGAAGAGCACCGAGCCCTGGACGCCCGGCGCTGATAAAGGCCAACCCGTGCGCGTGCAGATGCGCGTGCCGGTCCAGTTCTAGAACCACATTCCATACACCATAGTCAAGCGCCGGCCCCGTAAGGCCGGCGCTCGGCGTATTAAAATGCTGAATTACAAGCGGTTGCTACCCCCCCCCCAGCTTGCCGAACACGCGCTCGAAGAAGTCAAGCACACGGTTGAATAAGCGCAAGCGCTCCGTCTCGTTGGGGTCGGCATGCGTTGCTTCATTCCCTGGTTTCAGATGAACCACGCGCGGTCGCTGCACAGAAGGATCCGCATCGGTTGCTTCCGGCTCGCGTATCCAATCGATCGCTTGCACCCCGAAGACCTTGCTCACGCGCTCGATCACATGCATCGCTGGGCGCTCCTTGTGCTCCCAGCGTGAATACGTGCTCACATCAATGCTTAAGCGATCGGCCATCTCTTTCTGCCCCAGCCCCAAATCAATCCGGAGCTTCTTGAGTTTTTCGCCGAAGTGCATTGTCGGATGATATAGGATAATCGTGCTCGCCAAGATATACGGCATCGGGTTAGGCTACTGAATCCCCTTCCAAGCATCGCTCGATTATTTACAGCCCAGCGTAGATGCACCGGTTGCAGCCGAATTGCGCCCGATGCAAAGGGATTGCGCCGATCGCAAGAGATCTGCACCGCCTGCAAGAAGATCGCAGATCATTTGCGTCGCTTGCAAAGGACTTGCATATCCGGCTTCAAAAGGTTTGATGGCGGCAACTCCGCTGCACTAAAACCCTTTGGACCATGAGGACTTCGAGGACCATACGAACCGCCGCTTTCGCGGCAAGCCTAGCCGCGTGGTGCGGCTGGGGCAGAGTGGAGGTGAGGGGGCAGGCCGATGCGTGGATAATAGGAAACACTTGGGCGCGCATGGAGGGTGTGCAATCGGGCTCGTCCATTGCGCTAGTCGCGCTTCCGACACCGGGCGGGGCGTATGGATACGCTGGCGCCATGCCGACCCGCTCTCAGCACATCCGGACCAACGGCGCTGGCCAAATCATCTTCTTCGCTGTCGACGGGCGATTGTACGATGGGGATGGGTTCCTGATTGCCGATGAACGGGCACCAGGATGCCAGCAGTGCTTGGAGCAGGGCACCATGGAATTCGTAAGCATTCCGATTCCTGGTCACTGCGACCTGTATTATTTGTTTTCCGCACGAGCGAGGACACAGTTCACGGAAGGCTTTGTACAGATGTCTATCCTAGACATGGGCGAGGACAATACTGCGTACAGCAACGCACCACCAGGTACATGCAACTCCCGCAAGGGTAGGTTACTGGAGCTCAGCGAAGAGGTCTGGAACCTGCACCCCGAACTCGACGTTTGGGCAGGATTGGGATATATCTGGGAGAACACGGATGTCCCGGTGCAGCTTCAGGTTCCAACCAGCTTGTACGTGAGCCGGCTGAGTCAAGAGGAATATGGCAAGAGCCAATCGCCTATTCTGCGTGTGGTTCAGGGGCAGAATCCTGGGGAACCAACGCTGCTGTTCGCCATCATGACCACGCAAGTGTATGTGTACAGCATCACCAGCCAAGGAATCACACGCGTTAACACCGTAGCCGCTGGCGCGCTGGGGCCGAACGCATTCGGCCAAATGCCCCTGTGGTTTCCTTACGACGCGGATTGGACTGACAAGCAGTACAAGTACGACGCGGACGCTAGACGGCTTCCCGATGGGTCAATTCGCTTGGCCATCACTGCGAACTATGGAATGTATGCCTTGCCAGCAGTGGACGAGACCTATAACCTGCTCACGCTCCGTTTCACGGCTGGCACCGGGATGTGGATACCCGGCAGCACTGAGGGTTATCGTATCCACCCACCACCCAATGGCTGCAATGGCACTGCTCCTGGCATCAGTCAACCCGGCTTAGTAGGGTGCTCTATCGCATCATCAGGAGGTGAGATCCTTGTTTCCGGGGAAGCTACTGATGATTGCTCGAATTGGTACCCGTACATCGCACGGCAGGTGCTCAGTGGCGGTCCCTTGGTGGACCTGACGGCAGCAATACCGGGAGCAAGCGCCTATGTGCGTTCACGGTTCTATCGCAATCGCGTGCCTGGCTCCAGCCAAGAAGGCGTTTATGTACCGCACGGTTCGGGGGTGCTGCTGCTGACAAACTGGGAGGGATCCACGACAGCGGGTGTCCAGACGGCCCCACTGATCGGTGCCCAACCGCCGGTATTCGCCGGTGGTAACCTATCCTATTACATGCCCCGCTTTCTCAATACGGCAGTGGAAGGCGACACCCACCTCTCGGTCGGCAACCAGGCAACCTGCTGCTCGTACTTCCAGACCGTGCCCGGCGCAGTTGCCGGCGGCTTCACGCGCACCGCGGGCCAGAGCAACTGGAACGGTGCCAGCAATGAAGCACAGCCTGGCAGCAATGAGGTAGTCTTCAACTGCGATGTGGTGGTGGAGCCCGGCGGGCGCCTCTTCGCCAGCAACATGACCTGGCGCTTCACCAACAACGCCAAGGTGATCGTGAAGCCCGGCGGCTATTTGGACCTGAACAACTGCACGCTGACCGGCACGGCCTGCTATCAGTCGCGCTGGCCGGGCGTGGAGGTCTGGGGCAATGCCTTCTACACCCAGATCAGCACGGGCACTTACCAGATCCCAACCTATCAGGGCAAGCTCAATGCGGTGAATACCACCATTGAGAATGCGCAGATTGGTGTGCTGTTGAGCCGCCGCGCGGCACAGACCGGCCTCCAGGCTTCGCCCTACGAGGGCGGTGGCGTGGTGCTCATGAACGGCGGAACCGTGCGCAATTGCGAGCGCGGCGTGGACTTCCGCCAGTACCCGTGGTCCTGGAGCACCGGTGGCCCCTTGGCCGCGCCCAACCAGAGCCGCTTCACGCGCACCAATTTCCACCTGTCGCAGCCACAGGGCGGGGTCTTCACCTTCACGGCCCACGCCCGGCTCGATCGCGTGAACGGCATCCAGTTCAAGCAGTGCACCTTCAAGAACACCGTGGCCGATGCCTGGTACGCCTCGGGCTCCAACCCGCTTGGCAGCATGGGCCTCGGCTACGGCATCGAGAGCTACGAGAGCGAGTTCAAGGTGTGGCCCGGCTGCAATGCCATCATCGGCGCGGGCCAGGACTGCCCCGCCGCCAACGTGCTGCCCACCGTGTTCGAGGGCCTCGACCACGGCATACACGCCCTGGGCGGCCCCAACGTCCTGCGCAACTTCACCGTGGACCGCGCCACCTTCAGCAAGAACATCTGCGGGGTGTACAGCAGCGGGGTGCTCAACTTCGTGGCGAAGCGCAACAATTTCTCGCTGGGGAATAGGAATGTGCCGCCTACGAATCCTATCGAGAATCCTTGGTGGGCCTTGCATCACCGCGGCATATACAGCTTCAGCGGCTACGGCTTCATCGTAGAGGACAATACGCTGGTGCAAGCGGGCACCAACCCCACCGAGGGCATCGTGATCGGCCTGAGCCGCGACCACAACGACATGGTGTTCCGCAACAGCGCCACCAATTTGGAGCGCGGCTACATCGGCGAAGGGCAGTGCGTGGACCTGGATGAGCGTGCCGTGAAGGGCCTGCACTTCCAATGCAACCAGAACACGGATAACACCACGAACTTCTGGAGCAGGTTCGTAAGCGGTTGCGGCTCACCCGAGAACCAGTCTATACGCACCAACCAGGGCCGCTCGAACCGCCCGGCGGACAACACCTTCGATCAGGAGCCGGGCCGCATCGACTTCGCTAATGACCATTGCGCGAACAACCACATCAGCTATTGGTGGGCGAGTCCAGATGTGCCATACAAGCCCATCTACGTGAGTGTCGATCCCACTACAGGCGCCTGTGTTACAGAGAGCAACGAGGTGAACGGCGTGCTGATCACACGTCCCGCGAACAACTGCGCAAGCCGACTGGTGCGCGTGGCAGGGCCCACCATCGGCATCGTGGAATTGGAGCAGAGTGTGGCCGATGAGAAGCTGGCATACGGCAATGCCCGATACCTCTACCAGCAGCTCATCGATGGCGGCAACCGGGACGAGGTGCTCACCGAGATCATGACCAGCTGGCCCCAGGATGCCTGGGACCTCCGCGCCTATCTGCTCAGCAAGAGCCCCTTCTTGACGGTGGAGGTGCTGAAGGACGTGGTGAACAAGGTCGGCTTCCCCATGGCCATGAAGGCGGAGGTGTGCATCGCCAACCCCGATGCCACCAAGAAGGAGGGCTTCATCAAATGGCTGGAATTCGAGGCCATGTATCCCATGACGCCGAGCATGGTCGCCAGCATCGTGGCCAGTTGGGAAGCGAAGACCTTCCGCACCCAGCTGGAGAACACCCTGGCCGACCACCACACCGAGATGACCCAGGCCGCCAACCTCTGGCTGGAAGAGCTCAGCAAGGACAGCATCAACGACCCGCTTGACAGCTTGCGGATGGTGTGGCAGCAGGTGCGCAGCCAAGGGGCACGCTATGCCGAGGCGATCAGCTACATGCAGGTGGGCGAATGGCAGGCGGCGCGTACCGTGGTGGAGAACATCCCGCAGGAGCATGTAATGAAGGGCGATGAGATGGGCGAGCGCGGCCGCATGCTGGCGCTGATCGACCTGATGGAAACCGTGGCAGCGGACAACCGTGCAGAAGATGAACTGACCGTAGCGGAACAGGATGCCTTGGAAGCCCAGATGGGCCCTTACGCCGACCGCCCTGCGGTATGGGCGCAGAACCTGCTCTGCTTCCACTACGGCCGCTGCACGCCGCCGGTAACGGGAGGGGAGAACGCGCCGAAGAGCGCACGTGAGGTCCGCAAGCCGTTCCTCGCGGATGAGCAACCCGTTCTGGTGGTGTTGCCCAACCCAGCCACTACCTGGGCTACATTTGACTACACCCTGCCCATGGAACCGCAGAACGCCTGGATCACGATCATGGATGCCCAAGGGCGCAGCATGGAGCGCCTGGCGGTGAAGCAAGCTGCGGGGCAACTGGTGTGGGACACGCGCGAAGTGGCGCCTGGCCTCTACCATGTGGAGCTCGTGGTGAACGGCCAGCGTATGCAGACCGAGAAACTGATCGTGAAGCCCTAGATGCGAAGTGCATTGCACAGCGTGAAACTGGTGGCGGCCCTTGTGGCCGCCACCAGCGCTGCTGCACAGCAGCCATTCGACCTGGACCCGAGCTTTGAGACACAATTGATCCAGGAGTACGTCTCGTCGGCGCTGGTCGTGGAGGACGGTAAGCTGCTCGTGTCCGGGAGAATCGTGTTCCAGGGCAATAGCACGTTTATTCCGAATGCTGGCGCCCTATTGAACGCCGATGGCTCTCGAGATCTGCTTTTCCAGGAGTATCCTGAAATGAGTGGTCGTATTACTTTGTTCGGTGCTCAATTTTATTGCTCTGGTGGTCAAACAGTGAGGCGGCTGAACATGGATGGGACCGTTGATCCATCCTTTATTCACATGAATGCGGGTCCCTACTTCAGTTCACTTCAGGGCGGCGACTACCATGTATTCCCCGATGGTCGTGTGCTGATGACCGGCACGCACCAATTGAACGACCCGGCGCGCGGCTATGTGGGCTACTACCGCCTGATCTGGTTCAGCAACACGGGCTACTTGGACACCACGCGTGTTCATCGGCAGGCGAACGCGAATATCTCGCTGATAAGAGAGGAGCTGAATGGGCGTTTCCTGTGCAGCGGGACGATGACCTCTTACGAAGGTTCGCCGGTGTCGGTGGTCTTCCGCATAGAGACGGATGGAAGCTTGGACCCCACGTACAGCTCACCTATTCAGAGCATACCTACAACTTCCGGTGGTTTCAGGAACGTGGTGGAGATCGAACCCTTGTCAGATGGGCGTGCGCTTGTGGGCGGGTTCTGGCACTTGGCGGGCGGCAACGATACCATCGCCGTGATGCGTTTGATGCCAGATGGCTCCCAGGACGCCACCTTCGATCCCGTCCCGGTTAGTGCCTCAGGCGCATTCACCAATTGGATCTTCCCGCAATGCATGGACATCCTACCGCTCCCCGATGGCCGCATGATCATCACGGGCAACTTCGACCATGTGCGCGGGGTGCCACGCGGTGGCATTGCCCTGATCAACGCGGACGGCAGCCTGAGCGACGACTACTTTGCTGGCCCTGGCTGCGGCGATTATTCGGGCATCGAGGTGAACTACCGGTACATAGCGGGCATCGTCCCCGCGCCCAACGGCGAATACTACATACACGGCGCATACGTGGGCTACGACGACGGCACCAACAACTACCCGCAGCAGGCCTTTGTGAGCCGTTTGCATGGGTTGAATGTTGGCATAGGTGAGCGCGCACCAATTCACGTCGAAGTCTTCCCCAATCCCAGCGTGGGGCATGTCACTATACAACTGGACCGCTGCACCGGTGCTGAGGAATTGGAGGTGTGCGATGCGCTAGGCCGCATGGTATTGCAGCAGCGCATCACCGGGGCCAGCATGGTGTTGGACCTTTCGCAACAGGCCGATGGGCTATACACATTGGCGGTTCGGAGCAAGGGGCGCGCACCGGTGGTGCAGCGGGTGGTCATTCAGCATTGATCATGATGACCCAAGCCGCCATAGGATCATGGAGCGCCTGGCGGTGAAGCAAGCTGCCGGGCAACTGGTGTGGGACACGCGCGAAGTGGCGCCTGGCCTCTACCATGTGGAGCTCGTGGTCAACGGCCAGCGTATGCAGACCGAGAAACTGATCGTGAAGCCCTAGATGCGCAACACGCTGTACAGCACAAAACTGGTGGCGGCCCTGGTGGCCGCCACCAGTGCTGCTGCACAGCAACCGTTCGAACTTGACCAGAGTTTCCAGACCCAGTTGATCCAGGAGTATGTCTCGTCCGCCTTGGTCATGGAGGATGGTAATCTGGTGGTCTCGGGCAAGATGGTCTTTGAGGGCAATAGCACATTTATACCGAATTATGGTGCCCGCCTCAACTGGGATGGAAGTCGAGATATGGGCTTCGCAGAATACCCAGGCATGGGTGGTAGACTCACTCGGTGGAGCGATAAAATATACTCTGGGGGGCAGGAAGTGATTCGATCGAACTTGGACGGCACGGTCGACCAGTCTTTCGGTCCGATGTACGAGAGCCTCTACTTCAGTTCCTTGCAAGGCGGCGACTACCATGTGTTCCCAGATGGTCGTGTGCTGATGACCGGCACGCACCTGCTGGACGATACGGCGAGGGGCTTCGTAGGACCCTACCGCTTGATCTGGTTCAGCAACACGGGCTACTTGGATACCACGCGGGTGCATCGGCAGGCGAATGGGAGCATATTGGCCATCACCGAGGATGCACAAGGCCGTTTCCTGCTGAGCGGCTTTGTCAGTTCCTACGAAGGGCAATCGGTCGGGCGGATCTTCCGCGCATTGCCCGATGGCGCCTTCGACCCCAGCTTTGTCGCGCCATTGGATCCCTTCGGCTATTCGTTCAAGTTACAGGAGCTGGGCGACGGCCGGATACTTGGGGTGGGTCGCTACAAGATCACTGGCGTGAGCGACACGCTGGGCGTGGTGCGCTTGATGGCTGATGGTTCGTTGGATCCCTCGTTCACCCCAGTGCGCATCAGCATGCAGGATGGCCCGCCTGGCTTGGTGCCCAACGTGCAAGACGCGCACATCCTTGCCGATGGCCGTATGATCATCGGTGGCCGCTTCGACCACGTCAATGGCGTCGCACGCGGGGCGATCGCTCTGCTCAACGCGGACGGGAGCCTGAGCGCCGACTACTTTACCGGCCCTGGCTGCGGCGATTATACGGGCATCGAGGTGAACTACCGGTACATAGCGGGCATCGTCCCCGCGCCCAACGGCGAATACTACATACACGGCGCATACGTGGGTTATGGCGACGGCACCAACAACTACCCGCAGCAGGCATTCGTGAGCCGGTTGCATGGGTTGAATGTTGGCATAGGTGAGCGGGAACCAATTCATGTCGAGGTCTTCCCCAACCCAAGCACGGGCCAGTTCACCATTCAACTGGATCGCTATTCCGGTGGCGAAGAGGTGGAAGTGCGCGATGCCCTTGGCCGCATGGTGATGCAGCAGCGTATAAGCGGTGCCAGCATGGTATTGAACCTCTCGCGGCATGCCGAAGGGCTGTACACGGTGGCAGTGCGGAGCAAGGCGCATGTGCCGGTGGTGCAGCGGGTGGTCATTCAGCATTGATCATGATGACCCAAGCCGCGCGCAAAGTGGTGGAGAATATCCCTCAGGAGCACGAGCTCATGGACGACGAGATGGGTGCGTTGTAGTTGCAGCCCATGCGTCGGCGACCTGTCAATGCGTGGTTCCGTGAGAATGGCCGATCACACCCCTTTCCCGTGGCACTGCTTGTACTTCTTGCCGCTTCCGCAGGGGCAAGGGTCGTTGCGGCCGGGCTCCTTCTCCACGCGAACGGGCGCAATGGGCTGACGTGGTCCTTGCGGGGGCATGGGGCCTCGCGGTCCTTGGCCGCCGGAAGGCGAAGGGGCTGTTTGCCGGGATGCGCTTGATTGAGCCGTATCGGAGCGGCTGGTCTGCAAGCGTTGTTGCGGCGCGCGTGGCGCTTGGGCTTCCTGTACCTGCGGCTGTGCACTGGGCAGTCCGGCGCGGGCGAGGAAGCCGGTCACCTCGCCGTTGATGCGCTCCATCATGGCCTTGAAGAGGTTGAAGCTCTCCAGCTTGTAGATCAGCAGCGGGTCCTTCTGCTCCAGTGCGGCGTTCTGCACGCTGCGCCGCAGCTCGTCCATCTCGCGCAGGTGCTCCTTCCACTCGTTGTCGATGATGGCCAGCGTGATGTACTTCTCAATGCTGTTGCCCAGCTCGCGCCCTTCGCTCTTGTAGCATTTCTGCAGGTGCGCCACCACTTGCATGGTCTTGAGGCCGTCGGTGATGGGCACTACGATGTTCTCGTACTGCGCGCCCTGGTTCAGGAACACATCGGTGATCACGGGCATGGCCTGAGCGGCCGTGCGCGCCATGTGGCGGTCGTAGGTGGCCATTACCGCCTCGAAGGTCTTGTCCACCACATCGTCGGACTTCAGGCGCTTGAATCCTTCCGCGTCCACCGCGCTCTCAGCGCTGAATTTCCGGAAGAGCTCGAACTGGAAGCCCTCGAAGTCACCGGTGGGGTGGAATTCGGCCACGGTGCCGCTCACCACATCGTGGAACATGTTGAGGATGTCGAGCTTCAGCCGTTCGCCGAAGAGCGCATTGTGCCGGCGCTTGTAGATCACCGTGCGCTGGCTGTTCATCACATCGTCGTACTCCAGCAGGCGCTTGCGGATGCCGAAGTTGTTCTCTTCCACCTTCTTCTGCGCGCGCTCGATGCTGCGCGTGACCATCCCTGCCTGGATCACCTCGCCTTCCTTGAGGCCCATGGTGTCCATGATCTTGGCGATGCGCTCGCTGTTGAAGAGGCGCATGAGGTCATCCTCGAGGCTCACGTAGAACTGCGAGCTGCCGGGATCGCCCTGGCGGCCGGCGCGGCCGCGCAGCTGGCGGTCCACGCGGCGGCTCTCGTGCTTCTCGGTGCCGATGATGGCCAAGCCGCCCGCTTCCTTCACGCCGGGCCCGAGCTTGATGTCGGTGCCGCGGCCCGCCATGTTGGTGGCGATGGTCACCGTGCCGGCCATGCCCGCGTTGGCCACGATCTCGGCCTCGCGCTGGTGCTGCTTGGCGTTGAGCACCTGGTGCGGGATCTTGCGCATGGTGAGCATCTTGCTCATCAGCTCGCTCACCTCCACGCTGGTGGTGCCCACGAGCACGGGCCGGTTGGCGTTGCGCAGAGCGTCGATCTCCTCGATCACCGCATTGTATTTCTCGCGCTTGGTCTTGAAGACCATGTCCTCGTTGTCCTTTCGGATCACCGGCCGGTTGGTGGGGATCACCATCACGTCCAGCTTGTAGATGTCCCACAGCTCCTGCGCCTCGGTCTCGGCGGTGCCCGTCATGCCGGCGAGCTTGTGGTACATGCGGAAGTAGTTCTGCAGGGTGATGGTGGCGTAGGTCTGCGTGGCGGCCTCCACCTTCACCTTCTCCTTGCTCTCGATGGCTTGGTGCAGGCCATCGCTGTATCGGCGCCCTTCGAGGATGCGGCCCGTCTGCTCGTCCACGATCTTCACCTTGCCATCCATCACCACGTACTCCACGTCCTTCTCATAGAGGGCGTAGGCGCGGATCAGCTGGTTCACGGTGTGGATGCGCTCGCTCTTCACGCCGAAGTCGCGCAGCAGCTCATCCTTCCGGCGGGCCTTCTCTTCGATCGGCGCGCCGCTCTTCTCGATCTCGGCGATGGTGCTGCCCACGTCGGGCATGATGAAGAATGAGGGGTCATTCACATCGCCGCTGATGAGGTCAACGCCCTTCTCGCACAGCTCGATGCCGTGCTGCTTCTCGTCGATGGTGAAGTACAGCTCCGCATCCACCTTGGGCATGTCCTTGCCCTGGTCCTGCAGGTAGTTGTTCTCTGTCTTCTGCAGGTGCGCCCGCACACCGGTCTCGCTCAGGTACTTGATCAGTGCGCTGTTCTTCGGAAGGCCGCGGTAGGCACGCAGCAAGGCCATGCCGCCCTTCTCGAGCTGCTCCTTGGTGGTGCTGCCATCGGCCAGGCCCTTGAGGTTCTCCTTCGCTTCGGTGAGCAGCTTGGTGACGAGCTGCCGCTGTGCGCTGTAGAGGCGTTCCACGCGCGGCTTGTACTCATCGAATTGGTGGATCTCGCCCTTCGGCGTGGGGCCGCTGATGATGAGCGGCGTGCGCGCGTCGTCCACGAGCACGCTGTCCACCTCATCGACGATGGCGAAGTTGTGCTTGCGCTGCACCAAGGCATTCGGCGCGTGCGCCATGTTGTCGCGCAGGTAGTCGAATCCGAATTCGTTGTTGGTGCCGTACGTGATGTCGGCCAGGTAGGCGTTGCGGCGATCGGGGCTGTTGGGCTGGTGCTTGTCGATGCAGTCCACGCGAAGGCCGTGGAACTCGTGGATGGGACCCATCCACTCAGCATCGCGCTTGGCCAGGTAGTCGTTCACGGTGACCAGGTGCACGCCGCGGCCGGGCAGCGCGTTGAGGAAGACCGGCAGGGTGCTCACCAGCGTCTTGCCCTCACCCGTTCCCATTTCGGCGATGCGGCCCTTGTGCAGCGCCACGCCGCCGATGAGCTGCACATCATAGTGCACCATCTCCCAGGTGATGCGGTTGCCGGCCGCGATCCAGGAATTGCTCCAAATGGCTTCATCGCCTTCGATGCGGATGGCATCGGGCCGCTTGATGGCGAGCTCACGGTCGAGCTCTGTGGCGCGCACGCGCAGCTCCTTGTTCTCCGAGAACCGGCGCGCGGTCTCCTTCACGATGGCGAAGGCCTCGGGCAGGATCTCGAGCAGCACTTCCTCGATCTGCTCCACGCTCTTCTCCTCGAGCTTGTCGATCTCCTCGTAGCGTGTCTCGCGCTCGTGGATCGCCATGCGCGCATCGGCGTCAATCTCCGCACGGAGCTGCGCCACGCGATCATCATTGGGTTTGGTTCGCTCGGCGATGCGCGCCCTCAGGTCGGCGGTGCGCTGACGCAGCTCATTGTGGCTCAGCACGGCGAGCTTGGCATATTCCTCCTTGGTACGCTCAACGAGCGGGGTCACCTCTTTGAGGTCGCGCTGGTACTTGTCCCCGAATACGGACTTGAAGGCTTTGGCGAGTGAGCCGATCATGATGCGGTGTGATTGGGGCCGGATGGGTGTCCGGACAAAGGCTGGCAAATGTACCTGCCTGCCGGATGGCACGGACCGGGCCACGGCGATCGGCCTGACACGCTGGCCGATGGAACGACGAAGCCCCGCTGTTGGCGGGGCTCCGAGCATGGTTCAGGTGAGGTCAATACTCGTCCTCATTGAAGAAGAAGTCCTCCTTCGATGGGTAATCCGGCCAGATTTCCTCGATGCTCTCGAAGACCTCTTCTTCATCTTCGATGGCCTGGAGGTTCTCAACCACTTCGAGCGGAGCGCCGGTGCGCATGGCGAAGTCGATGAGTTCTTCCTTGGTGGCGGGCCAGGGCGCATCCTCCAGGTAAGAGGCGAGTTCGAGGGTCCAGTACATGCTGCGGTCCTGTTGAGGGTTTTCTGAAACGGGCGCAAATATAGACGGATGCCCTTCCGTGCCACGGCTTCTTTTCAACCGGTGTTAATGGCTCTCAATCCCTTGCCGGACAAGGCTTTCGGAACGTTTCAGCCCTGCGGCTGCCAAGTGGTGTCGGCCACGCCGTGCAGCTTGCTGAGGTGCCGTGCCAGCATGAAGAAGTAATCCGAGAGGCGGTTGAGGTAGCGCACCAGGATCGGGTCCAGATCGGCGCCCCCGCTTAATTGCACCACGCGGCGCTCCGCCCTTCGGCAAACGGTGCGACAGATGTGCGCTTGCGATGCGGCGATGTGGCCGCCGGGCAGGATGAAGCTGCGCATCGGCTCCAGCTCCCTGTCCATTTCGTCCATGGCACGCTCGAGGGCCGCGATCATCTGTTCATCGATGGCGGGCACCTTGAATCGCTTGCGCTCCTCGTCGCTGCTGCTGGCCAGGTGGGAGCCGATGGTGAAGAGCGTTTCCTGGATCGCGATCAAACGCTCCACGTGATGCGGTGCCGCGATGTCGCGCAGCATGCCCACATGGCTGTTCAGCTCATCCACGGTTCCATACGCTTCAATGCGGGCATCGTCCTTGGCCACGCGCGCGCCGCCGAGTAGTCCAGTCTGGCCTTGGTCGCCGGTGCGGGTGTAGATCTTCATGGTACGGTTTCCGGTGGCGCAAGCTATTGCACTACCGCACCAGCACCACCCAGCCGTGCTTCGCGTCGCCCAAGCGGGGCCGCATGATGTACGCGTACACGCCTTCGGGGGCAGGTGCGCCGCCGTGGTAGCCGTCCCAGCCGCTATCAGCATCGCCTTCCCATACGAGCTGCCCCCACTTGTTGTGGATGCTAAGCATCGGTGACTCACACGGTTCAGGGCCCTTGATTCGAAGCACATCGTTCACGCCATCGGCATTGGGGCTGAATGCGCTGGGCACGAACCACGCCACCGGGATGATGCCGTAGCCCGCATGCAGCATGAGCGCGAATGTGTTCTCGCAGCGGTCGCCGGGGTCGGTGGTGAGGCGCACTTCGAAGGCGCCCTCGCTTCGGAAGATGTGCACCGGATCGTGCCACGAGCCGGTGGTGTCGCCATCGCCGAAGTCCCAGAGGTAGCGCTCGCCATCGAGGCTGGTGTTCATGAAATAGGTGCGCTCATCGCAAGGGTCGCTGTTGGTATGGAACGAAGGGAGGCCCGCGGGCAGCACGGTCATGACCGATCGGGCAGTGTCCATGATGCAACCGTTGCGCGCCACGAGGGTGATGGTCATTGGGCCGTGCTGCGCATAAGCATGGTCCGGGTCCATGGCGCTGCTCGTAGCGCCATCACCGAAGTACCAGGTGGCCGCCGTTGAATGCTCCGATGTGTTCTGGAAGCCCACCGGCGCACGCTGGCACACGGTATCTGGATGCGTGAAGGAGGCCTCGGGTTGGATGCCCTCAACGGTGATCAAGCCGGTTTGCACGCGCTCATGCCATTGCCCGCAGGCCGATACACGGAGCCGCACGCTGAAGGTGCCCACGCCATAATGGTGCACGGGCTGCTCTGCCTGGCTGGTCCATCCATCGCCGAAATCCCATTGCCAGGCAGTGCCATTGCAGCTCGATGGAACGAATCGATGCCCTTCGCAATCGGGCTGCTCAATGACCTCGAATGCCGCATGCTCCGGCGCCGGCGCGCTCCCCGGCGTTTCGCCCTCGATGCTGTTGGGCAGCGCCGGGATCATGCCCCAGCCCCAGAAGCTGATGGCCCCGGGGTCGTATCCGAGGGCGCCGATCGATTCCGCATCGGGGTAGCGCACTTCTGCAAGGAAGGTCGTTCCCAATCCGCGCGCTCCCACGTAAAGCCGTCCGTTCGCGGCGCATTCGATGCTCACGATCCACCAGCCGATGGCAGGGTCGATCACTTGCGCCGCTTGCGCGGCCAGGTCGAAGCGCCCGAAATCGTTGTTGAGTTGATCCGTGTTGCTCACGTAGTAGAGGTAGCGCCCCTCCGGCGAGAATTCGATGCCCACCACCGGGCGCGAGCTCAAGGCGATGGCGTGGAGGCCCGATAATTCGCCGCGCTCCAGGTCCAGATGCCAGAGCGCGACGTCGTCCGCTGATGCCGGCGTGCTGCCCGGACAGCTCACCGCGAGCAGGTCATTCGCGGGCGAGAGCTTCAGCGTGCTCCACCAGTGCGCGGTGCCGCTGGGCGCACAGGTCCCTGCTGCCGTTGTTCCTTCGATCCCGTTGGCCGTGATGCGCGATCGCATGATCCGGTAGGCGCCGTCCACCACCCGGAAGGAGAACAACCAGCGGCATCCGGCCAGCAATTGCCTTGAAACCGCGATGCCTTCGCCCACATCGTTCAGCAGCAGCTTGTTCTTCTCGACCACCGCGCCATCACCGCCATTCGCGTTCATGTCGATGGTGCTGTAGTAGTGGCGGTGCGCGTCGGCATCGTGGTGGATGAAGTAGTACTGGCCCGGATGGCAGGGCCTTGGCACGATGGCGCTGGCCTGGCTGCTGCTGTTGCCGAGGAGACTGGTGCCGTTGGCCAGCGGATCGCCATTCGGGCGCCGCACCGAGATCCTGCCCTCGCCATCCACTGCCGTCACGAAGAGCACCTGGCCTTGCGCGTCGGTCATCAGGTTCACATCCTCCGTTCCGCCAAGGCCCAGCGAAGGCACCAGCGATCCGACCACCGGCTCCGTTGCCGCGAAGTCGATCAATCTCACCTCACCGGATCCGGAGCGGAGCGGCCATTTGCTCAATTGCGCCTGGGCTTCGGCCATGCCGAGCAGCGCCGTGAGCACAAGGAGCCGCTGGGTATTCGCGAAGGCCATTTCGGAAGACGAATGTAGCGGATTGCCCTTGTCCAGCATGGGTGCAGCGCGAATCGGATGAACAGCGGATCGTGGCCCCGATCAGTAGCGGAGGCGGAAGTGCTCCTTCGCCTGTCCGCTTCGCAGGAACACCAGCCCCAGGTCGTACAGGTCGATGGTGACGGCGACGCGCGGATGGGATCTGATCCGCGCCCACGCCGCTTCCATGCCCTGGCTCCAATGGATGTCGTCCAACACGAGCACCGAGGCATCATGCGCCTTGGCAAGGCATTGCTCGAAATAGGCCATGGTGGGTTCCTCGGCATGATGCCCGTCCAAGAAAGCCAGGTCGACCCGGTCCATCCGGCGCAACGCCTCGGGCAGGGCGTGCTCAAAGCTCCCGAGCACGGCGGTGATGTTGCGTTGTTGGAGCTGCTCGAATTGGTGCAGCGCGATCCGATGCGTCTGCGGGCAGCCCTCGATGGTGGTCACGCTTCCCGCCTCGTTGCCCTGCGCCAGATACAGCGTGGTGATCCCGAAACTGGTTCCCAACTCGAGCATGTGGCGCGCACCGGTCCATTGCACCAGGCGCTGCAGCATCCGCCCTTGCCGTGCGGGCTTCAGGCTCACGCGGGCCATGTCGGCCACGCGCCGCAACGGCGCGTGCAAAGCGCGCGAGCCTGCGCCCAGGTCATGCACGGCGATCACCTGGTCGCTGCGCAGCAATTCCTTGCGGAGCGCTTCAATGGGCGCATGTGCCGGGAGCGCAGGCCTGCTGCGCAGAACATGCTCGATCAATTGGAAGACGAACGGGCTGTGGACGCCATGCCGCGTGCGGGCCATCACCCGGTGGGCGATCCAGCTGCTCACGCGCGCGGCATTCATCACGGCGAAGGTAGAGGCCTCATCGGAGGCAGTCCCGGATGGCGTTGCGGAACTGCGGGAAGCGCCACAGGTCGTTGTGACGCGCGCCTTTGATCACCATGGCTTCGCGATCGATCCGGCCCGGCACGGCAGCATAGAGCTTCAGCGCGCAGGCCAGCGGCACCATCTGGTCACGTGTTCCATGGAAGATCCGGACCGGGCATCGTGCGTTGCGGATGGCCTCCTCATTCCGGAACGGGTAGCGCAGGATCAGGCGGTAGGGGAATAGCGGCAGTTGCGACCAGCAGACATCGATCAGGTTGTTGAAGGGCGTCTCGAGCAGCAGCATGCGCGCATTGCGCTGCGCGGCCACGGGTGTGGCCAGGGCGCTGCCGAGCGATCGGCCGTAGAGCGTGATGCGATCGCTGCCCACGCGCTCACTGAGCCAGTCATGCCAGGCCACGGCATCCGCGATCAGCGCTTGCTCGCTGAGGCGGCCTGAGCTCTTCCCGTATCCGCGCGGATCGGGCATGAGCACATCGTGCCCCAGCGCGGTGAAGCGCGCGCCCAACCGGCCCCAGCGCTTGAGGTTGCCGGAGTGCCCGTGGAAATAGAGCAGCACGCCACGGGGCTCGCGCGCCTTGAACCAGAGCGCGTGCAGCCTCGCGCCGTCCGGCCTGTCGAGCCAGCATTGCTCATAGCGGCCGCCGAACCGGAAGCGCGTGCGCAGCGCGGGGTCGTAGCGCAGGAAGATGAAGCGCTCCTGCAGGATCCAATAGAAGGCAAGCGCGCCGCCGTAGATCAGCAGCGCCGCGCCGATCGCGCTCAGCACCCAAGCCATGCCGCGAAGGTACCGGGGGCATCAGGCCGCCTCCCTCAGAACGGATACCCGATCCCCAGGTTGAAATTCACCTCCGGCCGGTAGCGGTAGGCGCTGCCGAGTAATTCGGTCACACGCGCCTCGTGCTGCTCCTTAGGCTCGTACAGCCAGCGCTCTCCTTTGGGCAGCGAAGGGTCCTTGGTCTGCAGGCCGACATCGATCCGCACGATGAAGAAATCGAAATTGAAGCGCGCCCCGGCGCCGGTGCCAACGGCCAGCTCGGAGAGGAATTCGCTGCTGATGGCACCGCCGGGCTGGCGCGGGTTCTCGCGCAGGTTCCACACGTTGCCCGCATCCACGAAGAGCGCGCCCTCAAGGAATCCGATGAGCTTGAAGCGGTACTCCGCATTGGCTTCAAGGCGCATCTCACCGATGCGGTCGAAGGCCACGAGCGGCTCGCTGAAGGAGCCGGGTCCCACCGAGCGCGCGCGCCATGCGCGGAGGCCGTTCGCGCCGCCCACGAAGAAGCTGCTCTCGAAGGGCAGCACGCCCAGGTTGCCGTATGGCAGGGCTGCGCCGCCGGCCACGCGCAGGGCCACGCTGCTGCGGTCGTGCAGCCGCCGGCGCCAACGCGCATCGAGCTCTCCCTTGATGAATTCGGCGTAACGCACATCCGATACCGTTCGGAAGCGCTGGCCTGTGCTGTCCGTGGCGCTCTCACTGATTAATGAGGGCAGGGGCCCGGCCCATTCGACCACGGATCGCAGGTAATAGGCATCGCGGGCCTTCGAAGCCTCCGGGGTGCTGTGCACGAAGCTGCCCCGGTGGCTCACGAACAGGTGGTCGGTGTAGCTGTTGAGCAGCACCGGATTGCGCGCCTGCTCCAGATAGGACCGGAACCCGGCCGATATCCGCGGGATCTTGATCGAGTTCACTTCAAACGGATACGCGCCGATGGTGTTCGAGCGCGATTCCTGCCATTGTAGGCCGGCGCTCAGCTTCGTGAGGTTGCGCGTGAAGTCCGGCCGCTGCTGGAAGTTGTACAGCGCGTTGAGCAGCAGCTGGCTGCCGCTGCTCTTGCTGAAGAGGCCAGCGAAGGGCCGCGGCAGAGAGAAGGTGACCTCGGGCCCGATGCTCAGCGTATTGAAGGTGGTCAGCGCACCCACATCACCGGTCGATTCCTGCGTGCCGCCACTGCCTGCGATCCGCTGCTGGGCTTCGAAGCCCACGCTCATCTGCGCCTGAAGCGAAGCCAGCGATCGCAGGATGTTCCGGTGTCGATAACCTACATTGATCGAGGTGCCCAATGCACCGCCACGGTTGGTCACGAATCCTTCAGTGCTCGCGCTCTGCTGCCGGGCGGGCAATAGGGTGATCCGCGCATCAGCAAGGCCAGGACGGCCCGTGCCCGTGGTGTCGAAGTTGATATCCACGCGGTCGAATGCGCCGGTGGCCACCAGCCTGCGGTAGGTGCGCGCGGAGCGGTCCTGGTTGAACCGCTCGCTGGACTGCAGGAACACCTGGTGCAGCAGGGCTTTCGGCTTGAAGCGCAAGCGACCCTGATAGAGGAAGATGGATCCTCCCTCCCGCAGGGTGTCAATGGGGGCCACGCTCCCGCGTAAGGGCCTGAAGGTGCTGATGTACACGTCGCGCAGGTCATGCGGCGTGCCTTCCGCCGTGCCTGTGAGGCCCCGGTCATTCGGCGCACCAAGCCGCTCGAAGCTCATCACCAGGTCCACCTGCCGGTCGCCCACCGTGGTGTCTGCCCGGTACTGTATCAGGTCGCGCGTGAAGAAGAGGTAGCCGTTGTTGCGCAGGTCGTCCGTGATCCGGTTCCGCTCCTGGTCGAGCAGGTCGCCATCGAAGCGCTGGCCTTCACGGATCATGCGCTTCTCCCAATCGGCCTCCACCTGGGAGCGGATGCGCTCATCGTCCACCTCATGACGGAGGCCGCGCAACCGATAGGCTTCGCCCGCGATCGCGGTGTAGCTGATGACGGCCTTTGGCCGATGCAGCCTGCGGCCCCACCAGGCCCGGTGCCTGAGCTTCACCGTGAAATCCACGCTCGCCTTGAAGTAGCCTTCCTTCGAGAGGTAGAGCACCATCTGATCCGCGGTCCGCTGGGTGAGCGTGCTATCGAGGATCACGGGAGGCTCGCCCACCGTTTCGCGCAGCCATTGCGCGCGCGTCCGCTTGTACGGCACAGGCGCTCGGCCTTTCGTGGCCCGGCGCTCATTCCTGCGGTCGATCCGCGCATCCTTCTTCGCTTGCCAGACCGGCATCCGCGCCGGGTCGGGCAGGTTGTGCATGTTCAGGTAGAAGGGGATGGCGAGCACCCGCTTGTTCGGCTTCTGCTTGATGATGGCCTCGAGCTCCGAAGACCGCACCTCGTGCGTGCCGATGAGCTCCACCTGATTGCGCTTGACCAGGATCTGATCGGCCGCCAAGCGGCGCGTTGGATCGCAACCGGCCAGCAGCAGCAGTGAGAGCCCTGACAGGATATGCTGCGTGCTGCGCCCCAAGTAGCCGAAGGTGCTGCCTACTTTGTGCGGCCGGCTTGGCGCGCCCTGCGCAGGCATGGCCAAATATACCCGAGCGTTGAGCACAGCTTTGGAACGGCGCGCCGTAAGGGCGCTGCATGCCAAGAAGGGCCGGCAGGAGCAAGGATTGTTCCTCGTGCAGGGGCACAAGCTCGTGGCGGAGCTGCTGGCCTCGCCGATCCGCGTGCGCGCCGTGCATGTGGCGGAAGGCGCCGAGCATGGCTTCCCGGACGAAATGGTGCGCGTGCATCCCGCGCATGAGCTGGATCGAATGGGCACGCTGGAGAGCGGCAATGCCGTGGTGGCCGTTGCCGAGATGCCAACGCCCGGTCCCATCGATCCGTTGCGTGCTGGTGAGCTGGTGCTCGCGCTCGACGGCATCGCCGATCCCGGCAACATGGGCACGCTCCTGCGCGTGGCCGATTGGTTCGGTGCGACGCGTGTGCTCTGCAGCGCCGACTCGGTGGAGGAGTTCAACCCGAAATGCGTGCAGGCCAGCATGGGTTCGCTCTTCCGCGTGGCGGTGCAGCGCAGCGACCTTGGGCGCGAGCTCGATCGGTTGCGGGCCGACGGCGCCGCGCTCTACCTCGCCAGCATGGAGGGCGAAGAGGCTTTCGCCGTAGCGCTTCGGCGCCCTGCCGTGCTGATCCTCGGCAGCGAAGCGCACGGCCCTTCGGCCGCTATCCGCGCACTCGGTGCGATCACGGTCGCGGTGCCGCGCGCAGGCGGTGCGGAATCGCTCAATGTGGCCATGGCGGCCAGTGCGCTCTGCATGGAGTTCATGCGTCAGGCGCGCACCCCGTAGCGAAGGCCGATGGCCTCGGCGACGCGCTGACCATCCATCGCCGCGCTCACGATCCCGCCTGCGTAACCGGCACCCTCGCCGCAGGGGTACAGGCCGCCCAGCTCCACGTGCTCAAGCGTGCGCGGATCGCGCGGAACGCGAACCGGCGAGCTCGTGCGGCTCTCGACGGCCACCACCACGGCTTCGTTGGTGCGATAGCCCCGCATCTTCGTCCCGAAGGCCCGGAAGGCTTCGCGCAGCCGCACGGCGACCTCCGCGGGCAGCAGTTCATCCACACGGAAGGGCACGATCCCCGGCGGATAGCTGCACGCCGGAAGGTCTTGCGAGGCGCAGCCTTCGATGAAGTCGTTGAGCCGTTGGGCCGGAGCGCTCTGTCGCTTGCCGCCCGCCTGCCAGGCACGATGCTCCAGCATGCGCTGATAGCCCATGGACCATAACGGATCGGATCCATCGAAAGGCAAAGAGGGCGCGTGCTCCGGGGAGATCGTGGCCACGATGCCTGAATTCGCGAACGGGTTGTTGCGCTTGCTGGGGCTCCAGCCGTTGGTGACCACCTCATCGGGGGCCGTGGCGCACGGAGCGATGATCCCTCCGGGGCACATGCAGAAGCTGTAAACGCCCAGCCCATCTACCTGCTGCACCAGGCTGTAGCTGGCCGGCGGCAGGTATGGGTCGCGCACCGTGCAGTGGTACTGCGCCTGATCGATGATCGCCTGCGGATGCTCCACGCGGACGCCCAGTGCGAAGTCCTTTCGCTCGATCCGGATCCCCCCCGAATGGAGCATACGGTACACGTCACGCGCCGAGTGGCCCGTGGCGAGCACCGTGGCCTCCGCGCTTAGCATGCTGCCGTCGGCCATGAGCACGCCCTTCACTGCCGGGCCTTCCCGGTGGAGGCCGATCACCTTGGCGCCGAAGCGCACTCCTCCGCCCGCTGCGATGATCGCCTCGCGCATGGCCGTGATGATGCCCGGAAGTTTGTTGGTGCCGATGTGCGGATGCGCATCGATCAAGATGTCGTGGCTCGCGCCGAAGGCCACCAATGCGCGCAGCACGCCGTCCACATCGCCGCGCTTATGGCTGCGCGTGTACAGCTTTCCGTCGCTGTAGGTGCCTGCGCCGCCTTCACCGAAGCAGTAATTGCTCTCGGGGTCAACCGTGTGGAGCTTGTTGATCGCGGCCAGGTCGCGGCGCCGCGCGCGCACATCCTTGCCCCGCTCGAGCACGATGGGTCGCAGGCCGCACTCGATGAGCCTCAGCGCGCAGAAGAGCCCTGCGGGTCCGGCGCCCACGATGATCACCGGAGCAGCGCCGCTCACATCGTGCAGATGCTGGCGCTCCACGGCTTGCTCGCTGAGCGCCTCATCGCTTACGAGCACGCGCATGCGGATCAGCGGATGCTTGCTGCGGGCATCGACGCTGCGCTTGAGGATCCGCGAGCCCACGGCCGATCCGCGCTTCATCGAGGCTGCCTCCTCAGCGGCATCGCGCACGATCACGGGGTCGGTGGCTTCCCGAGGCGGGAGTGCGATCTCAACGGTGCGCTGCATCGGCGTGCAAGGTGAAACCCGCTCGGCGTTCCATGGTGCTGGTGCTGGCCTCACGCAGGCTTCCCGCCAGCCCGGCCATCAGCCCTCGAAGGTGAAGGTGAGCACCCAGGCCTTGGATCGGATGCTCTCGATGGGGCGGCTGAAGCGGGTATCGTCGTCGATCAACAGGTTCGGGATGCCGAAGCTGGCCTTGAGCTCGATGCCGAACTTGAAATAGGGGAGGAACATATCAACGCCGCCGCCGGCCTCGGCCGCGTAATCGTACTTGGCCAGCTTCACCACGATCTCATCATCGAGCGCGTTGTCCACGTCCTTCTGGCTGGCCATGTCGATGGCGAACTTGCCGCCCCCGATCAGGTACACGGCGAAGTTGTTGATGCGGTCGCTGCGGAACTTCCCGAGCACGGGGAATTCGAGGTAGGTGCTCTCGACCGGCTTCTGGAAGATCAGCTCCACGCCATCGGCGCGCTGGAAGGTGTATTGCAGCTTCCTTTCCTGGAAGGAGAGCGTGGGCAATAAGCGCACGCTGAAGTTCTTGTTGAGGTTGTAGCTGGCCACGATGCCAAGGTTGAAGCCCGGCTGGCGGATGTGATCGACGGCGAGCAAGGTGTCCGTGAGCGTGCTTGGCTTCAGCGTCAGGAAAAGGTCGCTGGTGTTGTAGCTCAGCAGGAAGCCGAAATGGAAGGGGCGCAGGTCGAAAGTGGGCAGGTTCTCCTGCACGATGCGCTTATCACGCTGTGCGGCCAACGGAAGGGCCAGGGCCGACAATATGGCGATAGCGAGGTGCCGCGCGAGGTGGGTCATGTGTTCGGCAACGAAAGTAGGACGTGATCGTTGCGTGCGGCCATCAGGCCCTGGCGCTGTACAAGGTGGCGATCCCGCCGGTGAGCGGCCAGGCCTTCGCATCACGCGCACCGCATCGCTCGAGCACCTGCACGAATTCATGGCCGCTCGGGAACGCATCGACGCTCTTGGGCAGGTAGGTGTAGGCTGAGCTGTCCTTGCTCACCAACCGGCCTAGGAAGGGCATCACGCGGTGGAAGTAGAAGCGGAAGAGCGCGCCCATCAAGGTGCCCTTGGGCTTGCTGAATTCGAGCACGATGAGCCGGCCACCGGGCCTGATCACCCGCAGCATCTCGCGCAGGCCGCCTTCGAGGTCCTCGAAGTTGCGGGCGCCGAAGGCGACCGTTGCGGCATCGAAGGCACCATCCGCGAAAGGAAGCTCGGCGCTGTCGGCGCGGATCAGCTCCACTTGATCCGTGAGTCCCGCGCCTTCCACCTTGATCCGCCCTTGCTTCAGCATCCCATCGCTGATGTCCGCACCGGTCACTCGCGGCGCAGCGCCGTGCTTTGCGGCCATGATCGCCAGGTCGGCGGTTCCGGTGGCCACATCGAGCAGCCGCTCCAAGGGCTCCTGCTTCAGCATGCGGATCACCTTCCGGCGCCAACCTTGATCGATGCCGAGCGAGAAGAGCCGGTTGAGCAGGTCGTATTTCGGGGCGATGGCGTCGAACATGTGCTCGACCTGCGCGCGCTTGCTGCCATCCTCGGTGTATGGCTTCACCGTCATGCGGGCAGGTTCAAGCGCTCGCATTCCAGCCTGAAGCGTTCCGGGTCGATGGGCGCCACGCCGACCTCCTCGCACACGAGGCCGCCAGCCAGGTTGCTCAACTGCGCAATGGTCACCGCCTTCAGCCCTTGGGCAAGGGCGAGCGCGGCTACGGCGATCACCGTGTCGCCGGCGCCGCTCACATCGATGATCTTGCGCTTGTGCGCCGCGATGCGCGTCCCACCGCTGCGATCGTGCACGTAGGCGCCGTGCTCGCTCAAGGTCACCAGTGAGATCGTGTGGCCCAGGTGCGCTTCAAGTGCCATCACCGCGCGCTTCAGGCTCGTGTCGTCGGTCGGGTCGATGTCCATCTTCAGGCCTTCGCGCAGTTCCTTCAGGTTCGGCTTGAACAGGGTAACGCCCCGGTAGGCGAGGAAGTTCTTCTTCTTCGGGTCCACGGCAATGGGCACGCTGTGCTCTTTCGCGAGCGAGACGATCCCGTGGATCACGCGCTCGGTGAGCACGCCCTTGTTGTAGTCCTCGAGCACGATCACCTGCGGGCCGTCGTTGCGCAGGATCAGCGCGATGCGATCGAGCAGCGCTGACTCGTCGGTTGCGTTGAGGTCGTCCTCCTGCTCTTCATCCACGCGCACCACGTGCTGGTTGGCACTGATCACGCGCGTCTTCACCGTGGTGCGGCGCAGCGGCGACCTGATGATGCCATCGGGCGGCAGGCCTTGCTCATCGAGCAGGCGCTCTACGCGCGCCGCATCGTCATCGTTCCCGATCACGCTGGCGATGATGGCCCTGCTGCCCAGCGATTTCAGGTTCAGGGCCACATTCGCCGCGCCGCCCAAGCGCGCGCTTCGATGCGTGACCTGCACCACGGGAACAGGGGCCTCGGGGCTGATGCGGTCCGCGCGGCCCCACAGGTAGGCATCCACCATCACGTCACCCACCACCAGCACGGTGGTCTGTCCGGCCTTGGGGAGGAAGCCATCCGCAGCGCTCATGCCTGTGCCAGCTGGGTGATGGCCTTCGCCACGCGCGCCATGGCCTCCGTGAGCCTCTCGTCGCTGGTGGCGTAGCTGATGCGAAGGGTCCCTTCCGCACCGAATGACGCGCCCTCCACCAGGCTCACGCCAGCGCGGTCGAGCAGGAATAGGCTCAGGTCCACCGCGCCTTTGATCTCGTTGCGGTTGAATGAGGCGCTCACATCGGGCAGCAGGTAGAAGGCGCCTTGCGGCACATTGCATCGCCAGCCGGGAATGGCCTTCATGGCATTGAGCGTGAGGTCACGCCGCCGCAGGAAGTCGGCGCGCATGGGAGCGAGCAGCGCGGGGTCGGCCTCTACGCACGCCTTGGTGACGCGCTGCGCGATGCTGTTGGCACCGCTGGTGAACTGCCCTTGCAATTTGGTGCAGGCCTGGGCGATCCACAAAGGGGCGCCGATGTACCCGATCCGCCAGCCGGTGAGCGCGAAGGCCTTGCTCAATCCATTCACCGTGATGGTGCGCTCCATCATGCCGGGCAGCGAAGCGAAGCTCACATGCTCACCATCGAAGACGATGTGCTCGTAGATCTCATCGGCGATCACGTGCAGCCCGGGATGCTGCGCGACCACAGCGGCCATTGCATCGAGTTCCTGGCGGGATAGCACCGAACCGCTGGGATTGCATGGGGAGCTGAACATGAGCAGCCGTGTGCGCGGGGTGATGGCCGCAGCGATGCGCTCCATCGGTGCTTTCCAATCCTCGTTGAGGGTGCTGGGCACGATCACCGGAGTGGCGCCAGCGAGCTTCACTTGTTCGCTGTAGCTCACCCAGTAGGGCGCTGGGATCACCACTTCGTCGCCGGGGCCGCACAGCGCCATCACCACATTCATGATGCTGTGCTTCGCGCCGGTGCTGATCACGATCTGCTCCGGGGTGTACGGCAATCCGTTGTCGCGCTGGAATTTAGCCGCGATGGCCGCGCGCACATCAAGGAAGCCGTTCACCGGCGGATACTTGTGCCAGGGTCCGCGCAGGGCTTCGTGCGCGGCTTCCAAGGCAAAGGCGGGCGGCGCATGGTCGGGCTCGCCGAGGCTGAGGTCGATGATGTCGCGGCCTTGCGCGCGCAGCTCCCGGCTGCGGCGGGCCATGAGCAAGGTGGCGGGCTCCACAATGGATCGGACGGCGGGCGATAGCTGCATGAATGGGCCTGCGATGGGCGGGCAAGGCGCGAATCTAACCACCGCGCTTCCCGGCCTTCCCGCCGCTTTGGCCGATATTCGTCCACCGCTTTCCACACGATGAACGATCCAGTTGTCCTGGTCCTGGTGGCCATCCTGCCCAGCGTGGTGGTCTTCCTCACCGCCTTCTACGCCATCCGCCATTTCCTCGGCGCGCGCAGCGCTGAGCGCCATGCCGAGCAGCTGGCCGGATTGCGCAAGGATGATCACAAGCAGGTGCTGCCGCTGCGGCTCCAGGCCTACGAGAGGCTCACGCTCTTCCTGGAGCGCATCCAGCCCGGTCCGCTGGTGTTGCGCATCCATCGCGCCAACATGGATGCCCGCGACCTGCAATCGGCGCTGGCCTCCACGATCCGGGAGGAGTTCGAGCACAACGTCACCCAGCAGGTCTATGTGAGCGACCGGGCCTGGCAGAAGGTGAAGCAGGCCAAGGAAGAGACCATCCGCTTGGTGAACATGAGCTTCGAGCAGGTGGGCGACGGCGCCAGCGGCGGAGAGCTAAGCCGTAAGGTGTTCGAGAATTCCGCGCGGCTCACGCACAGCCCGTCGCAAGAGGGCATCGTGGCGCTCAAGGACGAGGTGCGCCGCCTGTTCTGAACAGGGCGATCAGCCGGTCAGCCGCAGCTGATGGCGTGATGCTCCCCTTGCGCACGGATTCGCGAAGGGCGGGCAGGGCCTGCGCCACGGCGCGATCCTCATGGAATGCCTGCTCCAGCCCATGCGCGATCTCGCGATCGAGCCAATGCAGCGCTTGCTCGCGGCGCTTCGCTTCAAGTGCGCCTCGCGAACGGTCCTCTTCATGGAGCGCCTCGATCCGGACGCGCAGATCTTCGATCCCTTCGCCGGTGATCGCGCTCGTGAGCATCACTTCCGGCCTTCGTCCGCTGGGTCGCGGCGGCATCAGCTGAATCGCGCCCGTGAGGTCCCTGCGAGCGGTTTCGGCCCTGGGCCGGGAATCGCCGTCGCATTTGGTGAAGGCGATCGCATCAGCCGATTCCATGATGCCGCGCTTGATGCCTTGCAGCTCATCGCCGGCGCCGGCGATCAGCAGCAGCAGGTTGAGGTCGGCGAGCTGGTCCACCTCGAGCTCGTTCTGCCCGGCGCCCACGGTCTCGATCAGGACGCGGTCGTAGCCAGCGGCCTCGCAGAGCACGATGGCTTCACGGGTGCGACGGGCCACGCCGCCGAGCAAGCCGCTGGCAGGTGTCGGACGGATGAAGGCCGCCTCATGCACGGCGAGCCGTTCCATGCGCGTCTTGTCGCCCAGGATGCTGCCGCCGCTGCGGGCGCTGCTCGGATCGACGGCCAACACCGCCACGCGATGACCCCGTTCGATCATCCGCATGCCCAGTGCGTCGATCAAGGTGCTCTTGCCGGCTCCCGGGATGCCGGTGATGCCCAAGCGCAATGAAATCCCGCTCATGGGCAGGCATGCTTCAACGAGCTGCTGAGCGGCTTGCTGATCGGCAGCGCGGTTGCTCTCGATCAAGGTGATGGCCTTGCCCAGCGCGGCCCGGTCGCCGTTTCGCAGGGCCTCGAGGAGGTCGGAAGTCCCGGGCATCCTCAATAGCCCTTCTGGTAATTCTCCACCCATTCGGGGTCGCCGATGTCGTGCAGGAGCCTGAAGAGGTCCTCGCCGCAGGTGATGTCCGAGAGGCGATGGATCCCGTAACCCGAGAGCAGGAGCATCTGCCGCGGGCTGGGCTGCGTGCGGCTCTCGGCCCAGCCGAGCCCGCGTTGCCCACCACTGGGATCCAAGAATGGGTATTCCCAGAAGCGCAGCTTCCACAAATCGTCGAACACCCCGCAGTCGCTCACCGTGCGGGTGCCGTCGTCAAGAGCAGGAGGCAGCATGCAGCCTTCGACCTTGTATTTCCGGAACATGTTCAAGCGGCTTGGGTTGGCCTTGCTAGGCACCGCTCCTTGCGCCTCCATCACGAACTGGCCTCGTGTGATCGGCTGGGCCTCGATCACCTCACCCTCGAACTCCTTCACGATGAAGAGGGTGAAGACCTCATTGTTCAAGCCCGTCATCAGGCTCATCCCGAAAACGTGCGTGGCGACCGGTGCGGGCCGACCACCGCAGAGCACCAGAAGGGGAAAGAGCGTCGCCGCTACCGTTCTCATCACGCTTGATTGAGGCGCGAAAAGGTACGGCTGCGGCGGCGGATGCTTCTCCTTTCGGTTTCGGATCAGTGCTTCACGAAACGCTTGCGCCCCAATTCCTCTGTGCCCTGTTGCAGCACCAGCATGTAGGCGCCGCTCTCCAGCGCGCCCGTGCCGATCCGCAATTGCTGCGTGCCGCCTGACGATGCCAGGGTGCCGGTCATCGCCATGCGTCCCGAGGCATCGAGCATGCGCCATTGGATCGTGCCCTCACCTGCGCCATCGAGCGATATGAAGAGCTCGTCGCGCACCGGGTTGGGGTACACCTGCAGCAGGGCATCCTTCGGCTTGAAGAACACGGGAACGGAATGCGTGAGCTCGCTGGTGCCATCGGCGTCCACTTGCAGCAGGCGATAGTACGATTGCCCCATCAGCGGCTTCGGGTCCACGAACGTGTACTCGTTGGTGGTCAACGAATTGCCTTGCGCCTGCACCCGGCCAATGGTTTCGAAGCTCGAATTGTCGGAGGAGCGCTGCACATCGAACCAGGCGGCATTCAATTCGCTCGCTGTGCTCCACTTCACATCCACATGCGCCTCACGGGCATAAGCGTTGAAGTCAATGAATTCCACGGGCAGCCAGCAATCGACCGTGCCACTGGTCCAGGTGAGCGTGAGCTGGGCCTGGTTCTGCGTGTAGTTGCTCACGAAGAGCACGAAGATGTCGCCGGCCGTTGCGGTGATGCCGGGCACCCAGCCATCGCCTGCCACGGTCTCGGTCCCGATGGTGGCGGTGGGTTGGAACTGCGGTGGTGAATACACCGGGTGTCCCATGCCCGTGTTGTAACTGGAGGTGGCGGTGAAGGTGTTCGCCGCGCTGGCGAAAGAGCAGCGCTTGGGCGCGGTGTTCATCAGGGTGCACATGTCCGGCACCGTCTGGCTGGGGCTGAATGGCCCCCAGATGGCGAAGTTCACATCCGTGTTCGCGATGCTCGGCGAGATGCTGAAGCCGATGCTTGGCGTGGCGCCCGCACGGAAGGTGTACCACTCGCCCGGACGCTCATAGATGCCAACGCATCCGCTGTTTGCAGGGGTGAGGTCGCCCACGCTGCCATTGTTGGTCGGCTGCATCACCACCGGCGTGTTGTCGCACAGGATGGTGGCACCCGGGCAATCCTCGTTCGGCGGTGGAATGGCGTTGGAGCAGTTCACGCCCGTGAGGTTGATCGTGCCCGAGACGGCAGGGATCGCACTCTGGTACATCGAGTAGGGCTGGCCCACCAGATCGAACGTCCAATAGTTGTCCTGCGGGAAGTAGCCCCAGCCGTTGTAGGTGATCTGGATGTTGTCTCCGTTGTTCGCACTGATCAGCACCTGCTCGAACTGGCCGGTGGTCATGGTGTAAGTAGTGGGTGTTCCGCCGTTGATGGTCACCGTGATCGACGACCCTGCCCAGCCATCGCCGAAGATGTCATACATCCGCAAGGCGAAGATGCAGGCGGCATTCGGGTTGAAGGAGCTCTGGCAGGAGATCAGTGCCGACCAGCCCGGATTGGTCACGATGTCGTCACTGGTCATGGCGATGGTGATGCAGCCACTCGGGTGCGTGCTCGTGAATGAGCCCGGATTGGCATTGCCTGTGAAGCCGCCAGCGCCCAAGGTCTGATTGCACCAACCCGCCGGTCCGCCGCAAGTGGGCAAGCCGTTACCGCTCAACCACTGGGTGCCATTCGCGTTGTTCGGGGAGACCACTGGCCCATTGTACAGGTACATATTGTCCCAACCAGTCTCCAAGCTGAATGTGAGGAAATTGATCGTAACGGCATCACCTGGGATCTGCGGGCAGTAGGTCTGCCACCACGCGTTCACCCCCGCCGCTCCACCGAAATTCGGGGATCCAGGTGGGATGGTCGCGCCACCTCCGATGCACGTGTAGGGCCAGCAGTTGTTCCCACCGAAGTTGTTCGGGTTCTGGTTGATTGCGTTCGAGTAGTTGGCATTCGGCCCTCCTGGGTCATATACGGTGGTGCCGCAAATGCCCGTGGGCGGCGGCGGCGGCGGCGGTGGCGGTTGTGGCAGACCGCAACGGATGATGGCCGACCAGCCATTGCCCAAAACGCTGAAGTCCGAGGTCCAGCGTATGGTAAGGCAGCCGCCAGGGTGAGTGCTCACGAAAGTGCCTGGTGCTACAGCGCCACTGAATGGACCACCCAGTATCGGCGAGGCCGTTGTGGGGCCGTTGAACACCGTGAGGAAATCGAAATTCGCCTCCGTTTGGAAGGAGGTGAACGTGAGGGTGATCACCTGACCAGGCACCGAGGGGCAGAAGGTGTAGGTGCTCAGCTCATTGTTCGCGTACTGACCTGCTGGACCTGCACTATCATAGAAATTGCTGCCAACGACCTGGAGCACCGTGCCCGAAGCCGTGGTGGTATGGCATGGCCCCGGGGCGGGCAGGATAGGTGGTCCGCAGCTCACGCTGATCACCCAGCCCGTGCTCACCACGGTGCCGTTCGAGGTGAACCGGATGGTAAGGCATCCCCCTGCAGCGGAAGAGACCAGGCCCGGGGGCAAGGCGCCGCCGGAGTACACGCCCAGCACCGGTGATGCGATCGAAGGCCCGTTGTACACGGTGAGGAAGTCGGCGTTCAGCTGCGTGCTGAAGGAGGTGAAGTCGATCGCCACCACATCACCGGCGTTCACCGGGCAGAAGGTCTGCTCGAACACCTCGTTGTTGCCGTAGTTGCCGGTAGGCCCTCCGCTATCCGAGCTGTTGAGGTCGCAACCGAAGATCGGTGCGGCGGCCGTCTGGCGCGCGCAGATGTTGAATTGCCCCACGTTGCCCGTTTGCCTCCATACCCGCACGTAAACGGTGCTGCCCGGGGTCAGGCCTGCGAAGAGCTGCTGCGGCATGGCGGCGCCGAATGAGCTGCCGCCCACCTGGCAATTGATCGGCGGCACCAAGGAGAGGTTCGCAGGAGCGCAACCACCGCTAGAGGTATAGAGAGCAAGCGCCGCGTCGGTCAGGCCAATGGCTTGCGAGTTGATCTCCACTTGGCCGTTCGTAGGCACTACCACGGAATACCACACATCATTCTGCACGGGTGCTCCGCAGGGCGGAACCGCATAGGCGTTGTTGGTCGATGCGCCTTCGTTGGTGGTCAGGACCAGGTTGCAGGTGAGGCTCGTCGGAAGGGGGATGGCACCGCAGGCCTCATCATTCGGCGGGGGAAGGTTCTCCGTGGCGCAGATGCTGAAGGTGCCGTTGAGGTTTGCTCCTTGGGGCCACACGCGGATGTAGATGACCTCACCCGGAGCCAAGGGCGGCGCGATGGCCGGTGCGGTGGTCTGGCTGTTGATCCGGGGCATGTTGTTCCCCGCGAACTGATTGTCGTTGCACGCGATCTGGGTGAGCGTGCCGCTGGCAGGAGGGCAGACATCACCGCCTACGCTGAGCCGGTACCACGCCATGGCCATATCGGTGAGCGTGCCTGCGAAGGTGTTCACCGTGAAGGCTCCGGTAGCGGGCACGGTAACCGTGAACCAGACATCGTTGTTCACGGCGCCGCCGCAGGTGGGCGCGCCGGCGGTGAGCCCCGGCGGCAGGTTATTGGTGGCGAATTCCGTATCGTACTCCTGTGGCGCGCAGGCCGCTGGCGTGGGCAGATTGATGGCGCCGCAAGGAAGGTCGTTGAAGGGCGGTGTGGGCTCGAACGCGCAGATGTTGAAGGTGCCCATGTTGCCGATATTGCTGTTCGGCCAGATCCGGATATACACCGTGCTGCCGGGAACGACCAGTCCGCTCACATCCAGCAGCGGAGTGGGGCCGGGGCTGCAGGCCACCACGCTCCAGTTCGCCAGAGGAGCGTTGCAAGCAGGTGTATTGTAAACGGCCATGCCCAGGCTACCAGCGCTGACCAATGAGCTCTCGAACCGCAGGTTGCCGCTGGCCGGCACTACGGCGCTGTACCACACGTCGCGGCCGAAGTAGGCGCCGCACCCCGGATTGGGTACCAGGCCGGTCTCCGTGCTGCCCCACACAGCAGCTCCGGGCTCGTAAACGCAATCGATGGGAAGCGGGCCCGCGAACGAGATGGCATTGCAGGGCACATCGTTCGGCGGAGGCGTCGGGATGCTGCACGTGATCACCAGGGTGCCGCACAGCGCCGCATTCACCACGCAAGGGTTCTGGAACACGCGCACCCGGTACAAGCCATTGGTCTGCGGGGTCCAAGTCAATTGCGCAGGACCATTGGCCGGGCCGCAACCGTCGTTGTCGAATGCGGGCCCGTAATAGCCCGGCGCCACAGCCGCGAACGCGCCGGTGGTAATGCTCAGGCTGAAGTTATTCGCCGGGGCGCTCGTGCAAAGGCTGAAGGTGTACTGGTTGCCTTGGCACATGTAGATCTGCGCGTAATTGTTCCCGCAGACCGGCACCGTGAAGGTGGCCGGGCAGATGGTGCAGGAAGAAGTCAAAGGAGCCCCGAAAGAAGCGCCAATGGGCGGGTAGTTATTCGGCCAAGCCGGAGGCCCTGGAGGCACTGTAGCGGGCAGCCAACTGCCATTGGGCGCCAAGGCCGTTGCGCCCATGCCCGTACCGGTGCATTGCGCCAGAGCCGAAGAGGTCGGTGCGGCCATCCACGCGATACCCAGCACGAGGGTCATGGCCAAGGGAGCCAAGCGCGTGATGAAAGACCTGCTGCGGAGGGAGTAGCGTCGTGTCATGCGGGTGAGGCTGAGCGGGTTCCTCAATCAAGTCGGAACTTGCGGGGGTGAATATACCAGCAGTCTGATGTGAATAACCATCGAGTGCTACGGTCGGTTCGCGCCAATTCCTGGAGAGGGCTTTGAGCGCCAATCGGCGGTGGGGGCATCGGGTTTTCCCAACCATGGGACGGTGGGCGATATGCGCGGTTGCCCCACGGTGAATAAGTGCAGGTGGTGATTCACCGTTAATTCCATGCACCGCTCCAATGGAATCGAGGGATTCGGGCCAATGCCGGGCTGCTCTCCCGACCCACTATGAACAACGCCCGGCTGCGCAGGCAGCCGGGCGTTGAATGGAGTCAGGCTTGGGAGCCTACCGCTTGATGAAGCGGGCGTGGCCGAGCATGCCGCCGCGCTCATCCACCAGTTCAACCAGGTAGCTGCCGGCATCCATGGTCAAGGGCAATTCCACTTGGTTCATGCCCGTCAGGGTGCTGGTGCGGCCCCACGCCACGGCCCTACCGCTGGCATCCACGATCCGCCAACTGGCCTGGCCATCGTTCGCTGATTCGAAGCTGGCCCAAAGGCTCTCGCCGGCCGGGTTCGGGTAAACCACCAATTGGCCGCCCGCGCGCATCATCACGGAGACCACGGGGGAGAGTTGTCCGGACCCATCCATGGCGATCTGCTCCACCCGGTAGTAATTGAGCCCATTGGCGGGCTGCTTGTCCGTGAACGCGTAGGACGTCGGTGCAAGGCTCGTCCCAGCCGCATCCACCATGCCGATCGACCGGAACGAGGAGCCATCCTCCGACCGGTCGATGCGATAGTAATCGCTGTGCTGCTCACTGGCGGTCTGCCAGGTCACGAGCACCTCGCTTCCCTTCGGTTCCGCCGCCAGACCCAACCACTCCACCGGCAGCAGGTTGCAATCGAGGATGGTGCTCGGCGTGTTGTTCCAGTTCAGGGTGAACGACAAACCGTTCATCGAGTAGTTATCGATGTAGAGCAGGTAGGTTTGTGCGGCAAGCACCGGCAGCGCGCTGGAGAACGGCGGGCCACCGGCGCCCTCCGTGGCATTCAGCGCCGTGGTGCTCAATCCGGTGGTGTTCGCCACGGCGGACCAATTGCAGCGGATCGGCGGGCTGGTGGGTGGGCAGGGTGGGGTGCCCGCATAAGGACCCCACATGGCGAAATCGTAATCCGTGCCGGGGGTCACCGCCACGTTGAAGGCGATGGTGCCGGGGGCATTCGTGGTGAAGCGAAGCCAGACGCCCTGGCGCTCATTGGCCAGCATGCATCCACGGTTGGTCGCGTTCAGGTCCTGCGAATTGCCGAAGTTGCCCGGCGCGAAGGTGAACGACTGCGAGTTGCAGATCTGCTGGGCGCCGATGCAATCCGAGATCGGAGCCGGTGGCACATTGCAGGTGCCGTTCACGGTGAACGCGTGGTTGAATCCGCTGGTGGGCGGGTTCGAGCTCGCGTACATGGTGAAGCCGTTGTTCGCGATCAGGCTGAAGCCGACCTGGTTCTGGAAGCCGCCAACCGGCGTGTACGACAAGGTGACGTTGGCTCCCAAGGGCGCGCTGAACACCACATTGCTGATGCCTCCGTAAACGGTGTAGTTGGTGCAGGTGCCGTTGATGCACAAGGTCACGAAGCCGCCGTTCCAGCCATCGCCCGCGCTATCCGTGAGGCGCAGCGTGTAGGCGCAAGGAGCTGGCGTGGCCGTGCTGCGGGCGCAGAGCAGGAAGGTGCCATCGTTGCCGGACTGGCGCCACACGCGGATGTACACCGTGCTCCCGGGCGCCAGGCCCGTCACCGTGCCCGCAGGCATGTTCGCACCGTTGGTGCTGGTGCCGATGGCGCAGCCGCCATTGCCCGCGGCCACCTGGGTCAGGCTCAGGTTGTTGCCGCCGCAGCTGCCCGTGGCCGTATAAACCGCGTAGGCGGCGTCATTCAGCAGGAGGTCATCCGTATCCAGTTGCAGTTGCCCGTTGGCCGGCACCGTGGCCGTGAACCAGACATCGTTGTTCGGGGCGCCCCCGCAGCTCGGGTTGGGGATGTTGATCACGCTGGGCGCCGTGGTGCCCGTGGTGGAAGCGAATTGGTTGGAATAGGGCTGGTTGAAATAGCAACCGCCCGCAACAGGCAAGGCCAAGGCTCCGCACGGATTGTCGTTCGGCGGAGGAACGTTCTGGATGGCGCAGATGCTCGCCGTTCCGAACGCCGTGGTCTTGTTCCACATCCGGATGTAATAGGTGACGCCCGGCGTGCCCGTGAGGTTGAAGCCCGGCATCGGGTTCGCTCCCAAATTGTCATTGCAGGCCACTTGGGTGAGCGTCACGGCGCCTTGGGTGGCGCAGTTGGTGCTCATGGTGCCGCCGGACACGGTATAGGCGGTCATGGCCATGTCGCTGAGCGTGCCGGCCTGCGTATTGATCGTCATCGAACCGGTGCCGGGCATCACCGCCGCGAACCACACGTCGCCGCCCGCCACGGGGGTTCCGCAAGTAGGAGCGGGCACGGTGTAGATCGCGGGCAGCGCGGTGGCGTTCTGGGTGCTGAACGGCGTGAGCGAGCACGAGGTGGGCACAGGCAAAGCATAAGGTCCGGTGGCTCCGCACGGGCTGTCGTTGGGCGGGGGGATGGGTTCATAGGCGCAGAGCTGGAAGCTGCCCATGTTGGGCGCACCGGTCTGCGGCCATACCCGGATATAGACCGTGGTGCCGCCGGTGAGGGCACTCAGCGAAACGAAGTCGTTGCAGTTGCAGCTGTTCGGCACGATGGTGAGCGCGCCGGGCACGCCCGTGTACACCGCAAAGGCCAGGTTGTTGGCGCTGATCTCCTGCAGGATCACCGACAAGTTGCCGCTGGCAGGAACACCCACGCTGTACCACACATCGTAGCCGCTGAAGGAGCCCGAAGCGGTGGCGCAACCACCGGTGGTGCAACCGCTCGGCACGCCCGCTGAGGTGGTCGCCCAAGCCACGGTGCCGCTTACCATGGTGCAACTGGTGGGAGCTGGCGAGCCTAGGTTGGTGGCGGTCTGAGGCTCATCGTTGATCGGCGGCGGCGGCACCGGGTTGCAGGCGATCTGGATCGTGCCGCAATTGGCGCCATTCACGGTGCAGGAGCTGTTCCAAAGGCGAATGCGGTAAGCGCTTGTCACTTGAGGTGCATAGGTCACTGTGGCATGGCCGCCTGCTGTGCCGCACCCGTCGTTGTCCCATGATGGGGGTGAATTCAATGCCAGCGCGGTGCCTGCAGTCGTGGTCACCGCAAGGACAGAATTCCAGGCCGAGGCGGCACTGCACATCGAGATGGTGTACACATTGCCAACGCACATATAGGCGGTGATGTACTGGCCGGAGCACATGTTCACGGAATACACGGCCGGGCAAACGGAGCAAGCCGCTGAGTTCGTGGCTGTACCCGGGCTGAACTGGTTGGTAGGTGGATAGTTGTTGGCCCAAGGAGCCAAGGTGGTATAGGCGTGCAGCACATTGGTTCCTGTGCCTGTTGCCGGGTTGCTCAGCGTAAGGGTGGTTCCGGCGATGCCCACGATGGTGGTTCCGGGAGGAATGTTCGGGCCCGATACGCCCATGCCGATCACCAAACCAGTCGCAGAGAGCACCGTTGCGGTGGTGCTGGCTGCGGTGGTGGTGGTGGCTACGTTGCCACTCATGTTCGGTGGAACGGAGGCGGGGTTCCAGGACGCGTTGCTAACCAGACTCTGCCCAGGAGCATATGTGGTGAAATTGCCCAAGCAAGGCGGCTGCGCATGCAGCGAGAACCCGATCAGGCCGGCGCAGAGCGCGAGTGCGTAATGCTTCATCATGGTGCCTGATTAACGGTGGTGGATCGGGGTGGCGCTGAGGGGCGCTTCGGGGTGCAGGGCATTCCACTGCTCCACGGCTGCGCGGTAGCGCGCAAGGTCCGCGGACTCATCGCCCGTGGGCACGAACACCGGCACGGCCGGCGGCGCCTGGATGCCGAGCTCTTCGGCGCTGCGCGTTCCGGGCAATAGCACCACGCCGCGTGCCTGCATGGCGCTGCGGTACACGGTTTCGGGCTGCAGCGTGCTGCTCTTCACCTGCACGATCCGCATGTCGTCGGAGTGGTGCACCGTGGCATTGGCATCCACGGTGAGGAGCGCTTCGGTGAGTTGCTTCAACTGCCCCATGCTCACCGGCTGGGCAGCCTCGAAGTAGATGAACTGGCCTTGCTGTGCGCGCACGGAGGCAGCGGCAATCAGGCAAGCGACGCCAACCAGCAGTTTGAACCGCATGTTTCGGGTGGATTTATTCAGCGGCGCCAAATTAGACGAAACTGACTTCCAAGGTAATAGACGGTGCTAGCAGATTGTCAACCAGCCTGGTTGAATCCATCATCAGCCGGTCCGGCTGACCAAGACGCGGCATGCCCGAAGGGTTGCCGCCATCCGATCCATTCAGCGCATCACAGACAGGCGCAGATGCACCGGCGAGCCTCCCAGATGCTGCAATCTGCAGGTGTACTGGCCTTCTGGAAGCCCATGCACGCCGAGGCTCAGGCTGTTCCAACCACCGGAGGCGGTGAACGTGAGCCGCTGATGCACGCGGCCCACGGCATCGATGAGCTCCACGCCCAAGGGCCCGTCAGCCAAGGCATTGAACCGGAGAAGGGCCTGCTCGTTCGCCGGATTCGGGCTGATGGATGCGTCGGCCAAGGTGGCCCCATGCAGCACGCTCACCACATCACTGAACCCGGCGCTGCCATTGCTTTCATGCACCTTCAGGCGGTACTGATTCAGGCCGACCTGTGGGTGCGGATCGATGAATTCATAGCTCGTGGTGCCCCCCGTGCCTCCTGCGCCCTGAACCAAGCCGATGGCGGTGAAGCTGCCATCGCCGGCCATCGCACGCTCCACCTCGAAGGCGATGACCTCGCGTTCATCCAAGGTCCGCCATTCCACCCGCACATGGTCTCCCGCATCCTCGGCCTCGGGCCCCAACAGGGTGGCTCCCAGAATGGCGCAATCGAGCGAGGCACCGCCCTGAAGGTCCCAATCGAGGCTGAAGGCCAGTCCGCTCTGGCTCCAATTGCTGATGTACAGGAGGTACACCTGACCGACAACGACATCGAGGTACCGCACCCACTTATCACCGAAGGCGCCTTCGCTGAGGTCTCCAGCAGTGAAGTTCAGGCCGGTGGCACCGCTGGGTGCTGCATAGGAGCAGCGCAAGGGCGCGGAGAGCGGAGGGCAGATGGAGCTCGGCGTGCTGCCCGGCGGGAAGGGGCCCCAGATGGCGAAGTCGTAATCATCGGCAGGGTCGGCCGGATTGATGGTGAAGCCGATCTGGCCGCTGGCGCTGATGGTGAAGTTGTACCAGGTGCCCTGGCGCTCGTTATTGGCAAGGCAACCGGCCGTCGAAAGGTTCAGGTCAGCGACCAGCCCCGTGTTGTTGGTGTTGTTGTTGAAGCTCTGTCCATTGCAGATGGTGACGCTTCCGATGCAATCCTCCGGCGGAGCAGGCGGTGGCACGCAGGTCAGGGTTCCTGCATAAACGATCCCGTTGGCTGGGGGCGTGCCCGAGCTGAATACCGCGCCGCCGCCCAGCGTCAGGTTGTAGCTGTTCTCGCCCTGATAGGGCCCCGAGTTGTTGTAGGAAAGCACGATGCTGTTGCCCGGCATCACCGGAATGGACACCGAGTTCGATGTTCCCGTGACCGTGTAGTACTGGAAGGGGCCTCCGTTGATGCTCACGCCCACATTCGATGAGCCCCAGCCATCACCGAAGGAATCGAAGAGGTTGAGCACGTAGATGCAGCCGCCGGGCGGAGGAACCACAGGCGTGGTGCAGGTGACCGTGAGGGTGGCGCAAGAGCTATTCGAACCGCAGGGGAAGAACAAGGACCATTGGTCAATGAGCACCCGCAGCTGCCCGGTGAAAGTGGCCACCCATGTGATGCTTGATTGCACCCCGCAGGCATCGTCGTTGTAGCCGAGCGACCCGCCGCCCGCGTTGTTGTAAAGGGTGATCTGGGTGTCCCAGGTGGTGGTTCCGCAGGTGCTGAACGTGTAGGTGTTGCCGGCCACCACATTGATGAGCTGGTACTCGCCGCCAAAGAGGCAGGTGCTGGCCACCGTGGTGCCGGGACACGCCGGCGTGGTGGTCTGCCAATAGGTGTTGTCATTCGGGCATTGGCCGAAGGCCGATGGACCCGGGGCGAGCAGGGCAGCAGCGAAGGCGAGGCGTGCGTAGTGTCTAACCATGGCTGCTCGGTTCAACGTGGTGGTGCATCGCCGATCATCCGCTGGTATTCCTGCTGATGCGCCGCGATCCAAGTCTCCTTGGCGATCGTGTAGCGCAGGTCGTCACCAGCGGGGTCGCCAGTATCCACGCGCGTCGGGAACCCTTGGGCAGTGGCTCCTGCGGCTGGTTGGAATTGCCTGGCACCGCCATTCAGCGCGCGAAGGATCCGCTCATAGGGAATGGACGCATCGATGCGCACCTTCAGGTATTCCGCATCGGCCGATAGCAGCGCCTTATCATCGAGGCTGGTGAGGTTCTCGGCGGCGTGCTTGAGGGTGCTGCCATCCAAGAGCCCATCGCAACGGAAGTGGTACACGGCCTGTGCCTGCGCTGCGGCGCTGTGGCCCAAGGCCGCGAATGCACTGGCGATCCACCACATCCGAAGGAAGCGTTTCCAGGGTACGTTGCGATTCGGCATCATGAACGTGTGAACCGTATAGTTGAGAGACGCTTGCTGCACCGTCAAGTTGTCTAGCCCTCCTGCGTCAATGACGAAAGTACGCCTTGGCTCCGATCCGTCCAAGTCCAGCAGAGGATCCCCATGCACAAAGCCGGGTTCATGGCCCGGCTTTGCTGATGATCGGGTTGGGGCCCGGGCTAGCGCACCACGAATCGGCCGATGTGCTGCGATTGATCGCCACCGAACGAAGCGAGGAGCAGGTAATGCCCGCTTTCGAGGCCATTCAACGGCATGGTCACGGCCTGCTGTCCAGCGGCAACAGTGGATCGGTGCTCGCGGACGAGCCGGCCGCTTGAGTCGAGGATGCGGAGATGAGCCAGCATGTCGGTCTCGGCGTCGATCGCCACGCTGATCTGGTCCTCGGCCGGGTTCGGGAAGAGACCACCGACGAATGATCCATAGCGGTTCGCCACGGCCACCACCTCGCTCAGTTCGCTGCTGCCATCAGTATCGATCATCTTCAGCCGGTAGTAATTGAAGCCGGGCAGGGGTTGGGCATCGAGGAAGTCATAGGCAATGCTGCTGGCGGAGCTGCCCGCAGCGGTCACTTGGCCGATCTGCTGGTAAGCGCCGGTCTGGTCCTGCCGTTCCACCACGAAATGCGAGGTGCCGGACTCCGAAGCGGTGAGCCAATCGAGCCGGATGCCCTCGGGCACCGGTGCCCCTAACAGGCTCACGAGCTGCACCGGGAGCAGATTGCAATCGAGGCTGGCGCCATCGGTGAGCTGCCAGGTGAGGTCGAAGGCAAGGCCGCTCTGGCTCCAGTTGCTGATGTAGAGCAGGTAGAATTCACCGGTGCTCACCGGCATCAGCGTTGACCACTTATTCCCGGATGCATTCTCAGAGGGATTCGTTCCTGCGGAGGAGAGGCCGGTATCGCCGGGATCCCCGCTGTAATTGCAGCGCACCGGCGTGGCCATAGGCGGGCAGCTCAGCGTAACGAAAGGACCCCAGATGGCGAAGTCATAATCGTCGGCCGGATCGTTCGGCGAGATCGTGAACCCGACCGTGCCGCCCGCAGAGGGCGTGAAGCTGTACCAGGAGCCTTGGCGCTCATTCGAGCCGAGGCAACCGCGCGAGTGCAGATGCAGGTCGGCCGTGAGTCCGGTGTTCGTTGGATTGTCGCTGATCTGCTGGGCGCCGCAGATGGCCGTTCGCCCGTAGCAGTCGCTCGTGCTGGGCGTGGCTGATTGGCAATCGACCGTGCCCACATAACGAAGGCCGGTGCCTGGTGTTGGGCCATCGGAATAGACCGGGCCATGGATCATTTGCAGCACGTATCGGATTTCTCCCTGGTTCCCGCCGACTGAATTGTAAGTCAGCTGGATGGACTGTCCGATGGTTGCTGTGATGTAGGCCACATCACGATCGGCGTTGGTATTGGTGTAGCTCACCGCGGGCCCTGCACCGATCTGGATGCTGACGTTGCTGCCGCCCCAGCCATCGCCTTGGGAGTCGTACATGTGCAAGGCATAGGCGCAATTTCCGGTGCCGGGGGCCGTGAAGGCGCACAAGTTGAAGGTGCCAGTGCCGCCGCCATTGTTCCAAGCGCGCACGTAATACACGGTGCCCGCACTCAGTTCAAGAGGAGTAAGGGTGATGAAGGGCATGTTGCCGGGTCCGGTCGCATTGTCGCAAACCACGAGCGACAGGGAGCCGCTGCAGACGGTTGCACTGTATACCGCCAGGCCGATGTTGTTGAGCGTTCCAGCCGTGCTGCGCAAGGTCACCAATCCGGAGGCGGGTGCAGTGAATTTGAACCAAACATCGCCGCCAGAGTAGCCAGCGCAGCCTGGGTCAGGGATCCCAGAGGTGTTGGTCGCATTAACGTTGGTGTAATTGATTAGTGTGCAACTCGTTCCCGGTGAAAGGTCAATCGCGCCGCAAGGGTTGTCATTCGCCGGCGGAGGTGGTGGTTCAATCGCGCAGATGTTGAAGGTCCCGCTTGCCCCGCCGTAGCCCCAGACACGCACATAGTATGTAGCCCCCGGAACAAGGCCGCCAGCGGAGATCCTGCTGAAAAACCCGAGACCGCTCGCATCGTCGTTGCAGTCAATCAGTGCCATGCCCGTCGAACAAGTGGCGGCGCTGTACAGGGCCATTCCGGTGTCGCCCAGGCCACCGCTGCTGCTGGTCTGCAAGGTGATCGCCCCAACCGCCGGGGCCACGAAAGTGAACCAGACATCACCGCCCACGTAGTTCGCGCAGCCCGGGGCAGGGATGCCTGCCGAAGCGGTGGCATTGAGGTTCGATGAAGTGATGTTGGTGCATGACGTGTTCGTTGTCAGCGCGGTTGCCGAGCAAGGCTCGTCGTTCGCGGGAGGCACGGGGCTCCAGATGCAGAGGCGGCCATCCATGCCGCTGTTGTCGTTGTGGCGTTGGATCCGGATCATGTAATCCGTTCCGGGCGTGGTGGCCAGGCCGGTGATCACCGCGTTGTTGCCATTGCCGCCCGAGTTCACACAGGCCACTTGGCTGAGGCCGGCTGTACAGGTCCCTGTGTACACATGCATGATCGGCCGGTGGTTGTTGTCCGGGTCGAAGGTGATGTTCGTGGTGGTGTAGGTTGCCGTGAACCAGCCCCACGCCTCATCATAGTTGCCGCCGGTGCATCCGGATGCCGTGTAGGTGGCGGAGAAGGATCCCGGCTTATTGAAGTCGTTGAAGGTGCAGGAGGTGCCTACCGGGTACTCATTCCCGGCGTTGTAGCCGCAGGTATTCGTGGCGGTTTGCGCGCCGCTCGTGTCCGAGATGGTGATAGCCAGGCCGATGAGGGCGCCGCGCAGCACTTTGGGTAGTGTGATCGAGGTGCTCATTGGTTCTCGGATTTTGGGTCGATCCGGTTCGAGCGCGGCGCGAGCCCCACGCCCATGCCTGCGGCGAGGTTGAGCACTTGCTGCGGATCGATCGGTTGATAGGCCAGGATCTTCATCGAGCGCGAAGGCCGGTCGATGTTCACCTTCATGCGCGGGTCGAAGCCTGAGACGGCCTCCAAGAAGAGCTTCTCATCATAGGCGCTCAGGGCAGCGGTGAGGCTGAACTGGTAGCGGTGCTCTTCTTCAGTGAACGCTTCGGCTCCCTGCGCCTTGGAGTCGGCTGAGAACAAGAGGGCGAACGCCATCGGCACCAGCCCTGTCCATGGTTTCCATGTGCTCATTTCGGTCCGTATTGGGCCTGGCGGAGTAGGCCAAGCCGGGCCGCTTCAACGGATCCGACGAAAAGCGGTTACAGGCGGACCAACGGATTGTGCGCCGACAAGTGGAAGGGAACGGCCGGCCTAACTCGGTTCGGCCACTGCCGCGTGGGCGGCTGCGGGCTTGCCCGGGTATGCCGACAGCGCTTGGCGAAGGCAATCGACCGCCAGTTTCAGCTGCGGCTGTTCCAGCACATACGCCAGACGCACCTGCCTTCGGCCCGATTCCGGATCCGCATAGAAGCCGGTGGCGGGGGCCATCATCACGGTGTGCCCTTCATGGCTGAAGGATTCGAGCAGCCATTGGCAGAAGGCATCACTGTCGTCGATGGGCAATTCGGCCACACAGTAGAAGGCGCCCTTGGGCTTGGGGCAGCGCACGCCGGGGATGGTGTTCAGGCCATCGACCAGGATGTCGCGCCGCTGCACGTATTCGGCCACCACATCGTCGAAGTACTTCTTCGGGGTGCGCAATGCGGCTTCACTGGCCAATTGCCCGAAGGTGGGCGGGCTCAGGCGCGCTTGCGCGAACTTCAGCGCGGTGGCGAGCAGCTCGGCGTTGCGCGTGATGAAGGCGCCCACACGGGCGCCGCACATGCTGTAGCGCTTGCTCACGCTGTCGATGAGCACCGCGTGCTGATCGAGGCCGTCGAGCTCCAGCGCGCTCACATGCCTGGCGCCATCGTAGCAGAACTCGCGGTACACCTCGTCGGCGAAGAGGAACAGGTCGTGCTTCAGCACGATGCTGCGAAGGGTCTCCAATTCGGCGCGGCTGTACAGGTAGCCGGTGGGGTTGCCCGGATTGCAGATCAGGATGCCCTTGGTGCGCGGGGTGATCAGGGATTCGAAGGCTTGGATCGGCGGCAGCGCGAAGCCATCGTCAATGGAGCAGCGTACGGGAACGACCTTCACGCCGGCGCTCACCGCGAAGCTGTTGTAGTTGGCGTAGTATGGTTCCGGGATGATCACCTCATCACCCGGCTCGAAGCAGCTCATCATGCCGAAGAGCAGGGCTTCGCTGCCGCCGTTGGTTACGATGATCTGCTCGTGCGTGACCGTGATGCCGTGCCCTGCGTAATAGTCGGCCAGCCCTTTCCGGTAACTCTCGTACCCAGCGCTGTGGCTGTACTCGATCACGGTGCGGTCCAGCTTGCGCATGGCATCCAGGGCCACGTCGGGCGTTGCGATGTCCGGCTGCCCGATGTTCAGGTGGATGACCTGTACGCCGCGCTTCTTGGCCGCCTCGGCATAGGGCACGAGCTTGCGGATGGGCGATGGCGGCATCAATCGGCCTTTGGACGAAATGGCAGGCATGGGCGTGGCGTTGGTTGCGCGGGCGAAGTTCGTCATGCGCCGCAAAGCACGAAGCCCCTCCTTTCGGAAGGGCTTCGCCTTAGTGGCGGGTTCAATTCAATTCGGCGTGGCACCGTCCTCCGCGCCGCCCGAGACCATGCCTTTCACGCGCACGATCTTATCCGGTTCGTTCACGGCGTTGCTGGTGATGGTGACGCTCTTGTTGATCGGCCCGGTGCGCTTGGTATCGTAACGCACGGATACCGTGCTCTTCTGGCCAGGCGCGATCGGCGTGGTGTCGCACTTGGGGACCGTGCAGCCGCAAGAGCCCTTGCAGTTGGTGATGATCAGCGGGGCATCGCCCGTGTTGGTCACCAAGAAGGAGCATTCACCGTTCGCACCTTGCGCGATGGTGCCGTAGTCATGCACGTCCTTATCCACTTGGATCATCGGACCGGTCTGCGCGGCGCAGGCTGTTCCCAGCAGTGCTGCGAATGCGAATGGAAGGAGCTTCATCATGGAGTTGGGGAAAGCGGATCAATGCTTCTCAACAGGCGCCATTGGGCTGCTCTCCTTCACCGGCGAGGTGGGTGAAGCGGCCGATGCCTCGACCGTGCCGCGGATCGTCACGATCTTGCTCGGGGCGTTCACGGCATTGCTGGTGATGGTGACGCTCTTGTTGATGGGCCCTTGGCGGTTGGTGTCGTACTTCACGGTGATGGTGCTCTTCTCGCCGGGCTTGATCGGGGTGGTGTCGCACTTGGGCACCGTACAGCCGCAGCTTCCCTGGCAATTGGTGATGATCAACGGAGCATCGCCCGTATTGGTCACGGTGAATTCGCAGGTGCCATTGGCGCCTTGCGGAATGGTGCCGTAGTCATGGCTGTCCTTGTCAACGCTGATCATGGGGCCGCTTCCGCCAACGGGCTTGGCGTTGGGCTGGGCGCTGGCGGCGATCACGGCTAGGCCGAATCCGAGAGAGAGTACGAGCTGCTTCATCGGTGTGAATGGTGTTTTTGTTTCGACGTTGGTACGCCAAAAGTGAGGGACCTTTCACGAGCCCCATCCCGCTTAACAGGACATTAACAGCCCAGGCAGCGGCAAGCGCTCAGCGTACCTTCAGCAGGTTGCGCACCTGCTGGTTCCCCTCGTTCTGCAGGCGAGCGTAATAGACGCCTGCGGGCATGTCGCCCAGATCCACGTCGATCCGGTAGCTGCCTTGGGGCATGAGCTGGTTCATGACGGTCTGCACCAATTGGCCCTGCTCATTGAAGACCTGGATCATGACCCGGCCGCCGTTGCTCACGTAATCAAGCGTGGTGCGTTCGGTGAAGGGATTCGGATAGGCGTTCAGCAGTTGATCACCGGCGCGCTGGTTGGCTTCGTGGATGCTGGTGCCCAGGCATCCCTCGGGATCGATCAGCGCCAGGGGCTGGTAGGTGTTCAGCAGCACCGCATCGATGTCGTTCGGCTCCAAGCAGAACCAATCCTTGAGCACGCTCGCGTAAACGCTGCGGAAATCGTACTGCATGGCCAGATTGGTCTGGTAGGTGGCGTTGCTCGGGATCTGCGGATTGGTGCCCAGCATGCCTGGGATCACCTTGGTGCCGAAGAGGAACATGGGCTGCGTGCTGCCGTGGTCGGTGCCGAGCGAGGCATTATCAACGATGCGCCGGCCGAATTCGCTGAACGTCATGCCCAGCACGCGGTCCTCGAGGCCCAACAGGCCCAGGTCGTCCTGGAAGGCATGGATCGAATCGCTCAGGCCTTGGAGCAGGTTCGCGTGATTGCCGATGCTAGGGTCATCCTGCTGAACCTGCTGGGCATGGGTATCGAACCCGCCGAGGCTCACCCAGTAGATCTTGGTCTTCAATCCCCCGCAGATCAGCTTGGCTACCACTTTAAGCGCTTGCGCGAGACGAGCGCCAGGGGCATTGCCCGTGGGGTACAAGGTGCTCTGCACGCAGTTGGCGGATGCGGCCGCTTCGATCACATCGCCGTAGAGGTCCGTCTGACGCTGCACCTGGCGCACGAAATCGAGCTTGCCGCCATTGCATAGAGCACTCGGCGGATCCTGATAGATGTAGTTGGTGAGGTTGAGCGGATCATCGGTGCTGTTGATGGAAACACCCATGCTGAGCCCTTGGAACTGCAAGCCGAGGCCCACCGCTCCGCCCACCCGGATCGCGAGCGGATCAGGCATATCGTCGTTGGGGTAGCCTGCTGGATAGTTCGGGTACTCCTGATTGAGATAACGCCCCGTCCATCCGGAGTTCAGCAATTGATCGGCATTCGCGCCGGTCTCATAGATGTCGGTTGCGCGGAAGTGCGAGAAGTTCGGCTCTGGATAGCCCACCCCCTGCACGATGGCGAGCTTGCCGTCCTGCCAGAGGTCCTGCATACCGGTCATGGCGGGATGCAGGCCCGTGCCGCCGAGGCCGGCCAGCGGCAGCACCTGCGGTTGCGGGATCAGCACATAGGGGCGCTTCACCGAGAGCACGCTGTACTGGTCGAGGGGGATCACGGTGTTCAGGCCGTCGTTGCCGCCAAAGAGTTGGATGATGACAAGCACGCGGTCATCGGCTGCCCGATTCTTCCAGAGGGCCTGCATCAAGGGGCTGCTGAAGCCCTGCACGGTGAAGCCGCCTACGGTGGCTGCCGAAGAGGTGCGGAGGAATTGCCTGCGGTTCATGCGGTTGGTGTTGCGGCGGTTCAGTGCATCTGGGTCTCTGCGGCCTTGGCCATGTCGAGGAAGAGCAGCTGCAGCAGGGTGGGCACCAGCTGGGCGGTCATGTCGGTGGTATTCGGGTCCTGCACATAGAGCTCGTACGCGTCCGTCCAATAGCTGTCCGTGATCTGACCGAGCAGCAGATAGCTGATCTTCAACTGGGTGCGCACCAATAGGCTCACCGGTATGGCAAAGAGCAGTTCGGCCGCATCCACCACCAAGGTGTTCGGGTCGTAGGGATCCGTGAATTGCCCCACCAACGAAACGAAGTTCACCTTGAATTCGAGGTTCGCGCTCTGCGGCTCATAAGTGCCTGCCGGTGTTGAGAAGCCGGCGTACATGATCCCTTGGATCGTGTTGGTGCGCGCCGGGTACGTGGCGGTATCGAGCCAGAGGTCGTCGTAGGCTGGGTACTGGTAGTAGGCTGACCAGCCTGCCACGTTGGGCGGTTGGTGCAGTTGCTGGCCGCAATAGGCCATCAGATAGTACACATCGCGCCAGACCATGTGCTGCGCTTCGAGCTGCGTGGGCGCAGGCATGGGCACTTCCAGCTTGCGCACCGCGCCGACCACCCAGTCGGCGGGGCTCATGATCATGCAGGCCTGCACGTTCGCGCTGAAGAAATGGTCGCTCGTGAGCAGGGCTTCCATCACGATGCGCATCTGATCGGGAGCCGCCGCGTTGTCGCGGAAGATCTCGGCCAGCGGTTCAATGACGCTGGTCTCTGCGGAAGCATCGATCTCGCCATGCACGAAAAAGCGGTAGAGCTCCCGGCAGATGAATCTCGAGACTTCCTCCTTCGCCATGATCATGTTGAGCAAGGCGTTCAGCTCGGCCTCGCCGCCGGGATCTCCGGCAACGCCTTGGATCACCGTGTTGTTGAAGAAGGCGCTGAACTGCTTGTCAGCGGTGACGTGCTGGCTCGGTCGATAGGCCACATAGGGCAGAACGATGTCGCCCAAGGCATCGGTCTCGCGAACGGTCCAGCCAGTCAGCACACGCGCGGCAGCCTGCACATCCTCTTCCGTGTAGCCGCTGCCTTCGCCCAGCGTGAAGAGCTCCATCAGCTCCCGCGCGTAGTTCTCATCGGGCGCTGCGGCGGTGTTCAGGTAGCCGTTCAGGTACACCAGCATCGCGCCATCGATCGTGATGTCGTGGATCAGTGTGCGGAAGTTCCCCAGGCATTGGGTGCGCAGCAACTGGTCGTACACATAGGTGAGCCGTGGATTGAAGATCGCGCCGAATTCCGTTGGCAGGTGGTTGTGCCAGAAGAGCGTCATCCGCTCGCGGATGTTGCGGTCCTGGTGCACCATGAGCCCCGTCCGCCACCACAGGAAGCTCTGCAGGCGCGCACTGGTGAGCTCCGTGAGTTCCGTGTCATTGGCGCCGTAGCGCACGGTATCCACCCAGGTCTGTCCGAAGGGCACCTGCGGATCGAGCGCATTCGGGTCCGGGTTGCCGCCGTTGAGCCCCCAATACGCTTTGGTGGGCGGCGTGGTGTCGTTGGTGACGGTGAGCAGCGCATTCACCACCTGACTGAGGCTCTGCCCTTGGAAGTGGGCGAGGTCGGCGTTGGAGCAACCGAAGAGCGTGCGGCGCAGCAGGTGCTGCAGTTGCGGGCGACCGAAGGGGCCGGTGTACGGAGTCAGTGGCATGCGGAGGAAGGTTGATGCGTTGACGCTCGAAGTCGGGGAAAGTTAGATCGGCCCCCCATATCATTTCCTAGAAGTTTTGGACCAGTTCTCACCAAACCGCTGGTGAAGGCGTGGATTGCCCTGACGGAAACACAGCATTCATGGCAGATGCCCACCTTCGCCCGGGCGCTGCGGCGCCCTTCAGCAATCCGCAACCCCGTCATCCCGGCTTGACCCGGGGCAACCTTCAACCCCCAACGGGCACCCATGAAGCTCATCTCGTTCAATGTGAATGGCATCCGTGCCAGCGTGGGCAAGGGCCTGCACGACACCCTGCGCACCCTCGATGCCGACATCATCTGTTTCCAGGAGACCAAGGCCACGCCGGAACAAGTAGCCGCTGCACTGAAGGACGCCAACGGCTATCACGTGAACGCCTATGGCGCGGAGAAGCTCGGTTACAGCGGCACGGCCATCGCCAGCAAGGAGAAGCCCGCCAAGGTCGATTTCGGCATCGGCATGAAAGGGCACGATGACGAGGGCCGCGTGGTCACCTGCACCTTCAAGGACCACGTGGTGGTCTGCGTCTATACGCCCAACAGCGGCGAGGGCATGAAACGGCTCAGCTATCGCGCGGAATGGGATGCGGCGTTCAAGGCCTATGTCACCAAGCTGGCCAAGGGCAAATTGCCGGTCATCATCACCGGCGACCTGAACGTGGCGCACCGGCCCATCGACCTCGCGCGTCCCAAGGACAACTACAACAAGACCAGCGGCTACACTCAGCAGGAGATCGACGGCATGGACGCGCTGCAAGCGGCAGGCTTCGTGGACACCTTCCGGCATCTCCACCCGGACGCGGTGAAGTACAGCTGGTGGAGCCAGCGCTTCGGCGCACGCGCCAAGAACGTGGGCTGGCGCATCGATTACGTGCTGGTGAGCAAGGGCTTCGAGAAGCAGGTGAAGGAGGCCTTCATCCTCAACGAGGTGATGGGCAGCGATCATTGCCCGGTAGGGATCGTGTGGTGATCGGGCCGCTGACGCCATCTTCGCGGCCGTGACGCGCCAGCGACTCATCAGCACCATCAAGCGGAAGCGCAGCCTGCTCTGCGTGGGCCTCGATACCGAGGAGCACTTGGTGCCCGAGCACTTCCGCGCCGAGAGCCATCCTGTTCGCGCCTTCAACGAAGCGATCGTCGAGGTCACGCACGACCTTGCCGTGGCCTACAAGCTCAACCTCGCCTTCTATGAGGCGCTCGGCGATCAGGGCTGGCTCGACCTCGAGGCCACCATCGGCTACATCCGCAGCAAGGGCGATTGCTTCATCATCGCCGACGCCAAGCGCGGCGACATCGGCAACACCGCGCGCAAGTACGCCGAGGCCTTCTTCGACGTGCTCGATGTGGATGCCATCACGCTATCGCCCTACATGGGACGCGACAGCATCGAGCCCTTCCTGCACCGTCCCGGCAAGTGGGCCATCGTGCTCGGCATCACCAGCAACGCCGGCGCCGACGATTTCCAGTTCATCGCCGATGCGCATGGCCAGCGGCTCTTCGAAGCGGTGATCGCGAAGTGCGCGCAATGGGGAAGCCCCGATGAGCTCATGTTCGTCACCGGTGCCACGCGACCCGAAGTGCTGCAACAAGCGCGCGCCCTGGCGCCCGATCATTTCTTCCTCGTGCCTGGCGTGGGCGCGCAAGGCGGCGACCTCGACGCCGTTCTCGACGCCGGAATGATCGCCGATGGCGGCCTGCTCATCAACAGCAGCCGCGGCGTGCTCTATGCCGGTGCGGGCGAAGAGGCCATCCCCATGGCGCGCAAGGCGGCGATGCAGATGCAGCAGGCGATGGCGCGGAGAATGTAGGCCTAGGGACTGGTCTGAAGAGGATGTGCTTTTCAGCACCAGCGCTAAAACCGCTGTCGATTTCGTTGCACGGCGCAAGCCGGTCGTCAAGACGCGGCCGAACTTGGTGGAAGCCTTAGGCGCGAAGTACCCGGTGGTGCGCGAGCTTGGGCGAGGCCGGTGCGCTTGGCGGCGGCACGGCAGCGTAATCGTGGCGATATGCTCTCAGTTCAATTCGGTGCCGTTGTGCCGACGACGAAGCACCGGTTCCGTGGTCGATGAGCGATAGCCCGGACCGGGTCCCAAGGGTGCATGGACAGGGTGGTCGGTTCCAGACAGCAGTTCATAACGCACGACCGCGCTACACGCTGTCGGTCCGAGGCTCGCACGTTCGTTGCAGGCAAGACTTGAGGCGCGCGTCGCGTTTTTTCCACGATCGCTTGCATTTGCCCGTCGAGCATATACATTCGTTCCACCAGTTAGCTATCGCTCGATTAGTCTGAACTTGAATGAAGCCCTTTGCATCTACTTCACCATGCCCAGCCATGCCTCATATCTGAGCGGCGTCCGCGCCTTGCGCCTTGCGCCTTGCTCATTCTTCCAGCCCAACAAGGTAGGCCATGGCCTCCTTCACGAAAAAGCCCCCAGCGCTTGCGACGCCAGGGGCCGGTTGCTCCATGTCCCACTAACACGGCTATGAAAATGGAAACGAGCTAGGCAAAGGTAGGGCGCTGCTCCGAGCAGGTCTCGGGCAGCGCCCCCGCCGCCCAGGCGGTCTTATGGGCGGGCACGCGGAAGGCGCCATGGCCGCGGACAACCCGTATCTCAAGGAGGCGGGCCGGACGATGCTCCTGGCCGATACGAACAACGAATGATGACCACACGCGCGATGAACCTCAAGCGGCCCTGTGCTAGCCTCGGCTTGGTGCTGGGCTGCCTAGGGTTTGTTGCTACTCTCCGCTGCGCAGCGCAGAACCTTGTGCCCAACCCGGGGTTTGAGGAGACCGATAGCTGCACCTTCGGGCTGGGGCTTGGGGAACTACAGGATTGGTATAGCGCGAACGTCACCCCTGACCATCTACAGAGTTGCCAACCCTACGGTACAGCAAATGGTCTGCCGTCGAACTTGATCACGTTTCAGTACCCGTTCGAGGGTGAGAATTGTGTTGGTCTGATCACGTACCATCAGAATGGACCTGCCGACCAGCAGCGCGAATGGATTATGGCGCACTTGCAGGAGCCTATGGTAGTTGGACAGACCTACTACTGCAGCTTCCGGGCCAATGCCGGCTTTGGGGGTAACGCGCAGTATCCACAAATCTGGCTGGCCAACGACAAGGTGGGCATGCTGTTCACTACCTACGACCGGGAGTGGACCTGGGGTGACCCTTTCCCATCACCGCCGAACACAGCTCACGTCCATTACCCCCAAGTCCTTAGCGATACGGTGGGGTGGACCTTGGTGAGCGGCAGCTTAGTGGCAGACAGTGCGTACCAGTACGTGATAATTGGGCAGTTCTTCAGCAATGCCTTGACGGATACCCTGCACTTTGCCTCTCCGAGCTCTGTCTTTCCTTGGTATCCGAGGGCATATACACTGATCGACGCGGTCTGCGTGTCGCCCAACCCGAAGGGTTGCGAGCTTGCCCAAGGGATCCAGGAACCTTCAGTGACGACGGTGGCACTATACCCCAATCCAGCAACTGACCAACTCCTATTGGAAGGTGCGGAAGGTCTATGGGTAACTGCGCAGGATGGACTGGGGCGGGTGGTATGGCAGGGCCGATCGTCCGGGGCGCGGTATGCTTTGCTGGTACGGCATTGGGCGCGAGGCAGCTACACACTGCGTGTGGATAGTGGAAGGAGCATAACGTTCCATAAGTTCGTATTGGCCGAGTAAGCAATATCGTTCCGGTCTTTTTGATGGACTGAAAAACACGAAAAGACATGAGTACGAAGAACGTCTTGAAGCACCTGACGATAGGTGCATTGCTATTGAGCTCGGGTCAGGTGGTTGGTCAGGCATCTGTGCTAGGCAACGCGGGCGTCCCTGGCGACTATTTAGGCTGGGACAACACGATGATTAACGACCCGCTGATGGTGCGGCACAACGCCAATCAGCCGATCGAGTGGTACACGAACGCGCTCCTGCGCATGCGGCTCACCCCCACGCTGTTGAACCAGAACTGGGCCTGGTACCAGAACAACAACCTGGATTTCAGCGGGCACTTGGGCATTGGTAACCCCACGCCGCAGTTGCCGCTCACCTATCTGCACATCAACAGCTCGGCGCTCAACGGCATCACGGTAGGCTACCGGCCATGGATGCGGGTAGGGGTGTTCACAACGCAAGGGTCCGATGGCCTGTACGCGGGCATGCGGCTCTGGAACGGCGGGACTCACAGCCTTTTGAGTTGGTCGGATGACGACAACGCACAGAACCAGATGGACCCGCTGAGCTTCGTCTTCACCAGCACGCCCGACAATTCAAGTACGGCCAGCAGCCTCGGAGGCCTCGAGGTGGCCCGTATGGTTCCGGCAATCAATGGCAATGAGGGCTTCCTTGGCGTCGGCGATTTCTTCACTGCCGGCGCAGTTCCCGGCGAACGCGTCGATGTGCTCGACGGCCGTCTGCGCATCCGGCAATTGCCCGATGACCAGGAAACGGACCAGGCGTTCAAAGTGATGGTGGTGGATGATACGAATGACCCGAACGAACGCGGTGTGGTGAAATGGCGCAACATCAACTTGAATGCAGGTTGCGATTGGGTGGTGCAGGACATCTTCCCCAATACGCCGCCCCATGTCTCGAACACCTACGATGGAAGCAATTGCACATGGAACAGGCGCCATGGTGTGGGTATTGGCATCCAGATCCCCAAGTTCAAGCTGCACGTGGTGCATAACAGTGATGCGCTGCTCGCGCCGGACGCGATTTATGGCGAGTCGAGCTTCGACTATGAACAAGGCCAATGGATCACCGGTGTTCATGGGCAAGCGAGCCCGGCCACCGCTCAAAGCCCGCTGCTGACCATGCGGGCCATGGGCGTGCGCGGCAGTGCATACGGCGCCCGTTCATCGGTTGGCGTGTATGGCTTGGCAGACATTACCGGCGCTCAGGGCGGTCAGGATGCCGCAGAGACCATTGGGGTCATGGGAATAGCACGCGCTAACTCCAACAGCGATCTGTGCGTGGGACTATGGGGGGCGGCTAGTGGCGCAACGGATCCAAATAACGATTGGGCCGCTTGGTTCGAAGGCAGCACCTACTCCAATGGCGGCTCTTACCAAGGGTCGGATGCGAGCTTGAAGACCGATGTTGACGAACTCTCAGGCGCGTTGGCCCTGATTGAACAACTACAGCCTCGAACTTACCAATACTCGGTTGATCAGTTCCCATACCTCCACCTGCCCTCAGGTGAGCAAATGGGTTTCATTGCGCAAGAGATGGAGTCAGTCCTCCCTCAATTGGTTCGGGTGGTGAACCGTCCGGCTCAGGTCGATTCCTCGGGCCAGGAACTTGAACCAGCAATCTCATTCAAAGCGGTCAACTACACCGCATTGACGCCACTGCTCACTGCAGCGATCAAAGAGCAACAGGCCATACTAGCGAGCACACAAGAGCAGATGCAGGCATTGCAATCACAGCTGATCATTCTTCAGCAACAACTCGCCGCTTGCTGCGCCGCGCCAACGGATAGCGATCACCGAATCGGCCCCTCCGGTAGCGGAACCGGCGAGGATGCAATCACCCCTGCACAAGAGCACCTGCTCCGCATCGCGCCCAACCCATTCACGGACCGCACCACACTGTTCTGCACCCTCGAACGCGCGGGCCGCATTCAGCTGCTTGCCAACAGCGCCGATGGCCGCAGCCTCCTGGTGCTGAGCGAGGGAGAGAGAGAGGCTGGTGAATTCCAGTACGACTGGAGCACCGAGAACCTGTCGCCCGGCGTGTACTACATCACCCTCTTGCTCGATGGTGAGCCGGTGGTGAAGCGCGCGGTGAAGGTTGGGCGGTAGTAGTCAGCCAGACGGATTCTCAGGCCGAAGTCGGAAGGGGGCCGCGCCATCGCACGGCCCCCTTTTCATTGGCGGCTGGATGCGGTGCGATCCTTGGGGTCATTAACGCAAGGCATCTGCTGTCGGGCAACACCCTATTCCGGATACTTTCACCCAGTGCCTTCCGCGTCGCCCGCCCCCTCCATCCTCCTCGACCCCGCCTTCCCCTACGGCGAGGACCTGCTCCAATTCATCTGGGAGCAAGGGCTGTATGAGCGCCGAGGATTATGCACCACGGATGGACGCCCTGTGGAAGTGGTGAAGGCGGGCCGCATCCAGCGCGACAGTGGGCCCGATCTGGCCGACGCGAAAGTGCGGATCGATGGACAGCTCTGGGCGGGCACGGTGGAGGTGCATCTGCGATCGAGCGAGTGGAGGGCGCACGGCCACCACCACGACCCGGCCTATGAGAACGTGGTGCTGCATGTGGTGTATGAGCACGATGCCGAGGCTTGCACCTTGAGCGGCCGCACCTTGCCCACGGTTGAGCTGCTGCCGCGCGTCTCCACGGAGAGCATCGGTCTGTACCAAGCACTCATGCGCGGCAAGGGCTTCGTGCCGTGCGCTGCGCAACTGCACCGGGCTGATCCCTTGCGCACCAGCGCCTGGCTCGAGCGCGTGCTGGTGGAGCGGTTGGAGCGCAAGACGGCGCATGTGGAATCGCTCTTCCGTGAGTTGAACGGCGATGCGTCGGAGACGCTCTACCAGCTGCTCGCGCGCGGCTTCGGCCTGAAGGTGAATGCCGAGCCCTTCGGCATGCTGGCCCGGGCGCTGCCGCTGCGCGTGCTGCACAAGTACCGCGATGATGCGCTGCGCACCGAGGCCCTGCTCTTCGGTCAGGCCGGCCTGCTGCAAGTCGATTTCGTGGACGAGCACCCACGCGCGCTGCAACGCGAGCATGCCCTGCTCGCCCGCATGCACGCCCTCCATCCGGCCCCGCTCGCCGCCTGGAAGTTCGCGCGCATGCGGCCGATCAACCTGCCCACCATCCGCATGGCGCAGTTCGCGCGCTTGATCATGCGCTGCGATGGCGACCTGAGTCCGTTGATCGCATCAGACGATCCCGGTGAGGTCCGGGCCCTGCTCGATGTGGAAGCCGATGGCTATTGGACCGATCACTGGGTCTTCGACAAGCCGAGCGCGCCGAAACCCAAGCACCTGGGCCGTGTCGGCGCCGATCACCTGATCATCAACGCCGTCGTCCCCGCGCTCTTCGCCCTGGGCCGCGTGCTGGGCCGCACCGACCATGCGGACCGTGCCATGCGCTTGCTCGAGCGGCTCCCGGCCGAATCGAATGCGGTGCTGAAGGGATGGGAGGCTGCAGGGCTCAGCGCACAGGACGCCGGCCGAGGACAAGCGCTCATCGAGCTCAAGAACGAGTACTGCGACAAGCGCCGCTGCCTGCATTGCGGCATCGGGCAGCAGTTGCTGCGGTCAACCTTGAAATGAGTTGACGCCTAATCGTCGCCATCATCGCGCGGCAGCTCGTTGAAGCTACCGAGCTCCTGCTCATCGTCGTAGTAGAACACGCGCAATTGGGCGGTGTCGCGCAGCAGGTCGATGCGGCCCACCTCGATGCGTGACGGGCGCACGCCGAGGCGCTCGCGCAGGTCGTCCATCAACTTGTCGCGGTTCTCCGGCTTGATCAGGTCGATGCGCTCGTAGGTGATCTGGCGCATGGCCTCGTGGCGCGTGAGCCAGAGGTGCTCCAGCACGTACGTGGTGATCAGGATCAGCGCGTTGGTGAACAGCAACTCCACCAGGCTCACCTTCTTGCCGAATAGCGCGTTCATCACCGCCACGGCGATCACCGCGAGCAGGTAGGTCATGTCCTTGATGCTGATCTGCTCGGTGCGGTAGCGCAGGATGCTGAAGATCGCGAAGAGGCCGAAGGCGAAGCCCGTGCTCAGCTTCACGCTGTTGAGCAGGCCGCAGAGGAAGAAGATGAGGACGTTGAAGAGGAAGTAGGTGAAGAGGAAGTCCTTCTTGCGGTGGATCGGGTAGTAGATCAACCGGATCAGGACGTACACCACCAGCAGGTCGAGGCCGAACTTGAAGAGGAGTTCCCAGAAGTCGTCGTGGAAGATCTCCCAGCCGAGGAATTTCATGCGGTTCGTTTAGTTGTTCACGCGGCGTTGCGCAGGCGGTTGAGGCGGAGGAGCACTTCCTTGAAGGCGTTGTGCTTCACAGGGCGGCGCAAGGTGAGCATGCCGATGCAATACTTGCTCATGCCGCTGGGCCGCTCGCCCATGGCGCGCACCAGCTTCACGAAGGGTGAGCTGCGGTCGGCGCGTTCCTGCTTGAGCTCGGCCACCACGATGCCATCGAGCGCCCCGCTGCCATCGGGCATGGAGAAGCGGAGGTCCACATCCATGGTGAGGCGCTCGGGCCTGTCCTTCGCCACGAAGGTGTAGCGCGTGAAGTGGTTCCAGAGGGTGGGCACCAAGGGGCTTGCATCGTGCGCGGCCTCCTGCGCGAAGCGGAGCTGTTCACCGGCAAGCTGCTCCGGGATGCTCTCCACGCGCATGCGCGCCTTGTCCGTGCGGCCGCGACCCGTCTTGCGCTTCACCTCCAGGAAGGCGAGGCCGCTGCCGATGTATTCGCGGAAGCGCACCTTGCTGCGGAACGTGCGCTTGTTGTGGTGGTCGCGGTAATGCTTCAGGTCGGGCGTGTCGAAGTAGAGGCTGCGGTATGCCGTGCCGCGCTTGCCATCCACCTCGAGCAGGCGGTAGTGCGGGAGCATCTGTTCCAGCAGCTTGGGCAGGGAGTCGGCGCCGATCACGTACTTGGTGTCCACGCGGTCCTGCAGCTTCACGCCATCCATCTCCGCGAGGGTGATCGGCTCGAAGCGCTGAAGGATGAAGCTGTTATCCACGGGTTCCCGCAAGGCCGCCAAAACTAACCGAGTGGCGCCATTCGACCCTCGGGCCCGCGTGGCGTTCAAGTACATTCGCCCTCCTTTCGACCGTCGCATGGCCGAGCAGCACCAGCACACCTTCATGTACCGACGGATGCCGCTCGCGGAGCTTCCACCCGCCGATCAGGAGCTGGTGGCGCGTGCGGTCAAGGCATCGCAGCGCGCCTATGCCCCGTATTCGCGCTTCTTCGTTGGTGCCGCGCTGCGTTTGAGCGATGGCGCCGTGATCGAAGGCAACAACCAAGAGAACGCTTCTTTCCCGGCAGGCATCTGCGCCGAGCGCACCGCCCTGCACCATGCCTTGGCCATGGATGCATCGGCCTCGGTGGAGGCGATCGCCGTGGCGGTGCCGCAAGTGGCCGGTGATGCGCCCGTTTCGCCGTGCGGCATCTGCCGTCAAGCGCTGCTGGAGCAGGAAACACGGCAGGGCTCGCCCATGCGCGTGCTGTTAGCGTCGTCGTCGGGCGCGGTGGTCGAAGTGGCACGGGCCGCTGATCTGCTGCCCCTGCATTTCGATGCTTCCTTCCTGCCGAAGTGAGCGGTCCGCGCCCGGTGCCGCCGGAAAGCGGGCAGGTATATTTGCCCGCCACGCACTGCACGCGATCCATCGCTTCCCATGACCACCAAGACCGCCGCCAAGGCCAGCCGCGCCAAGGCCGATTCCACCGCCTTTCCGAAGGAGACCTACCAGCGCTGGTTCAAGGACATGGTGCTCATGCGCCGTTTCGAGGAGAAGTGCGGCCACCTCTACACGATGCAGAAGTTCGGCGGATTCTGCCACCTCTACATCGGGCAGGAGGCCGTGCTCGCGGGCATGGTCACCGCCATCCGCAAGACCGATCGCATCATCACCGGCTACCGCGACCATTGCCATCCGCTCGCCCTTGGCGATTCGCCCAAGCGCGTCATGGCCGAGCTCTATGGCAAGACCACCGGCACCAGCAAGGGCAAGGGCGGCAGCATGCACTTCTTCGATAAGAGCCGGAACCTCTTCGGGGGGCACGGCATCGTGGGAGGGCAGATCGGACTCGGCGCCGGCATCGCTTTCGCCGATTGGTACCGCGGCGAGGATCACGTCACCCTGTGCATGTTCGGCGACGGTGCAGCGCGTCAAGGCATCCTGCACGAGACCTTCAACATGGCCATGACCTGGAAGCTCCCGGTGATCTTCATCGTTGAGAACAACCAGTACGCCATGGGCACCAGCGTGGCGCGCACCAGCAATGTGCACGACCTGCGCCGCTTGGGCGAGAGCTACGACATGCCCGGCGTGGCCGTGAACGGCATGCGCTGCGAGGATGTGCATGAGGCCATCAGCAACGCTTGCGCGCACGTGCGCGGCGGCAACGGGCCCATCCTGCTCGACATCCAGACCTACCGGTACAAGGGCCACAGCATGAGCGACCCGCAGAAGTACCGCACCAAGGAAGAGGTGGAGGCCTACAAGCAGCAGGATCCCATCGAGAGCGTGCGCGCCACCCTGCTCGCGAACAAGTGGGCTAGCGAAGGCGAGCTGGAGGCCATCGACGAAGCCGCGAAGAAGGAAGTGGAGGAGGCCGTGAAGTTCGCGGAGGAAAGTCCCGTGCCCGATGCCAGCGAATTGTACACCGATGTGTACATGCAGTCCGATTACCCCTTCGAGAAAGACTGACCTAAACCTGCGCCGGAGAACGGCGCGTGCATCATGGCCGAGATCATCCGCATGCCCAAGCTGAGCGACACCATGACCGAAGGCGGTCTCAGCAAGTGGCACAAGAACGTGGGCGACAAACTGAAGACCGGCGACCTGCTCGCCGAGATCGAGACCGACAAGGCCACCATGGACTTTGAGAGCCCGGTGGATGGCGTGCTGCTGCACATCGGCGTGCCCGCTGGCAAGAGCGCTGCGGTTGATAGCATCCTTGCCGTGTTCGGGAAGGAAGGGGAGGACATCACGGCCCTGCTTGCAAGCGCGGCTTCCGAAGCGCCGAAAAAGGCGGAGGTGAAGGAAGAACCCAAGGCGCAGGTGCAGGCGCAGGAGGCAGCGAGGCCACTTGCCCCTGCTCCTGCCCCTGCCCCTGCCCCTGTCCCTGTATCATCCAACGGCCGCGTGAAAGCCAGTCCGCTCGCGAAGCACTTGGCCGAGGAGAAGGGCATCGACATCAGCCGCGTACGTGGCAGCGGCCCCGATGGACGCGTGACCAAGAGCGACATCGAGAACCATCGCGGCAGTGGCGGGGCGTACAGTGCACCGCAGGTGGAGGCCTTCACCGAAGTGGAGGTGAGCCAGATGCGCAAGACCATCGCGCGCCGTCTGGCCGAGAGCAAGTTCACCGCGCCGCACTTCTACCTCACGATCGAGATCGACATGGGGCGCGCCGTTCAAGTGCGCGAGGCGATCAACAAGAGCATCGCGCCCGACAAGATTTCCTTCAACGACCTTGTGATCAAAGGCGTCGCAGTTGCATTGAAGCAGCACCCCAAGGTGAACAGCAGCTGGCTCGGCGATCGCATCCGCTTCAATCAGCACGTGCACATCGGCGTTGCCGTCGCGGTGGAGGAAGGACTGCTCGTGCCCGTTGTGCGCTTCGCCGATAGCAAACCGCTGCGCACCATTGGCGCCGAGGTGCGCGACTACGCGAAGAAGGCCAAGGAGAAGAAGCTGCAGCCCGCCGACTGGGAAGGCAACACCTTCACCATCTCCAACCTCGGCATGTTCGGCATCGAGGAGTTCACCGCCATCATCAACCCCCCCGATGCCTGCATCCTGGCCGTGGGCGGCATCATGGAGAAGCCCGTGGTGAAGAATGGCGCCATCGTGCCCGGCCACACCATGAAGGTGACCCTGAGTTGCGACCACCGCGTGGTGGATGGCGCAACCGGCGCGGCCTTCCTGCAGACCTTCAAGGGCTACATGGAAGAGCCGGCGTTGCTGCTGGGGGTGGGAGCGATCTAAGGCTGATGCGGTCGGTGCTGCTTGTCATCGGCCAGTTCACATGCATCGGTGCGCTCGTGTTGGGCGGCACTTGGCAGTTGCCGTGGTGGGCGTGGGCGCTCTTCGGCATGGGTCTGATCGTACTGGTTTGGGCAGCGTTCTCGCTAGGCGGCCATAACCTCACGGTGATGCCTGATCCGCGGGCTACGAATGCGTTGAGCGCGCGCGGCATCTACCGTTTCGTGCGGCATCCGATGTACACGGCGGTGCTGCTATGCGGCTCGGCCTTGGCCTTCGGTTCGCCGAGCGCATTGCGGTGGATGGCGCTGGCGGTCTGCATCATGGTTCTCCTGCTGAAGATCCAGCACGAAGAGGCTCTGCTCACTGCAAGGCACCCGGACTATGCCGAGCGCATGCGCGGCGTCAAGCGTCTGCTGCCAGGCGTGTGGTAGGGGCAACCGTTCGTCACGCGCCCTTCCGGTCCGCACATTCTTCTTTCCTGCGGCTCTTGCGCGCGAGAACCTTGCTGTCCACTCGTTCATGGACCGCGCGATCGATCCCCGTCCGGCACGCCGGAAACGCATCGTTGCCATTGGCTGCGTTGGCGGAGTCGTATTGCTCATCCTTGCTTTCTGGAGCAGCTCCTTCGCAACCAGCCGTGTGCGTATAGAAGCGACGAAAGTCACCATTGGCACAGTGCAGAAGGGGCTCTTCAAGGAGTTCATCCCCATCACTGGCACAGTTCAGCCGATCCAGACGGTATTCCTCGACGCGCTCGAGGGCGGCACGGTGAAGCACCGCTTCGTAGAGGACGGCAGCATGGTGAAGGCGGGGCAGCCCATCATCGAATTGAGCAATCCGCAGTTGCACATGGATGCCATCAACCGCGAGGCGCAACTGCTCGATCAGCAGAACAACCTGCGCAACACGCGGCTGGCCATGGATCAGCAGACCACGCGGCTGAGGGATGAGCTGCTCAATCTCGACAAGGACCTGAGGCGCTTGGAGCGCGACCAGCGCGTGGATGACCGGCTCGTGAAGGACTCGCTGCTGGCGCGCAACGCCTACCTGAGCAACCTGGAGAACCTGCAGTACATGCGCGAGAAGCGCAAGCTATTGGCGGCCAACGTGCGGAGCGATTCGCTCTTCCGGCTCAGCCAGGTGGGCTCCATCACCAGCAACCTCGCTCTCATCGACCAGAACCTCGCCTTCCTGCGTGACAACCTGCAGAACCTGGTGATCAAGGCACCGATCGACGGTCAGCTCAGCGGCCTCAACGTCGAACTGGGACAGACCAAGCAGCGCGGCGAGCGCCTCGCGCAGATTGATGTGCTGGAACGGTTCAAGGTGCGTGCGCGCATCCCCGAGCATTACGTGAGCCGTGTGAGCATCGGCCTGGTCGGCACCTTCACCCACGCGGGCACTGAGCACGCGATTGAGGTCTTCAAGGTCTATCCCGAAGTGAGCAACGGCGAATTCGATGTGGACCTGCGCTTCGTTGGCGTGAGTCCCGAGGTGCGACGCGGTCAGACCTTCCAGGTGCGTCTGCAGCTGAGCGAGGACATGCAAGCCGTGATGCTGCCGCGCGGTCCCTTCTTCCAGGACACCGGTGGGCAATGGGTGTACGCGGTGGATGCCGAAGGCAAGGCCACCAAGCGCGATGTGAGGCTCGGTCGCCAGAATCCCGAGATGTACGAAGTGCTCGAAGGGCTCGCACCCGGCGACCGCGTAGTGACCAGCCGGTATGCCGCTTTCAATGACGCCGATGAACTCTTGATCCAGTAAGGGCCGGATCTGACCGGCCCCGACAAACCCCAGAACCATGAGCCTCCTGAAAACCCAGAACCTCTCGAAGATCTACCGCACCGATGCCATCGAGACCACCGCGCTGAACGAGGTGAGCATCTCCATCGCCCAAGGCGAATTCGTGGCCATCATGGGCCCCAGCGGCTGCGGCAAGTCCACGCTGCTCAATATCATCGGCCTGCTTGATTCGCCCAGCAGCGGGCAGTACTTCGTCAACGGTGAGGACGTGAGCGGCTACAATGAGCGCAGGCGCGCCGAGGTCCGAAAGAGCACCATCGGCTTCGTGTTCCAGAGCTTCAACCTGATCGATGAATTGACGGTCGCCGAGAACATCGAGCTGCCGTTGATCTACACGAGCATGCCCAAGGGCGAGCGCAAGCAGCGCGTTCAGGAAGCCATGGACCGCATGAGCATCGCGCATCGCGCCAAGCACTTCCCGCAGCAGCTCAGCGGCGGCCAGCAACAACGTGTGGCCATCGCGCGCGCCGTGGTGAACAGCCCCAAGCTCATCCTCGCGGATGAGCCCACGGGCAACCTCGACAGCGCCATGGGCGAGGAGGTGATGGGCCTGCTCACCGAGTTGAACAAGGCAGGCACCACGATCATCATCGTTACCCACAGCATGCGTGATGCGGGTTATGCGCAGCGCACGATCAAATTGCTGGACGGGAAGGTGGTGGAGGGGAATGTGCCAGTGCAGACGCTGCTTTGATCCGCTTCGGCGCACGCACCATTCCGTTATGCGCGGCGGTCAGCAGGGGTGATGCACCCTTGGACTGGCCGATAATGCGTCCGACGCCATGCATTCCGCTTCACGGTCGAGTGTGGCGGACCAATGGGTCGAGGCTCGATTGGTCAACTTCATTCCTCCCCGCTGTTCTTCAGCGTCGAGAGCAGGCTGTACGCACCCTTGACCACCAATGACCGTTGCCGGAGTTCAGCGCCGGGATCCACGAGCTCGAAGTAGCCGTACTCGTTCGCCCCGGTGGCAACAGGCACCATGGTGTAGCTGCCGTCCGCGTTGGCGGTGAACACGGCCTGACCTTCGCCGCTGCGCACCACGGCCTCTTCGGGCACGCACCACACGGTATCGGTCTCGATCTCGAGCGTGGCGCTCATGGCCATGCCGGGTACCAGGTCCTTGTGGGTCTTGGTGAAGTGGCAGTGCACGATGGTGCTGCGGTCCGCGTCGAGGCTGCGGCCCACGAGGATCACCTCGGCCTCGTACTCATCATCGGGATGCGCCGTGGGCCGCGCGTGCACCTCCTGGCCCACGCGCACGTTCGGCAGATCCTTCTCAAAGACGGTCAACGCCAGGTGGATGTCCTTGGGGTCCACCAGTTCGAATAGGATGTCCGTGGGCTGCACGTAGCGCCCGATGTTCACGTTCACCTTCGCCACCCAGCCGTGGATCGGTGATCGTAATGCCACGCTGCGCGAGATGCTCTCCGCGGTGAGCGCCGTCGGGTCCACACCGATGAGCCGAAGCTGTTCACCGAGCGAGCGCAAGGTGACCTTCTGTGTGTTGAGCTCTGCGGTGGCTTCCTGGAACACCTTGTCGCTGGTGGTCTTGGAGGCGTTAAGGGCCTTCTGCCTTTCGAAGTCCTGCGTGAGCATCTTCACCTTGCCCTCGGTCACCAGGTAGTCTTGTTGAAGCTGGATGAAGCGCGGGTCCTCCATGATCGCGAGTGTCTGCCCCTTTTGGACCTCCATGCCGGGCAGCAGGTCCGTGGAGCGCAGGTAGCCACCGAGCGGTGCGCTTATGCTCACGAGGTTCTGCGGTGGCACGTCCACCACGCCCTGCACGGGCATGAGCACACCGAGTGAACGTCGTTCCGCCTTGCCGGTGACGATGCCGGCGTTCTTCAATTGGTCGGCGCTGAGGCTGACCGTGGCTTCGGACGATGCGGGTGCGGCAGCATCCGCAGGTGGTTCCGCCGTTGTACAGGAGGCAAGCGTTAGTAGTGTAGCGCAGGTGCTGCCAAGAAGCACTTGTAGCATCGACCCACTGGGTCGAACGTGCTGAATTGAATTGTGCTGACGCATGATGCGTGGTTGGATCATTGTTCGTTGAAGGCGTTGAGCTCGATGCTGGCGCGGCCGAGGGCCCGGAGCGCCTCGAGGTATTCCATGGAAAGGGTGATGGACTGGCCGGTGAGCAAACTCCATTCGAGCCGGTCGATCTGGCCGTTGAGGTAGGCTTCCTCCGCTGACCGGCGCAGCTGTACGGCTTCCTGCGTGGCCCCTTGTTCGAAGGCTTCCACGCGGGCCAGTTGGGCGCTGTAGCGTTGCTGTGCCTGTTGCAGTTGCGTGCGGATCTCCTGCGTCAGCGCCGCGGTCTCATTGGTGGCGCGCTCCGTGTCGATGCGCGCGGCCTTGTTGCGTGCGGACTGCGCGCCGAAAAACAGCGGCACACCGATGCCTGCACGCACCATGGTGAAACGGTCATCACGCCCATAGATCACCGAGCCATCAGGCACGGACGGCGACTGGTACAGCGTCATGGACGAAACCCCGAGCGTGAGGTTCGGCAACATCGTTGAGCGTTCCATATGCCAACGGGCATCAGCGGCAGCGACCTGTTCGTTGGCAGCCCGGACCACTGGGTGCGATTGAACGGCCGTTTCGCCAGGTATCACCGTCACGGTCTGTTTGAGCGGAACCGGCTGAGGCTCGAGGACGAACTTGGTGGCCTCCGGCGAACTCGACAGGTTCAGCAGCTGCGCGAGGCGTGTGCGGGCCTGTTCCAGATCGGCGCTCACCTGTTGAACACGTGCACGCATCAGCATGGCTTGTGTCCGGGCGGTGGCACGTTGAAGCACGTTGCTTGATCCCAGATCGAAGCGCTGCTCTTCACCTGCAACGGCCAAGGTGTAGATGCTGTCAGCTTCTTCAAGCAGTCGTACTTGTTCACCCAGGATCAGCACGTCGTGATAGGTCTGGTGCACTTGCACGCGCACTTCACGCTGGCGCAAGGCCTGTTCCCAACGGACACCGGCCGCGTTGTGCTTCAGCATCTTCCGCCGTTGCGCATAGACCGTGGGAAAGGACAGGCTCTGCGAGAGGCTGATGCGGTCGTCGTTCGCGTTGGTGTTGACCTGTCCGTACTCGAAGTCGACATTGGTCTGGGGCAGGTCCCATCCACTGCCGATGAGCGCTTCCTCCGCCTCGCTGCGCAGTGCCGCACCCTTCAGGTAGAGGTTGTTCCGCATGGCGCTGTCCACCGCCTGTTCCAGGGTGATGGGCAGCACGGTCGATTGCGTCTGTGCGGCCAGCGGAGCACCAAGCAGGACGAGCAGGATCATGGCCACTGCAGGCTTCGGGCCCTTCGATCGTCCGTTCTTCGGCTTCCGGAAGGCCAGCATGTAGAGCGAGGGCAGCACGAAGAGGGTGAGCAAGGTCGCGGTGATGAGGCCGCCGATGACCACCGTGGCCAGGGGGCGCTGTACTTCCGCGCCAGCCCCGTTGCTCAGGGCCATGGGCAGGAAGCCGAGCGAGGCCACGCTGGCGGTCATCAGCACCGGGCGAAGGCGGTTGGCTGTTCCTGTCCGGATCAGCTCCTTGATGTCCAGTATGCCTTCTTTCATCAGGTGCTCGAACTCACTGATCAGCACGATGCCGTTGAGCACCGCCACACCGAACAAGGCGATGAAGCCCACACCCGCCGATATGCTGAAGGGCATGCCTCTTCCCGCCAAGGCGAACACGCCACCGATCGCGGAGAGCGGCACGGCGCTGAAGACGAGCAGGCTCAGCTTCAGGGAACCGAACGCGAAGTAGAGCAGGAGCAGGATCAGCAACAGGGCCAATGGCACCACCACCACCAGGCGCTTCTTGGCCTCCACGAGGTTCTCGAAGGCCCCGCCATACGTGGTGTAGTACCCAACAGGCAGGTCCAGTTGCGCATCCACCTTGCCCTGCAGTTCCTCCACGATGCTCTGCACATCACGACCGCGGACGTTGAAGCCCACGGTGATCCGGCGCTTCGCATCCTCGCGCTGCACCTGATTAGGACCATCTTCGATGCGCACATCGGCGAGTATCGAGAGCGGTACGGGCTTGCCCATGGGCGTGGGCACCAGCAGGCGCTGCACATCGCTGAGGTCGGACCGGCTCTGGGACCGTGCGCGCACCACCAGGTCGAAGCGCCGTTCACCCTCGAACACCTGCCCCGCAACGCTTCCCGCGAAGGCCGTGCGGACCACATCGTTCACCGCTTCCACGTCCAGCCCGTAGCGTGCCAACGCGGCGCGGTGATGGGTCACCACGATCTGCGGAAGGCCGCCCACCGTCTCCACGTAGAGGTCCTTAGCACCCTCCACGCTGCTCACTAGTTCGCCCAGTTCGTGGGCGTAAGCGGCCAAGGTGTCGAGGTCTTCGCCGTAGATCTTGCACACCACGTCCTGGCGGGCACCGGTCATCAGTTCGTTGAAGCGCATCTGCACGGGGTATTGGAATCCGAAGGTGACGCCGGGCAACACGCTCAGGGTGCTGCCCATCTTCTCGGCCAGTTCATCGAAGGTCTTCGCGCTGGTCCAGTCCTTCTTGGGTTTCAGGATCACCATCATGTCCGCCGCTTCGATGGGCATGGGGTCGGTGGGGATCTCGCCGCTGCCGATCTTGGCCACCACCTTCTCCACTTCGGGGTATTGGTCCTTCAGCATGGCGGCCGCTTTCTGGCAGGTCTCCACGGTGTTGGTCAGGGAGCTTCCGGTGAGCAGGCGCGTGTCGATCGCGAAGTCGCCCTCCTCCAGTTCGGGGATGAACTCGCCGCCCATGGCCGCCATGATGCCGCTGGCCACCACGAGCAACACCACCGCAGCCACCACCACGAGCATGGGTTTCAGGATGGCCTTGTTGAGCCAGGTCCGGTATGAGTTGCCGAGGCGTTCCATCATCCGGTCGGTCCATGTCGCAGGTGGGTTGAGCTTCTTGCTGAGAAACATCGCGCTCATCATGGGTACGTAGGTCAGCGAGAGGATCGCAGCGCCCAGCACAGCGAAGGCCACGGTCTGTGCCATGGGCTTGAACATCTTGCCTTCGATGCCAGACAAGGACAGGATCGGCAGGTACACGATGAGGATGATCACCTGCCCGAACATGGCGGAGTTCATCATGCGGCTCGCGGATCCGCGCACCACTTCATCCATGCGCTCCTGGTCCAGCCGGCCGGTCCCCAGCCCATGACCGTGGCCATGGAGCCGATGCAGAACGGCCTCGACGATGATCACCGCGCCGTCCACGATCAAGCCGAAGTCCAATGCTCCAAGGCTCATCAAGTTGCCGCTCACGCCGAACAGGTTCATCATGATCACCGCGAAGAGCATGGCCAGCGGGATCACGGAGGCCACCACCAGTCCGGCACGCAGGTTGGCGAGGAAGAACACGAGGATCAACACCACGATCAGCGCGCCTTCCAGCAGGTTCGTCTCCACCGTGTGGATGGCGTTGTTCACCATCTTGGTGCGGTCCAGGAAAGGCTCGATGGTGACGCCTTCAGGCAGTGTCTTTTTTATCTGTGCGATGCGCTCCTTCACATGCTTGATCACCTCGCTGGAGTTCGCGCCCTTCAGCATCATCACCACCGCACCGGCCGCTTCGCCTTCATCGTTGTAGGTCATGGCACCGTAGCGGGTCGCAGTGCCGAGGCGCACTTCTGCCACATCATGCAACAGCACGGGCGTGTGGTCCGGCAGCACCTTCACCTGGATGGTGCGGATGGCCTCCATGTCGGCGATAAGGCCCTCGGTGCGGATGAAGAGCATGGCCGGGCCCTTCTCGATGTAGGCCCCGCCGGTGTTGGCGTTGTTCCGGGCCACGGCGGTGAACACATCGGCGATGGTGATGCCCATTGCACCCAGGCGCTCCGGGTCCACGGCGATCTCGTACTGCTTCAGCTTTCCGCCGAAGCTGCTCACGTCGGCCACGCCCTCGGTGCCGATGAGCTGGCGCCGCACGATCCAGTCCTGGATGGTGCGCAGCTCCGAAGCGTCGTACTTGCCCTCATAACCGGGCTTGGGCTTCACCACGTACTGGAAGATCTCGCCGAGGCCGCTGGAAACAGGACCCAGTTCCGGTTTGCCAAGGCTCTCCGGGATGGTGATCTGCGCCAGACGCTCGGTGACCTGTTGGCGAGCCCAGTACACATCGGTGGCGTCATCGAACACGATGGTGACGAGCGAGAGCCCGAAGCGGCTGAAGCTGCGCTGCTCGATGATCCCCGGTACGTTGCGCGTGGCCTGCTCAATGGGGAAGGTGATCAGGCGTTCGATGTCGCCGGCCCCCAGCGCAGGGCTAACAGTGATCACCTGCACCTGGTTGTTGGTGATGTCGGGCACGGCGTCGATGGGCAGTTGGGTGACGTTGTAGGCACCGTAGCCGATGAGGCCGAGCACGAGAAGCCCCACGATGAGCTTCTGCTTGATGGAGAATGCGATGATGCGGTCCAGCATGGATGAGTTCCTTTACGGTTGAATGCACCACGAACCACGCGTGATGGCCCAGCGGTTCGACCGGAGCAGAATGCAGTGCTGTGACCGGCCTGGGATCAGGCCTGGGCTCGGGGCGGGCGCAGGAGCTCCGGATGGTGTCCAGCGAGCACATCCTGGTCGTAGGGCAGCGCTATGGGCGAAAGAGCGGAAAGCGCGGGGAAACTCACTTGGCGCAGGGGTTCGTTGGCGAACACGTTGGACGATGCATGATCCATTCCAGCCCCGTGATGGCGGTGAAAGGGGAGATTCTCGTGGCCGCTGTGATCCTGTGCATGGTGCTCTTCGTCCGTGTAGTGCAGCGCGATGAACGAGGCGAGGTCGAGATCCTCGGAAGCGGCCTTATGTTCAATGTAGTGCACGAGGAGGAGGGGCATCCTCATCAGGTCCGGGCTGACCAAGAACCCTTGCACCCAAAGGACGGGCAATAGGAACCAGATGCGGGGCTTCACCGCGCAAAAGTAGCTGGCACCAGCGCTGCTTGTGTGATGAAGGTCATATCCGCTATGGGTGCGTGTCAAGCACTGAGCGCGCAGTGCGCTTGCCGTCACGCATCTTCAACCGGATGGGGGAGGAGAAGCGGGCTCGGTGATCTCTGTGGCGTGCTTCCACCTCTTGGGCAGCTTGCTCAGCACCAACGCACTGATCCAGGACGGCATGAGCGGCACTTCGCGCATGGTGATCTTCGGGATCTGTTTGGTCGCCTGGATCGCGATGGTGAGCAAGTGGCCGGGGCGTGTTCGTGCAGCTGTGGCTGAGACGTGAGGGCTCGTTGACCCGGTATGCAATTCATCCTGCCAGGCCAGCTGGGCACGTATCGATCCTGCGGCTCAACGGATCACCCCCGACCCGGAAAAGCCTTGCGCACCGCGTCCTGCCGTGAATGCACCTGCAGCTTCTCGTAGATGCCGCGCACATGGGTGCGTACCGTGTTGAGGCCCATCCCGTGCTTCGCTGCGATCTCCTTGTACATCAGTCCTGCCGCCAATCCGTCCAGCACCTCCTGTTCACGATCCGTGAGCTGTTCCTGGCGGATAGAGGGTGCAACTGCCGCGTGCATGGAGGCCACCACCATGCGGGCGATCGCCGGGGTCATGGGTGAACCGCCGCTGTTGATGTCGCATACGGCATTCGCAAGCTCAACCCCCGGAACGCTCTTGACCAGATAGCCCGTGGCACCTGCGCAAAGGGCCTGGAAGATGTAGGTGGGATTCTCGAACACCGTGCTCATCAGAAATTGCATTCCGGGTTTCATGGGCTTGGCCTGACCGACGCAATCAACGCCACTGGTCCCTGGCATGTTGATGTCCATGATCACCACATCAGCTTCCAACGCAGGAAGCGCCTGCAGGAAGGCATCGCCATTGCGGTAGGAGGCGACCACCTCGATGCGTGGATCGGCGCTGAGCGACGCGGAGATGATCGCGCGCAACGTGTTGTCGTCCTCAACAATGATCGTCCGTACGGGGTTGCCCATGATCGCGGACACCAAGGTACTTCGACGAAGCCACAGGGTCAGAGCTTCCCTGAGGCACAGACACGTGTACCCTGTCCTGGAGCCGCATTCACCTCCAACATTCCGGAAAGTGAAGCGATGCGCTCGCGCATGTTCGGCAGGCCTCGGCCTTCCATCGCGTCCGGGTCGAAACCCGAACCGTCATCCCGGACCTCCACGTGGAAGCGTTCCAAGCCCAGCTCCAACGCGATCTGAACGTACTGTGCCTTGGCATGCTTTAGTGCATTGTGCGCCGCCTCCCGGACCACGAGGTAGATGGCACGACGCGTATCCGGAGAGAGCAGGGCATCGGGTCCGCTGGTCCGCAGATCCAGATGAAGTTGGGTCGTGGTTCCCGCGAACATCCGAGTGAGCTGATCGCGAACATGGTCCAGCAGTCCTTGCGCGGAATCGGCCCCTGGATCCACGGCCCACACCACATCGTTCAGGCCTTCCTTAAGCGACCGCGCCTCCATGCTCAACGCCTCAAGGGACACCTCGTTGGGCAGCGCATTCTCCGGGCTGCCACGAAGCAGATCGCCCATCAACGCCAGTTTCGTAAGGTTCCCGCCAAGCTCATCGTGGATGTCGCGCGCGATCCTCGTGCGCACGGCCGCCGCCTCACGTTCACGCTCCGTACGGACCAGTTGTTCCTGGGTGGCCACCAATTGTTGATTGGTCCGCCCCAGTTCAGCTGCGTAACGCTTGCCTCGTCGCACCGCGACGAACAAGAGCACACCGGCGATCAGCAGGACCACGCAGGCGATCGATGCGATGACCAATACCCGACGCTGTGCAGCAAGCGCAGCGGCGGAGGCTTGCTGTTCTGCCTTCACGGTGATGCGCTCCTGGAATGCAGCCGTGCGACGGGCCTCGTCGATGCCCAAGTGAAGCTTGACCTCGGCCAGCGCCGTATCGGCGGCCATGCGGCTTGCGCGCAGATCGCCCAGCTTGTGATACACGGTGGACATTAGCTGTGCGATGGCATACCGACCCGCATGCAGTCCGTGGGCGACCGCAAAGCTGTCCGCTCGTTGCAGGTAGGGTAACGCGTCCTCCGGCCGTTCGAGCGCCATGAGATACCGCGCCTCCATCAATTGCATGCGGCTGGTATTGATGCCGGACGGTTCCGCACCGAACGCCTCGCGCGCCAGCCGCAGGTGGAACGCAGCGGAATCCAGGTCCCCCGCTTCCAGGTGGATGCGGAAACAACCGTCGTGCGCGTCGAACGCGGTGATCGGAGCACGGTCCTCTACGTGAAGGGCGATCGCCTTACGCCACAGCAACAACGCGCTGTCAGGGGCATCGGCCCGGTAGAGCTGTTGGGCCAGTTCGCTGTAAGCCTGGGCCAGCGGCACGGTACTGCTCTTCGGGGTCAAGGCCAGGCAACGGCGCGACCATTCCAGCGCACGCTGGTTGTCCTCGATCATGGCGCATTGCAACGAAAGGTGCTGGCATGCACCGGCCGCCTGAACGCTGTCCCCGATCTCCAGCGCCGCACTGTACATGCGCTCGCTGTTGTGCATCGCGGCTTCAAGATCGCCTTGGTAGGTCAGCGCATCGCCGAGCAGTCCGTAACTATCGATCAAGTGCTTGCTCACACGATCCCGCGCTTTGCCCGGTGGGAGCTTTGCGAGATCAGCCTCGGCGACGTCCACTGCGCGTCGCAGCACGTCTACTTGTTGATCGATCTGAAGCCGCATGCTGAAGATCACGGCAAGCCTGTTCATCTGCACCAGGCCAGTGGTATCGCCAGGGGCGTGCTGATGCTCCCACGCATCGACCACACGGAGCAGACTATCCGTGTTGGTCCGCTGCGCGAAGGCCTCTAGCCCGAAGAGCAAGGAGCCGAGCAGGAACAACATGCGGACCGCGCGGATCATCCTCCAAAGGTCGCACAGGTGGGCTTGTCCACCACAGGATCCACCTCGCATCAAGATGTTAGGGAGAATGATATCCCTCCAGGTTCCCTTTGTACACGCCAATAGTCTCCGTCATGATGGTCCGTCCCCTTCTCCTCCTGCTCTTGATCACGATCTCATCAGCCAATGCCAGCGCCCAAGCCCCGGCACTGATGAACTATCAGGCCGCTGCGCGCGACGGTGGCGGAATCGTGCTGATGAACACGGCGCTCACCGTGCGGTTCACCATACGGACCGGCAGCGCCAACGGCACGAACGTCTACCGCGAAACGCATGGTGTGACCACCAATGCATACGGTGTGTTCAACGCGCAGGTGGGTGGCGGCACGGTGGTGAGCGGCAGTTTCGCCGGGATCGACTGGGGCGGGAACAGCCATTGGCTGCAGGTGGAAGTGAACCCTGGTGGCGGGTATGTGGACCTGGGCGCACAACAAATGGTGAGCGTGCCGTACGCCAAATACGCGGAGAGCAGCGGCGGTGGACCGAGCGGTTGGGGATTGACCGGCAATTCCGGAACCGATCCCAGCACGGATTTCGTCGGCACGAGCGACGCGCAGCCCTTGGTCTTCAAAGTAGCCGGTGTGGAAGCAGGTAGGATCGGGCTCGTTGGGACCGGCAATACCAGCCTGGGTGCCAACGCGTTCCTCGCCAATACATCCGGTGAGGTGAACAGCGCATTCGGTGTGAATGCGTTGACCTCCAATTCCACCGGATCATACAACACAGCTGTGGGCGGCTACGCGGGACGCTACAATTCCACGGGGTCGAGCAATACCGCCATCGGACAAGCTGCACTATCGTTCAACTCGGCCGGCGATCACAACACTGCGGTCGGTACCGGTGCGCTGTACGCGAACACCAGCAGCAACAACACGGCACTGGGTTCGGGGGCATTGACAGCAAATTCGACCGGGTCGGAAAATACCGCCGTTGGCAAGGACGCGCTCTTCGGCAACACGACCGGGGTGGAAAACACGGCCGTTGGTTGGTTATCGCTGGAGAACAACCTGGATGGCTACGAGAACACCGCAGTGGGCGTGCAGGCTTTGCGTTACAATACCGCATTCCGCAACACCGCGGCCGGCGCCTATACGCTTAAGAACAATCTTACCGGACAATTCAACACAGCCGTTGGTGCGCTCGCAATGACAGGCAACTCCACCGGTTCCAACAATACGTCCGTCGGTGATGCTTCCTTGTACTTCAACATCATTGGAACGAGCAATACGGCGTGTGGTGCATCGGCCCTGTTGAACAACAATGGCAGCTACAACGTGGGAGTCGGCGATGCGGCCTTGGTCGATAACCTTAGTGGGCATGACAATGTAGCGATCGGAGTGGAAGCGATGGCCGAGAACTACTCCGGCAACTATAACACAGCGCTCGGCAACTATGCCTTGAGTGCCAATACGAGTGGATGGGACAATGTCTCGGTGGGATATGGATCAGGGACCACGGCCAGTTTCAATAACACTATAAACATCGGCAATTGGGGTTACCTGAACGCCTTCGGCAACCAGGCGTTCATTGGCAACCTGAGCACCATTTGGAACGGAGGGAACGTCACGTGGTCCACCTACTCGGATGAACGCGTGAAGACCGATGTGCGCGACGACGTGCACGGCCTGGATTTCATCCTGCGCATTCGACCCGTCACCTACCACCGGGATATCGACCGGCAGGCCGAGCTCACCGGGAACAAGCCCACACGCGACTTTCCGGAGAAGTACGACATCGAGCGGATCAAGTTCAGCGGTTTCCTTGCGCAGCAGGTGGAGCACGCGGCGCAGGAGGTCGGATACGAATTCAGCGGCGTGACCCCACCACCGAACGAGAACCAACTGTACACCGTGAGCTACGAGCAATTCGTGGTGCCCTTGGTGAAGGCCGTGCAGGAGCAACAGGACATGATCATCGATCTGCGAGCGGAGGTCGAACGGTTGCAGCAGTTGATCGGGACCATGAATTCGGAGAAGCGATGAGAGCCCTTGTTCTGCTGCTTGGGTGGGCAGTGCTGCACGGCGCAACCGCGCAAGTGACCTTGGAGCGCAGCCTGCTGTCTTCTTGGGGGGCGCTATCCAACGCTGGTACCATATCCATGGAAGCATCGCTGGGAGACCTGGTGGTGAGCACAGCGGTCAGCCCGTCGTTCATGGCCACGCAGGGATTTCAGCAGACCCATCCGGACATCACTACCAGTCTTCCAGAGGAACACCCTCCCGATATCGACGTGTTCCCCAACCCGACGCGTGATCGGTTGACCATCCTGCTGCCGGAACTCCATGTAGGTGTTGCGCAGTTCGCCCTGTTCGATGCTTCCGGTCGGTCGGTCCCGATGGTGGCCCAACGCATGGATGACCGCTTCCTGATCGACCTGTCCGCCCTATCCTCCGGCAACTACTTCCTGCGCATCGTTCGCGACCTTGAACCACCCACGACCATCAAGATCGTGAAACAGGAATGAGCGATCCGCTTCTTCCAACAACAACATCGGCATCCCACCTCAGACCCATTGAACATGAACGCACGCTACGTGATCATCGCGGCTTTCACTCTTTCGGCCACAGTCCAACTAAGCGCGCAGTCCTATGCCGACCGCATCATCTATTCCCGCCTTGAGGCCAACCACGCCAGCTTGCGCCTGAGCGATGGCGCAGGCCTGGATACGATGCTGATCGACAGCGCCACCGTGCCGCAATTGGTCATGGACGGACGCTACCTGCTCTACCTGAGCAGTACCCTGATCAACGGATCGGCCAACAACCTGCTTTCAGGCGGCCAATGGAACCGGCGCACCTTGGCCACAGGCAATGATTTCACGCTGTTCAACAGCACCGACTTCACGCAAGGCTACGACCTCTTCCTCAGCGACAGCACCTCGGCAGTGGCCTACGCCTGCAACATCCTCAACAACAGTTTCGACAACGCCACCGTGCTGGGTACGATCACCACCGACTGCAACGACGACTTCCCCCGCATCCGGCAAAGCGATGAACTGATCGTAGGGCACAACGTGTTCAGCTCCTTGTTCACTGTTCAACGCGATGGCACGGCACGCACGGCGATCCCGAACACGGTCCAATACGACATCTGGCCCACCTGGTCCCCCGATGGAGAGTGGATCATTTTCGGTCGCAGCAGTTCGCTGTATTCGCCGGCGGACTATGCCTTGAACGTGGTGAACTTCTACAAGATCAAGCAGAACGGGGACAGCCTGACGCAGCTCACATGGAATGCTCCGACCGCCAATGCCACATTCACGGGCAATGCTATCTGGACCGAGAACGGCGAGAGCTTCATCGCCGCAGGCTCCTTGAACGGGCGCTATGGCCTGATGGAGATCGCGGCGGACGGGAGCATGCTGGTGGATACCATCCCCACAGCACCGGGCGGAGAGATCCTGTACATGACCGGCTCACTGCCTCTGGGGTTGGACGTGGGCGTGGATGAAACCACCATGCATGGTGATCGGCTCAGCGTGTTCCCGAATCCGACCGATGGGTCAGTTCGTGTGCACGGGACCGATGCAGGTGCAGGCTTCACGATCACTGATGCCCGCGGGCGACCCATGGTGGTCTCCTTGCAGCGGATCGGTCGGGACGATGTCCTAGTGGATCTGAGTTCGTTGCCCCGAGGCCTATACCTGATCAGCGACCAACGAGGTCGAATGCTCGGTCGGGTCTCGCGCGAGTGACTGCCAGCCGTTAGATCAGTTGTTATCTACAGAAGGTCTATCGCCTAGTTCCCCTCGCAGTACTTCCGCTGCTGCTCCACAAAGCCCGGACAAGTAATAGCCCGCTTGTACTTCAAGTAGGCGCGGTCCTTGCGCACCTTGGGCCGCCAACCGAAAAGGTTGATGGTGCCCGGCCTGCTCTACTGCAACATCCCAACAGCTCGCAGGTGAGCGGTGCGGGTGTCGGATAGTCAATGAAGTAGCGGGCGTCGGCGTCGGCGAGAACCTGCTTTACATGTTGCCTGAATGCAACTGGCACATCCGCACAAGGCGCCACCTGCGATGCAGCATCGTCCGGAGTGCATCTGACCAGGAGAACTCCAAGTGCAAGGCCCATCATTCCTTTTGCCATGGTGCGCTGCACATGCAGCTGCGAACAATGGTCTAACGCGGTTTGTACGGGGGATACAGGCAATATTGTGAATGATACTCACCCATTTGTTACTACTTCCGCTATACGAGATACCATTCTCTTGATCTGCTTCGCATGATCTGTCTTGCTCCGTGCACAACCGGGCGACATGCGCTCCTTTCTGGGACCGCGCGGGGTGCTGCCATACCATGAAGTGAGCCTAACTGTTGAGGGGATAACCGACGCGATCATTTCCGGATGTTGGGAGGGCACCGATGATGTGCTCCAACAGCGTGTCCGCTGGGATGTTGCCAAGCAAGAGCGCCGTATAATGGGCCGTAACCATCCATCACTCACCCAACACCCGCCCACCACCCGCTTTCCCCGCGACCGGCGAAGGCGCACTTTCGGCGCATGTGGAAGAACTACCTCCTCATCGCCTGGCGGACCCTCAAGCGCGACAAGCTCTTCGCGGCGCTCAACGTCGTTGGACTGGCCATCGGCGTGGTGGCCTGCATGCTCATCTACATCTATGTGCAGGATGAATTGAGCTTCGATGCGCACCACCGGAAAGCGGATCGCATCTTCCGCATCCAGGCCCATTACCACTTCGGCGATACGAAGGATGACTTCGGTATCACGCCCTTTCCGATCATGGACGTGCTGCTGCAGGAATACCCTGAGATAGAAACAGGCGTTTCGCTTTTCCAGCTTGGCCAGACCACGCTCGAATACGAAGGCCAGCGCTTCAGCGCCGACAACGGCTACAACGCCGACACCAGCACCTTCCGCACCTTCGACTTCACCTTCACGCATGGCGGGCCCGATGCGCTCGATGAGCCGGACCACATCGTGATCATGCAGGATATGGCCACGCGCATGTTCGGTTCGGAGGATCCCATCGGCAAGCTGGTCACGCGCAATGGCCGCACGCTGAAGGTGGCGGGCGTGATCGATGGGAAAGCGGAGAGCACGCATATCCCCATGGGCGTATTCATGAGCCGCATGGGCCTCCCGCCGCAGGCGAAGGAGCAGCTATCCCAGAGCTGGGGAAACAACAGCTGCTTCAACTACCTGGTGCTGGCGCCGGGCACCAGCGCGAGCGATTTCCAAGGCAAGATCGATGCGTTCGTGGCGAAGCACATCATCCCGCGCTGGGAGGGCTGGGGCTTCAAGGGCGATATCCGCTTCAACCTAGAGCCGCTGCGCGAGGTGCACTTCAACGATGAACTGATCTACGACACGCCGAAGAAGGGCAACAAGGCCTACGTCACGCTCTTCGCGATCGTCGCGGTGCTCATCCTGGCCATTGCCTGCATCAACTACATCAACATGAGCACCGCCGATGCCACGCGGCGCGCCAAGGAGGTGGCCTTGCGCAAGGTGAGCGGCGCGCAACGCGGACAGCTCGTCGCACAGTTCATCGGCGCCAGCGTACTGATCGCGGTCATCGGCATCGTGGTCGCCTTGGGCTTGCTGTGGCTCTGCCTGCCCGCGTTCAACTCCATCACTGGGAAGGAGATCGGCATGGGCTACCTGCTGCGCGGCAGCTTCTTCGTGGTCGTGCTGCTCATCGTCCTGCTCATCGGGGTCGTGGCGGGCAGCTATCCGGCATTCTTCCTCTCGCGCTTCGCGCCGCAGCTGCTGCTGAAGGAGGGCATCGCGAGCGGATCCGGGAAGCAGCGCGTGCGCAAGGTGCTGATGGGTGCGCAATTCGCCATCGCGCTCTTCATGGTCGTGGGCACGCTCGCGGTCTTCGCGCAGCTGCACTGGTTGCGCAGCACTGACATGGGCTTCCGCAAGGAGAACCTGCTCACCATCACCATGCCCCAGCCGCCGGGGCCGGATACGCTGGCATGGGATGCCCTGCGCCCGGTGAAGCAGGAACTCATGCGCGAGAGCTTCGTGACCGGCGCGGCCTTCACGCAAAGCATGCCCGGCAATAGCGGCGGTCGCTGGGTGCTGCGAGTGAAGACCTCCGAGGGCAAGATCGACAAGCCCATGCCCACCATGAACGTGGACCCCGACTTCCCCGACGTGCTGGGCTTGCAGTTGGTGGCGGGCCGCCTGTTCGATCCTGCGATCGCCAGCGACAACGACCGCGCTGTGGTGGTGAATGAAAGCGCTGTGCGCAGCTTCGGGTGGAAGGACCCGCTGGCAGAGAAGATCTATGTGCCCGGTGATACCGGTGAGCACGAGCTCTCCGTGATCGGTGTGGTGAAGGACTTCCATTACGCCAGTTTGCACACGCCCATCGAGCCGATGTGCCTGTTCCAGAGCGACCGCCGCTACGGCGTGGCCAACCTGGTCCTGCGGCTGGCCCCGGGCGATCCTGCCGCACAGCTCGCCGCGCTGCAAGCGCGCTGGAAGCAATTGCGCCCGAACGACAACTGGGAGGCCAGCTTCCTCACCGACAGCATCGCGCAGCTCTACCAGGCAGAGGACAAGCTATTCCGGGTGTTCACCGCGTTCGCCGTGCTCACCATCCTGCTCACCGTCATGGGCCTCTATGGGCTGGCGTACTTCACCGCCAAGCAGCGCACGCGCGAGATCGGAATCCGCCGCGTGATGGGCGCTCCGCTCGCTGACATCGTGAAGCGCATGAACCGCGAGTTCGTGGTGCTCCTCGCGTTCGCATTGATCGTGGCCTTCCCGTTGGCCTACTATGCCATTGGGCGCTGGCTGGAGACCTTCGCGTACCACACGGAGATCTCTCCCTTGCTCTACGCGTTAGCGGTGTTGATCACCTTGTCCGTCACGGTGCTCACGGTCACCGTGCAGGCGTATCGTGCCGCGGTGGCGGATCCGGTTAGGGCGCTCCGGCATGAATGAGGAGACCCGAGCAGCGCGCGCGGTCGTTCAGGACGCTTCGGGGTCTCTGGCGCTGAGGGTTGAGCTCGTTCAGGATGCGCTTCCGCCCAATTGCTGCAATCGCCGCACGTGCGACCGGATGGCGCATGCGAGCGTGGGCTTCACGTTGTACGCGAGGCCATGCTCGGCCGCCACTTGCGCGACGATAGGCGCGATGGCGGGATAGTGCAGATGCGAGATGTAGGGGAAGAGGTGGTGCTCGATCTGGAAGTTGAGCCCGCCGGTGTACCACGCAAGGAGCTTGCTGCGCGGCGCGAAATCGGCGGTTGTGAGCAGCTCATGCACGGCCCAGTCGTTGTTGATAACGCCCTGTGCATCGGGCAGCGGCTGCTGGGCGCCTTCGACCACATGTGCCAGCTGGAACACGGTGCCCAGGATCAGGCCGCAGGTGAAGTGCATGGCCAGGAAGCCCATGAGCACCTGCCAGAGCGCGAACGGAGTAAGCAACCAAGGCAACCCCACGAAGAGGAAGAGGTGAATGAGCTTCACGGTCACCATTCCCGCGAAGTGCAAGGTGAAGTTGTGGCCGCGATTGCCTGGATCGCGTGATGCCCTTGCCAGCGAGAAGAAATCGTTGACCAGTTTCACCAGGGTGAGCAGCCCGTAGAAGAAGAAGGAGTAGATATGCTGGAAGCGGTGGATGCGCCAGCGCGGTGCGTGCTCACTGAAGCGCAGCAGATCCGGAGGGTCGATGTCCTGATCGATCTCGTCCACGTTCGTATGCGTATGGTGCGCCCCATTATGCTGGAGCTTCCAGGTGAAGGCATCGCTTCCCAGCAGGTACATGGTGCCGCCCAGGAGTTCGTTCACCCAAGGCTTGCTGGAACTGGCGCCGTGCAGCCCATCGTGCATCACGCCCATTCCGATGCCCGCCATTCCGATGCCCATGACCAGCGCCATGAGCAGAGCGGCCCATGCCGGGAGGGGGACAACGAGCACGACAATGAGCGGTGCCAGGAAGAGCGTGAGCATGGCCGCCACCTTGATGACCAGGCGGCCGTCGGCCTTCAGGGGCGTACCGGTTTCCGAGAAGTAGGCATGCACGCGGGACCGCACGTTCGCGGCAAAGGCCCGGTTCGCCGGCGAGCCTGCATAGCGGGGGGCTCCGGCGATGCGGCTCATAGGGAATCGATCAGGGAGTGGAGTTCGTCGGCCTGCATGCCCAGGCGCTGTTGCAGGCGCAAGCTGAGCTCGTGCTCTTCGCCCGGGCTGAAATCCAGATCCGCGTCTGTCAGTTGCTTGAACCGATTCTTCAGCTTGATCTTCTTATGGCCCCAGCGATTTGGAGGGATCAAGAGCGATCTTTTCCCTTGCGGCAGATTGAGGTCGTCCATTGGATGGGTTTGTTGAGGTGCTTGAGGGCGCATGGCCTCTTCGCCGTTTCGGGTAGCACGAACCGGCTAGCATTGGATGATCAGTGCCGGGCCAACCAGCCACAGCTGCCCGGCACCTTCACCGGGAATGGATCATCCAGGGATCCTCGGATGCCCGGTTGCGTCGCCGGGCATGGGAACAATGTAGGCCATGCCGCCGCGGGCCGGCTGAATTGTGATGTTTTGGGGGGAATGCGGCACTTATTCCTTCGAATGGCCGGTTGCTGAGCGCTCAGGGCCTACCTTGCCCCCAACACTCCGGTGCTTTTGCCGGGTTGCAACAAGTCCTGCTTCGACCGGGACGCATTACAGTCAGTACAATGTCAAGTGGTACAGTGAAGTTCTTCAACACGGAGAAAGGCTTTGGTTTCATCACCCCCGATGAGGGCGGCAAGGACGTGTTCGTCCACAAGACCGGCACCCGTGCGCAACTCTACGAAGGAGACAAGGTCACCTATGAAGTGGAGCAGAGCCCGAAAGGCGCGAATGCAGTGAGCGTGGAGAAGGCCTAAAGCCATCAACGAGCAAGATGGGAGCCCCGGCATTCGCCGGGGCTCTTTCGTTGGTGCGTGTCTCAGCGCATCCTGTCGGATCCTCTGCGGTGAATGCGCTTGAGCAGAACAGCGAGGATGACTTCAACCTCCCCTCGCTGCTGCCAGATGGACCCACCGATAGCGGGCTTCATCGGAGCAGGATCAGCCGCCGGGTCGCCACAACCTGACGGGCGTCAGTGAGCAAGAGCGTATAGGTGCCAGCGGGCATGGCGCTCAAGTCGATGGTGATGGAGGATGCGGGCGAAACCTGCAATCGTTCCACCGCTCTTCCGGCAGCATCGTGAACCGCCACACCGATGAGCGCGTCTCCGGTGATGCGCACGAAGCCATCGGTCGGCTGCGGACCGACCGTGATGCCTGATGCCTGCGCTGGGGCGGAGGCGACCGGTGTGCTCAGGCAATCGAGGGAGTGCTGCTGGAAGAAGCCCCACATGAGGTCGTTAGCGCTAACGGTCAGCGACGGCGGGTCGCCGATGCCGGTGCCGTTGCCGCCGGGCCAGCTATGGCCGCCGTCCTGGGTCATGTAGAGCAGCATCTCTTGCTGGCAATCGCAATCGTGCCAGCGGACCACGGTCAGTTGCGCATCGTGCTGGATCGTGTCATTGAGCACAACGCAATTGGCATGCAGGGCGAAGGCGGTCTGCACGCTGTCCTGGGGCGAGTTGTAATGGTTGCTCACGCCATCGCCGATGCCGCCGAGGTAGGGCACGCTGGTATCGAGGTAGGAGTGAATGCCGATCACGGGCACCGGTCGCACCGGCTCGCATGCGGCGATGGTCATGCTCGCGCTCACCGGGGCGATGGCGGCGATGCGCTCGCTCAGCTCACAGGCCAACCGATAGCTCATGAAACCGCCGTTGCTCATGCCGGTGGCATAGATGCGCAATGTGTCGATGCTGTACCCGTCAATGAGCGTGTCGAGCAGCGCGTCGATGAAGCCGACATCATCGATGTCGTTGTTCATGGCATAGCCGCAGCAGCCGCCAGCATTCCAGGTGCGGATATTGAGCGCGCCGCCCAAGCCATCGGGGTACACCACGATGAAGCCTTCCTGCTCGGCCTTCACCGTTAGTTGCGATTGGTTCTCGAGCTGCGTGCCACTGCCGAAACCGCCGTGCATGGCGATGACCAATGGGAGGTCCGCGGTGCCGTCATAGGTGCTCGGCAAACGGAGGGTGTACGTGCGCTCCAAGGCACCAACGGTGATCGTGTCCGTCTGGGCGTGAATAGTGATGGCGAGGAGGATGAAGAGGAGTGGGCTGACGCGGCGCATGCGAATGGAATTGCAGGTGAGACGACCGGGCACTGCAAAGGTCGGATGGCGGCGGCCATGAACCATCCGTCACCGAGGCAACCTCAGCGCACGGAAGCCAACTAACGAAAGGGTGGTCAGGGGGACCTTGCATCACCCCGTTGCACCCATGCTCAAGAACCTCCTCCTCGTCAGCTTCCGCAACCTGTGGAAGCAGAAGCTCTACACGCTCATCAACCTGCTGGGCCTGGCCACGGGTATCGCGTGCTTCGTGCTCATCGGGCTGTACGTGCAGTACCAGCGCAGCTTCGACCGCTTCGTGCCGAGCAACGAGCGGGTGTATCGTGTGGTGGGCGAGATTGAAATGGAAGGCCAAGGGGAGCACAGCAGCAGCATGGTCTTCGGTCTCGGCCCGACCTTGTACAGCGACCATCCGGAACTGATCGAGCGCTATTGCCGCTGGTTCGATTTCCAGGACCCGCAGCACACGCTGAAGGTGGGCGACAGCCTGAGCACCGACAAGATGTTCACCGAGAGCGGCCTCTACCTGGTGGACAGCACCGTGTTCGACATCTTCAACTACCCGTTGCTGGTGGGCGATCCGAGGACCGCGCTCACCAAGCCCGGCAGCATTGTGCTCTCGCAAGAATTGGCGAAGAAGTACTTCGGCGACGCCGATCCGATGGGCCAGATGATGAAGTGGGACAACGCCATGGACGTGCAGGTCACCGGCATCCTGGGCGAGATCCCGCGCGACTCGCACATCCAGTTCGAGGGGCTCGTCTCCTTCTACACCATCACGCAGTTCTGGCGCAACATCGAGAAGAACAACTGGGTGTGGAACCCCTGCTGGACGTACGTCCGGCTGAAGGAAGGCATCAGCGCGGCCGAGGTGAACAGGATCTTCCCCGACTTCATCCAGAAATACTACCCTGATTTCCTGAAGAACCAGATCGGCCACGAGCTGCAGCCGCTCAATAATATCCACCTGACCAGCAAGCTCGATTTCGAGATGCACCAGAACGGAGACAAGGGCAGCGTGAACATCCTCTGGGCCATCGGCTTCTTCATCCTCGTGCTCGCGGGCGTCAACTTCATGAACCTCGCCACGACGCGCAGCGCGTACCGGGCGCGCGAAGTGGGCGTGCGCAAGACCAACGGCGCCACGCGTGGGCAGCTCATCGGACAGTTCCTTCTGGAGAGCGTGCTCATGAGCCTCGTTGCCGCGGTCATCGCGTTGCTGCTCATCAAATTGCTGATGCCCGCCTTCAACCAGCTCGCCGGTGAATTGATCCCACTGCCCACGACCTGCGTGCCCGCCGTGCTCGGCATCGCGGTGGTGGTGGGCCTGCTCAGCGGCATCTATCCGGCCTTCTTCCTATCGAGCTTCCAACCGGCGGTGGTGCTGAAGGCCAATGCGGCGGGCACCTCGCGCGGACAGGCATTACGGAAAGCGCTCGTCGTGGTGCAGTTCGCCATCGCGCTGGTGCTCATCATCGGCACCGTGTTCGTGAAGAAGCAGCACGATCACCTGCAGAGCGTGGAGCTCGGCTTCAACAAGGAGCAGGTCATCCTCATTCCCGTGCGCGCGCCGATGTACAACGTGTACATGTCCGTCTTCCCCGAGCTCAAGAAGATCAGCGGCGTGAGGGCCGTGAGCTGGGCCAACGACATCATCGGCAAGAAGCACAACACCCACGAGTTCAACTGGGCCGACATGGAGCAGGGCAAATGGACCTACCTGCCCTGCCTGTACGTGAACCCTGAGTTCCAGCAGGCCATGGACATCGAGCTGCTCGCCGGACGCTGGTTCAGCCGCGAGTTCCCCGGCGACGATTCGCTCAGCGTCATCATCAACGAGTCCTTCGCGCGGCAGCTGCACCCTGATGATCCCGCCAAGGCCATCGGCGACCGCATGGACACGCCGCACGGCGACGAGCGCGTGATCGGCGTCGCGAAGGACTTCGCCTTCGACCCGCTCTTCAAGGCCGTGCAGCCCTTCGTGTTCGACATGACCACCGATATCGGGCAATGGCTGCGCTACATCTACATCCGCACCGAAGGCGGCGACCCCACGCCCGTGATCGAGGCCGCACGCAGGGAGTGGAACGCGCGCACCACCGATTTCCCATTCGAGTACCAGTTCCTCGATGACCAGCTCGACATGCAGTACGAAGCACAAGGCCGTCTGGCCTCGCTGGTCGGCATCTTCTCGCTGCTCGCGGTGTTCATCGCCTGCCTTGGTCTCTTCGCGCTCGCCAGTTGGACCGCCGAGAAGCGCACGCGCGAGATCGGTATCCGCAAGGTGATGGGCGCCGACACGATGCGAATCACCTGGGTGGTAACCCGCGATTTCCTTTTGCTGGTGGTCATCGGCGCGCTGGTTGCGATGCCGCTTGCGTGGTTCGGCGTGGGCCGCTGGCTGGAGAACTTCGCGTTCCGCACGCACATCGAGCCGCTGGTCTTCGTGGGCGCTGGACTGGTGGTGCTGCTCATCGCGATGTTCACAGTGAGCTTTAGGGCGATCCGGGCTGCGCAGACGGATCCGGTGCGGGCGCTTCGTCACGAGTAACCCCAACGTGACAAGCTTCCGCATCCACCTTGTTCCGCTCTGCCTGCTGGTATGCGCACAGGCTGCGGCCCAATTCGCCGGCGATGGGGTGCGGTACCGCAACATCTCGCTGGAGGACCTGCCTGCGGAACTGGCGGAGCAGTCTGGAGCATTGATTCTTGATGTGCGTTCACCCGGCGAATTCAGCGACACGGCGGAATGGGCAGGATTGAACATCGGGCGATTGCGCGGCGCCATCAACATCAATTTCAAGCAAGTGCCGCAGCGGCTGGCTGAGCTTGGGTCCGACAAGCAGCGGCCCATTTATGTGTACTGCTCGCATAGCCGGCGCAGCAGGCGCGTGAGCAACGCCCTGGCCGATAGTGGCTATACGAACGTCGTGAACGTGAACGCTGGAATTAGCCTCTATTGGCTGGAACAGGACCGCCTCGTCGACTTTGGTGCGCTCATCGAGCGGAATACGAGCTACGGCATCATCAACGCGAAGGGGCTCTGCGAGATGGTCGCGACGCGGCCGGTCGTGCTCCTGGATGTGCGCCCGGATTCACTGCTCGCGCCGGCGAGGCGCCCCGAACGTGTGAATGCCATGGGTGCGATCAGGGGCTCCATGCACATCCCAATGGCTGCGCTGCATGACCGTTACAATGAAATGCCACGGGACATTGCGATCGTCCTGCTCGACGAGGGGGGACGTGATGCACCTCGAGCAGCAATGTTGCTCCAGGAGAACGGCTTCACCGATGTGCACGTGCTGTTCGACGGACTTGCGTCCCTGATGGGGATGGACAGCACCAGGTTCCCGTGCCGGAACGGGATCTGGACCCCTTTAGCACCTTACAGGATAGCTCCACTGTCCGAACTCGATACCAACGCGATCGAGGAAGGCCGCTGTCACGTGGTCGATGTGCGCTCGGAGAAGGTGTACAACGAAGAGGGTACGAACGGCCTGCGCCGGATGAACCGCTTCCGGCACGCCGTGCATCTCCCTGCGACCAACATCGGGTCGCGCATGACGGAGATGGGCATCGACAAGGCTACTCCCGTTGTGCTTGTTGGGGACATGACCGGCGGCCCTGTGCTCGACGCGGCGCGGACCTTGTGCAGCATAGGGTACACTGATGTAAGCACCCTGGCCGGTGGCATCTGGGGCCTGCGCTGGGCAGTGCATAACATGGATGATCATCAGGCGTGGAGGCATTGGCTCGTTGATCCGTGACGGACCAGGGGAGGCCGCGTCATTCGTGGACGATCCAACGACCGGTCATCACATATGCTGTGCGTGACCCTGCTTGCGGCCAACTTGCGGCATGGCTTTGACCCTGCCACCCACCGGAGGCCTTCTCAGCGCGTTTGCGATCGTGCTAAGCGCCAGTACCGCCATGTCCCAGAATGGCTGGTTGCACGCCACGTCCACGTGGACGGAGACATACGCATACTTCGACGGGAGCTACCTTCATCATTCCGTCTTCGTCATCCAGCTCGATGGCGACACAATGATCGGTGGCCAGGACTACCAGCGCCTGCGACGCACGGGCACTGACACACTCTGGGCGATCGGGGGCACGGATCCCTTCGCCATCGTTCCCATCGATCAGTACCTCGGTGCCTTGCGCGAGGACACCGTGCAGCAGCAATGGTGGGTGGTCTTCTCCGGATTCCTGAACGAGGAACTGCTCTACGACTTCGGCCTCATCGAAGGCCAGGTGCTCAGCGGCACCTTCGGCGATTGCGCCGAGAACTATGTGGTGGGTCCGGTCGACTCGGTGCAGGTTGGCAGCACATGGCATAGGCGCTTCCACTTCAGCCCCTGGGACCGTTACATCATTGAAGGCATAGGCATGAGCAGCGGTTTGTTCGGCCACCTCTGCCTGTTCATTGAGGAATACGGATGTCTGCTCACCTACGCCATTCATGACGATGAACTGGTCGTGGATGGTTGCGGATCCCTTGCCTTGTCTGTCGCGGAGCCGGGTAGCGATCGACCGGCTGAACCATTCCCAAATCCCGTGATCGACGCCTGCGTTCTTGGCAGTGCCGCTGCCGGCCAGCTGGTCAGCGTGCTTGATGCCGCCGGCCGTGTGGTCGCGATGCACCGGGCAGGCGGTCATGGGGAACTTGATCTGGCCGCACTGCCATCGGGCACCTACCTGCTTCGGCTGACCAACCGTTGCCATCGTGTGCTGAAGTTGTAACGCTCAGCCTAGGCCATTGCGATCGCGATATTCACGGAGAGCTTCAGGACGATTCGTGCCGAGCAGAGGGATCCAGTGAAGGCACTACGTCACGAATAACATCTGCCACATGCACCGCCGCCGCTTCCTCGCCACCACCGCTCTTGGACTTCCCTTCATCAGCGGCGCCCCTTTGCTCGCGCAAGACGCCATGAAACCCGCCAAGCCCACGCAAATCGCGCCGGATCTGGTGAAGGAGTTCGTGCGCGTTGGCCACAACAACCTGCCGGAGGTGCAGCGCATGCTGAAGGAGCACCCCGGCCTGCTGAACGCGAGCTGGGACGTGGGTGGCGGCGACTTCGAAACGGCCTTGGATGGCGCAGGGCATGTGGGGGATCGCGAGATCGCAGAGTACCTCATCAGCCAAGGAGCGCGCGCGAACATCTTCGTGCTCACGATGCTCGGGCACACGACCGCAGTAAGGAACATGCTCGCGGCCTTCCCGAATCTGCTTCGCTCAACGGGTCCGCACGGGCTCACGCTCTTGCATCATGCGACGCGCGGCGGTGAACCGGCGAAGGAGCTGCTGGAGCATATCCAAGGGCTTGGGCTTTCGGAGATGAAGTTCCCGATGCCCTAAGTCCGCGCTAGCGTAGTGCCTTCGCGAGCACTGGCGCCTGCTCGCTCAGCGGATCCGTGGTGAGCTGCTTTGACTGCTTGGTGCGCATGTGCATCAATAAGATGTCGTAGGCCGGACGATCCTCATCGCACACGATCGGCGCGCCGGCGTTCACTCCCAGTGCTCCTGCGGTCATGGTTCATTGGGATACTCATCGAAGCCAGCAAGCGTGCGGCAGGCCACCGCGGGCCTTAACGTGGAGCCGGATCACGCTGCGTTTGTCATAGCACCTGTCGCATCTGGTGCCGAATCCTGTCTTCAAGGCATGGGCAGGGGCCATCCAATCGCCACCGGCAAGATCACCCGCCGACAACGGTCAGGGTTCCTGGACGGTGCCATTCCCTTGGGCATCCGGGATGGATTCTTCAACCGAATGGCCGGTGGCCAGCAGGCCCACTGCCATGATCACGCAGGTGCTTAGCACCACCAGGAACAGCAATCCGATGCCCACCTGCGGCGACCTTAGTTGAACGGGCAAGGAGAAGTAGAGCAGGATGCTGATCAAGCCGCGTGGGGTGATGTACATGAGCGGCACCAGGGCCATGCGCACCATGCCTCCCAGGAATAGCCCGCGCAGCAGATACGTGATCAGGAGCAGCGCAACGCCGATCAGGGCGACTTCGGCATTGAGCACCTCGCCCATGACCACCGTGAACCCGAAGAGGACGAAGAAGAAGGTCCGGATCAGGAAGGCGCTCTCGCGCGAAAGCGAGTGGAACTGGTGCAGATCGTCGTGGAACGCCGGATATAGGAATCGTTCACGCAGCCACCGCAAGGGGATCTGATCCACGTTGGCCAGGAAGAACCCGAAGGCGAGAACCACCACGAGCGTGGATAGATGGAATTGCTTGCCGAGCGCGTAAACCAGCACCAGAATGGCGAGGATGAGGAAGAACTTCACCTTGTGCTTGATTCGGCCCAATAGCCATAGGAGGGCCAGGGAGAAAGTGGCGCCCAACGCAAGGACCCCGAGGATCTCGGCGCTAAGCACGCCTACGGCCTTGGCGCCGAACTCCGTGTTCGAAACAACGAAATTGAACAGGATGATGCCGAGGATGTCGGAGAGCGAGGATTCGTAAACCACGAACTCGCGACTCTCCGGCCCCAGGCCGCCGACCGACGGGATGGCCACAGCGCTGCTGATCACGCTGAGCGGCACCGCGTTGGCGATGGCCATGTGCCAGCCCATACCGAGCCAGTAGTGGAAAAGGATCCCGATGGCCGCCGTCGTCAGCAACAGGAGGAACAGGGCGGAGACGGCCGCCTTGCGGATCATGGGGCGCTTGCGGCGCTCGTATTCCAGTTCCAGCGCACCCTCGAACACGATGAGGATGAGGCCCACATTGCCCAGGGTGGGCAGCAGCACGTCCAGCTGCGGCACGGCCACCCCCCAGTAATTCACGAGCGCGCGAAGCGCGATGCCGAGCCCGAGGAGCAGCAGCACTGACGGCAGCCGTGTGCGTCGCGCGAACAGGTCGAAGAGGTAGCTGAAGATGACCAGCCCGCTCAGGAGGATCATCACATTGTAGGCGTCCATGCGAGCGAAAGATCGCGTATCGCCGGGATTGGCCATGCATAGCGATGGTTTCTGGCGAGGGGGAGGGCCCCCTCATGCAACTGGAGGGCTTGGTTGCATGGGGGGGCGCCATTTACGATGAACGGCTGAAATGCAACCACAGCTGCCAGCTCTCCCGGACGAGTTGAAGTCCGCTTGAACCCTTGGCAGTCAATGAGCGGCTGCCCGCACGAATACCGGTGCCTGTTCGCTCAGCGTATCCGTAGTGAGCTGTCTCGCCTGCATGGTGCGCATGTCCATGAGGAAGATGTCGTAAACAGGGCGCTCCTCATCGCTCACGAGCGGCGTGCCGCTGTACACGAGCCAGTTGCCATCGGGACTCCAGGCGTGCCAGTCCTCATCGAAGCCATCGGGCGTCAGTTGCTGCTCGTCTGAGCCGTCGGACTTGATGCTGAAGATGCTGAGGTTGCCCTTGCGCTTGGAGCAGAAGGTGATGCGGTCGTCGCTCCGCCACTGAGGTGGACCCGCGTGATAGGCCCACCATTCAGCGGTGGTATCGTTGGCAGGATAGTGCGTGAGCTGCTGCAGGCCACAGCCATCCGTATTGATGATGTGCAGTTCGGCGGGATAGCCGTGCTTCACCTTCTCCCTCGCCCCCCGGAAGACGACCTGTTCGCCATCTGGTGAGAAGCAGGGGTCGTTGGCGTAGGTCAGGCCGTGGTAAAGCGTGTCTAGGATCACGCCATCCTTGCCGATCCGGAAGAAGGCGGTATCGTTGATGCCCTTGGGATCCACGATGAACTCGGTGCCGTTGAAGCGCGAGCCCATCCAGCTGTCCTGTAATTGACGATCGCTGATGCGACGGACGTTGTTGCCTTCTGCGTCCATCTCGTAGAGGAAGTAGCAGCGGTGGCAGGTGTCGCGGTCGCTGAGGAAGAGGAGGCGATCGCCGTAGGACGCGTACACCCAATCCACACCGGGCGTGTTCGTGATGTTCTTGCGGTTGCCGCCATCGAGGTCCATGACGAAGACCTCATAGTTGTCCTCGGGCGTGTTCGTGTACACGTTGAAGGCGATGCGGAGGTCCGGTGTCGCAGGTGCCTCCTCGAGCGGTACCGGTGGCGTTCCGCATGCGGTGAGCGCGAGAAGCAGGAGCAAGAGTTGGGTCTTCATCGCCACGCCCCGATGATAAGCCCCTTCAGCGTGAAGGCCACCAGCATGTAGCTCGCGTTGATGAGCATGTAGCCCCATTTGCGCTGCTCGAAGAGCCCGACGATCATGAAGGCCAGCGCGGCCCATACACCGGTGAGCAGGCCGTAGGTCGCACCCTGCGAAGCGTTCATGTCCGGCGAGCCGAGGAAGAAGGCGAGGTTGTAGCTGATGATGAGCGCGAAGAGGCAGGTGAGCCCGTAGGTCTTCGCTGGGTTCAGAGCCTTCTTGATGCCTTCATCGGTGAAGCCATTGGCATTGCGCCAGGGCTTGTAGAAGAGCAGCGGCGAATACCAGAGCGCGCCCACGAGCAGGTCGCTCAATGCGGCCACGATGATGGCGAGGTGGTTCAGGTGGACGTCCATGTGATGAGGAGTATGCCGCGAAGGAACCGACCGTGATGAGGGTCCGCTTGGAAAAAATTCACCGGTCGTTCACGGGCAGCCAATTCAGGAATGGTCCCTTCACCTGCATGTAGCGGGTGGGCGTATAACCGGTCATCTCATGGAATTGGTTCACCATGTGCGACTGGTCGTAGAAGCCATGCTCCAGCGCAAGCTGCGCCCAATCGGGATCCGTCTCGTGCTCCAAGCGCCGCAGCAGCGTTTGGAAGCGAACGAGGCTCGCGTAGCGTTTCGGTCCCAACCCGCAATGGCGCCGGAAGAGGTCGTTCAAGTGCTTCTTCGAGCAGCCCAGCTCATCGCTGATCGCGCCTACCGTTCCGATGCCATTGCGTTGTTGCAGTGCGTGCAACGCGATCCCCACCCGTCGCTCCACCGTAATCGCGGGAAAGAGCGGTGCCAGCACATCTTCGGCCTCATCCATCATAGCCTGTGCCCCGCGTTGCTCCAGCGTTTCACCGAGCGCATCGCGCACCGGGCTGAAGAGCGCGCCGAGCAATAGGTCGAGGTCCACCACGGTATCATTCAGTTCGTTCGCTGGCATGCCGATCAAGGCAGGCAGCACGCCTGGGTGCAATCGCAGCACCAGCATGGGCGCACCGCTGCCCACGCCGATCACGATGCGCGAGGTGCGCATGCCGCTCACCCATCCGCGCTTATGCACGTCGCAGCGCTCGCCGTGCTCCTCGTGCCAGCGCTGCTTGGGCGCATCGCTCAGGTCGATCACCACCTCGCAGCCGCCGTCGGGCACGAAGACCTCGCGCGCGTGCGGCGGGTGATAGCCCTGATGAAAGGTGATGTGCTCTACAGCGTGTGCGATCGGGCCCTCTGGCTGGCGGAAGAGCAGGAGCATGGGGCAATGTAGCCGCCGAGCGCGATCCTGCTGATGCACCCTGAATGCACCGGCAGCCTACCGTGCAACGAGTTCCACCCGCCTGTTCAGCTGCCTGCCCGCATCCGTCATGTTCGTGCCTGCAGGTGCCAGTGGGCCTGCGCCATGCGCATCGAGGCGCGCGGCTGCAATGCCGTGCTCCGTGGTGAGCAGCCGCACGACCTCGGCAGCGCGGCGCTTGCTCAGGTCAAGGTTGTGTTCCAGCGTACCGGTCATGTCGGTGTGGCCTACAATGAACACCTTCAGTTCGGGCATCATCGCCAGCAGCTTCGCGATCTCGGCGATGATCGGCAGTGATCCGGCTTGCACCGTGGCCTTGTCGGTATCGAAGAGGATGTCGTTGAGGGCCACCTTGCCGTGCAGTTCGATCTGCTGCTTCATCCACGCGGCGTTCACCTTGATCTTGTCCGTGGCCACGCCCACCTCTTCGATGAGATCCACCAGCATCACCTTCTCCTCACTGGTGTACTGCGAACCGCTCACCACGATATGCACCGGCGTGCCCTTGTTGTCGAGCGAGCCAGCCAGGTAGAAGCTGCCTCCGCTGCTCGCTGATCCTTGCAGCAGGCGTATGCCCACGCTCGAAGGGAAATCGTTGCGCGAGTAGTGGATCCCGATCATGGTGCGGCTGCCCACTTCCGGTGCGGTGGACTTCTCCTGCTGGCCTTCAGCGAGCATGGTGGCGCCTGCGCTCTTCAGCGCGCTCTGGTAGTTGAGGTAGAGGTCGCGGATGGAGAAATCGCCCTTGATGCTGTAATAGAGCCGAGTACGCCTGCCCTTCACCTCTTTCCACGCGTCGATCTTCTTGTAGCCGGTCACTGGGCCTTTGGCGATGGCGTATTCCACATGGTTCTGCTCCTCGCACCAAGCCAGCGTGGCACCGGGATAGCGTGTGATGAGCGGATGATCCTTGCAGCCGGCGGAGTCCTGCGCACGCGCAGATGAAGCGCACAGCAACACGTTCAGCGCGAGGAGGAGCGTTCGCATAGGGCGCATGGTCATGTCCTGGATTTCGGATCACTCGATCACGAGGCGGCCGATGCGGGCGGTACGGCCATTGGCATCGAGCAAGCGGACCAGGTACTGGCCAGGCACGAGTCCGGTGGTGCTGAACGCGCCGCGCATAACCGGGCCCATGAGCACCGTGCGTCCCAAGGCATCGATGATCCGGACGTGCGCGTTCGCGAGATTAGTCGCCCCGGTGATCGTTACGCTGCTGCCGGTGCTGGCCGGTGAAGGATACAAGCCAAGCGATGAGCCGGCCGGATCATCCATGCCTTGCTGCCCCACCATGATGGGGCTCTTGTCGTACCAGACGATATCGTTCGTCGCGAAACCATCGAAGTTGATCTCCATGAGCAGCAACCAGAAACGATGATCCTCAGAAACCCAGCCCCACTGCTCTTTTGTCTGGGTAGTGGTATTGCCCAGGATCGTGTTGTTCTGGGTCCGATTGAAATGGTAGCGCACCACGTTGGTGTAGGTGCCGTTCGGCAGGATGAGGGTTCCGTAACCGTCCACATCCACATCGATGGTTCCATCCATGGTGCCCATGAAGGCCCCGGCGTTGAAAGTTCCGCTGAAACCATCGATATGCCCATCGCCGAACGTGTACGGGAGTTCGAGGATCCGTTCATGGTCCACGGCGAAGATGAACTTGGCGGTATCCTCCGGCGGCGATCCGGGAATGACCATGGCGTTCCCTTCCGTTTCCAGCGCGTTCGCATTGGTGATGTAATAGCTGTGCGAACCATCCCAACTAATGCCGCAGAGGTTCGATGCTGGGAAGTCAGACGCCCAAGGCGTTGACGCCGGATCAACGAAAGTGAATTCCTCCTCGGTGGTTTCTGTTAATCCGCTGAAGTCCCAGGTCTGCATGGCGCCAGCACTGGAATTGAGCGCGCTCGCATCCACGATATCGGAGCATAAGCCGATGGTGACGACATCGCCGATCACCGGCACGTTGATGGGGTTGATGGTGGGCTGTGCGAGCAGCGCGATGGGTGCCGCGAAGAGCACGAGGGAAAGGGGTAGCGGTCTATTCATGGCCATGGTTGTTGCGGGGCAAACGTATCGGGCCCCGCGAGTGGCATCCATTACCCAAATGGGTGGATCCGTGTCACACCAGCCGATCGCGCAGGGCCGCACGCACCGCCTCGGCGCGCGTGTTCACGTGCAGCTTCAGGTAGATGCTCTTGATGTGCGCCTTCACGGTGTTGGCGCTGATGAAGAGCGCGTCAGCGATGCTGCGGTAGTTCTCGCCCTCGCAGAGCCGGGCAAGCACCGAGGCCTCCCGATCGCTCAACCCCGGATCGCGCTGCGGCTGGAAGGAGCGCACGAGCAACCGTGCGATGCCGGGCGTGATCGCGGAACCTCCCTGCCTCACCTCGCGGATCGCGTCGAGGATGTCCTGCGGAGTGGCGCCTTTTCGCAGGTAGCCAGTGGCACCGGCGCTCAGCGAACGGAACACGCTCTCCTCATCATCCATCGCGGTGAGCATGATGAAGTCCGTGTCGAGCAATCGATCCTTCAGCTTGCGCACGCATTCGATCCCGCTGGCGCCGGGCAGCTGGATGTCCATCAGCACGGCATCGGGCTCCAGGTCAGGCAGTGCCGCCATAGCCTCCTCCGCGCTCGAGAAGGCCCCACGCAGCACATAACCATCGGCTGCTTCAATGACCGCAGCGATGGCCTCGCGTGCTTCGCGATCATCCTCTACTACGGCCACGGTGATCAAGTTGGGGATCTCGTTCATGAGGGGAATGTAAGGCCGTTCTGCGCGAACGACGGATCGTTGATGGATGGCGCTGAGCTCACGGATGCCAGGTGGATCGATGAACGATCCACCCAAATGGGTGGTGGATGAGATGCAGGCTTCGATCCACCTTTGTCCGATCAACCCATCACCGATATGAGAGCCACCTTGATGCTTCCCTTGCTGCTTCTCCTCGCGCGTTGCGGCCAGCCCACCGACCCTGGTGTGGTGATCGAGAACGAAGCTGACGCCATTCCTGCCGTGGAAGCCGCCGTGGCGTGCGATCCGATCGTGGGCGAGTTCCGCGACCTGATGGCCGACTACGCCGACGGCCTGCAGGCGATGGTGGTAGCGCACAAGGTGGATCAAGCACGGCAGGCCGAATGGTCGGAGCGCGCCACGGAGCTGAGCAAGCGTATCGAAGCACGCGGGGAGAGGGAATTGGGCCTCAAGTGCTGGCAGGAGTTCAATGCGATCAGCCTGGAGTACGCGCCACGCATCGCCGATCTTGGGATGAAGCTGGCCATGATCCAGATGGAAGGCAAGGGCCTCGACCCCGCCATGCTGGAACAGATGAAGGCAGCGACCGGCCAATGATCTGTTTAGCGTGAGATGGAGGTGACAGGATCACCGTCGAAGCGCTGGCCGGTCGCCGGCTTGGTGCTCAGTGTGGCAATCATCGGCTTTTTCCTCGGTGGTTTCCTGGGCCGTTTCCTTGCTGAGCCAGCGGATGGCCTTGCTGGGGCGGCTACCGTTGCGCTTGCGGGGGTCGTGATGAGTGCGCTGCTGGCGGTGCTCGCTGGATTGCTGTGCGCGAAGCGCCCACGCCGCGATGCTGTGCGCGCGTTGGTGATCATGGGTCCGCTGGCGATGCTGTTGATCGCTTGGACCGCCTTCCGGATCCTCGCGGTTGCGCGCGGGCCCATCGAGCCATGGCAGGAGGAACAGGAGCGCCCGCAACGCATGAGGCCGACGGATCCCGCTGCCACCCTTCGTTTCGCGTCGTGGAAGGGCGCCGTGATCGCCGCAGCTTCGTCGGTTTCCCGCGATGTCGATATGGGCCTTGGCATGTTCTCGCCCACGATCGCCGTGGGCGCATGGCCTATGTATGCCGCACCGGACCTCCTCGACCCGATGCACGGTCCGACGGTGACCGACAGCCTGATCTTCGCGCAAGGACCTTACCGTGCCGATATCGCTTCCGGGCCGCCGTGGTTCTTGCCCGCGCACAAGAAGCTCGACTATGACCTGCTGCTGCTGCGCGCGATCACGCTCTCCAGCGATTGGGTCGAGGTGGTCGTGAATGAGACCGATGGACGCACCGCATGGGTGGCGCGCTCACAGGGCATCCTGCGGCTCTGGCCGGAGTTCATCATTAGCGCGACCGCTGTTGAGACGCTCGATCCGGCGATGAATCCGATTCGCGTGAAGCCCCTGGAAACAGCCGCCGTGCTGGCCGATGGTGCCGATGCGCTGCTGGCCCCGGTGGCAGTGCAGGGTGATTGGCTCCAGGTGCGCACGCACGATCTCGCCGATCGCATCGCGCCCACCGGCTGGATCCGATGGAGGAAGGATGGTCGCCTGTTGGTCGGCTACAGCCTGCTTTGCTGAGGGCCCTTGCGCGACTCTGTTCGCGCGCCGAGCCTCAATCGCACTTCCGTGCCCTGGCCGCGAGCGCTCGTGATCACCAGCTCCGCACCGATGCTATCCGCACGGTCCGGCATGGTGCGCAAGCCATAGTGGTCTGCATCCGATCGCGCTGCATCGAAACCCACGCCATCGTCCTTCAGCAATAGGTCGATGTGCTCGTCTGAAGTTGTTACGGAGAGGGCGCACGACCGCGCTTGAGCATGCTTCGCGCAGTTGTTCATCGCTTCCTTCATGATCAGGATGATCGCGCGGCGCTGCTCCATGCCGAGCTTCACCGAGTTCAATCGATCATCGTTCCCTTCCAGCTTGAAGCTCGTTTCCGTGCGATCGAAGAGCGCGAAGGCGAGATCAGCCAGTCGGTCCAGCACATCGCGCAGCGTATCCCGGCCAGGGTCCATGCTCCAGATCAAGTCGCGGATGCCGGCGCTCAGTTCACGCTGCGCCCGCTCGATCTGCTCCAAGTGAGGCAATAGCAATGGATCATGGCGCGCGTGCTGCTTCGCGAGGCCCGCATGCATGCCGATGCGCGTGAGCCTGGCGCCACTCTCATCGTGGAAGTCCGCTGCGCTGCGCTTCCGGAAGTCCTCGCGCTCCTCGCTTCGCGCCTCCGCGATGCGCAATCCCGTCTGGAATTCGCGTGTAGCCTCATGAAGGCGATAACGGTACCACCCATAGGCGATGCCGAGCAAAGCCAGCGCGTAGAGCAGATACGCATACCAACTGAGCCATGGCGGCGTGCTGATGCTGAGTGCGATCGACGCGCCCTCCCGGTTCCAGGTCCCGTCGTTGTTGCTGCCTTGCACATGCAGCACATAGTCACCGGGGTCGAGGTTGGTGTAGGTGACGCTGCGCCTCGTGCCGGCATCCACCCAATCCTCGTCGAAGCCGTCGAGCTTGTACCGGTACAGATTCCCTTCCGGCGCGATGAAGTTGAGCGCGGCGAACTCGAATCCGATCACCTTTTCGCGCCACGAGAGGCTGATCTCTTCCGTGCGGTGGATCGCGTTCCGAAGGGCGAATGCGGCGTTGGAGCTATCGGCGATCAGCGGCACCGGTTCGTTGTTCAGCAGGAAGCGGGTGAAGCGCACCGGCGGCGCGGACCGCTCGATCGCCAGTTCAATCGGACGGAACCAATTCAGCCCGTTCGGTCCACCGAAGTACAAGGTGCCGTCGGCTGTGCGCAGGTAGGCGTTCTGGTTGGATTCATCGCCCAGCAGCCCATCGGACCGCGTAAGCACGCGTACCACGCGACCGGTCGATCGGTCCAATTGAGCCAGTCCGCCATTGGTGCTCAACCAAAGTCGATCGCCATCCGCCAGGATGCCGTAGATCACCTCATTGGGCAATCCGTCGCTGCGGCCGACGCGCTGAAAGATGCCAGCAGGCGTGCGCGTCTCAAGAATGGCGTTGCGGAGGCTATCATCCAGTGGCCGATGCGATCGACAAAGACCATTCGCGGTACCCACCCAAAGGTGGCCATCCTGATCTTGATGGGTGCAAAGGACCAGGTCATCGCTCAAGCTGCCCATGTCCTCCGGGCTGTTCCGCAACGCACCGAAGCGCGTGGTGGTGGGATCGAAGAGCACGAGACCGCCGCCCGCGCTTCCCATCCACAGGTGACCTGCTGCATCCTCCATCACCGTGAAGAGGTATGGATGAGGTGAAGCGCCGGGGCCGTTGATGGGCAGGCAACTCATGGCTCCATCACGGCCGATGCAGCACAGCCCGGCGCCGCCCGTTGCCACCCAGGTGCGACCATCGTGCGCCGTGTGCAGCCCGTGTGCGATGGCGCTGCGCCTCGGATCGGTGTCCGGGGAGACGCTCAACCGCTGGAACCGGATCTTAGGGCCTTCAGTGAGTACCCGATTCACACCGCCGGCCAGCGTGCCCACGAGAATGCGCCCGGCGCTGTCGCGCGCCGTGGAGAGCACGTAGTCGGCGCTGAGCGACCCTGGATCGCGCGGGTCGTTGCGATGCACGCCCATGATTCCGGAAGCACGGTCCCATGCGGCAAGGCCGGCCGGAGTGCCGATCCACATCTTGTCCCCATCCTCGAGCAAACAGGTCACGCTCGCATGGGGCAGGGAGACTGGATCGCCCGGCACGTGGGTGAGGCCATGCACCACAAGGTCCACGCGCTCGATGCGGTCGAGGCCGTTGCGCGTGCCCACCCAGATCTCGCCACCTCTACCGGCGAACAAGGAAAGGACATGGTCGTCAGCGAGGCTGCGCGGATCCTCCGGGTCATGGCGGTGAAGCGTCGTCCGGCCCATTGGATCCTTGTGGATCAATCCGTGCGTGGTCCCCACCCAAATGTGTCCATCGTGGATCAGCATGCAGTGGGATCCGATGCGCGGATGGGCCTCACGTACATCCTGAGCATGTACCAGTAGCTCCTCCTTCCCCGTATTCCTGTCGATGTGGAGGAGCCGGTGCTCATCAAGGACGTAGTAGCCGTTCTCCGCCGAAGCGAGCGCGCTCACCTCCTGACCGATCGTGATGGTGCGCAGGTTACCTGTGCGAAGCTCGAGTTCGGAGAGCCCCGCAGATGTGCGCAGCAGGATCCTCCCGGAGCCAGCGGGTGCCATCGCGCCGATCAGATCGCCCTCCACGAACACATTGCGGAGCACCTGCGTCACCACACCGGTGCCGCGATCGATGCGATCGAGCCCGACGCTTGTACGCACCCAGATCGTCCCGACGGGATGCTCGAGCAGCCCCACCACGCGGTGGCCGGAAAGCCCGCTTGGGCCACGGCGGTAGTGCGAAACAGTCCCGTTGCTAGGGTCGAGATGGTCGAGCCCGCCGCCGAAGGTGCCGATCCACAAGCCGCCATCCACGTCCTCCAGCAGGCTCCAGATGTAGTTGTTCCCGATGCTGTTTGGCCGGTCGTTGTGGCGGTAGGTGATGAACTCGCGGCCATCGAAGCGGTCGAGCCCATCCTGCGTGCCGAACCACATGAACCCGTCGCGGTCCTGCGCGATTGCGTTCACGGAATTCTGCGACAGGCCATCCGCGATCGTGAGGTGATGGAACGTAACCGTACCGGTCTGAGCGGCTGTCCATGTTGACCCAAGGACAAGTGCCATTACGAGCACGATGCGGGTGGTGCGCATGCCGCTTAGCCAGCCTCGCTTGTGCCTGTCGCAGCGCTCGCCGTGCTCATCGTGCCAGCGCTGCTTGTGCGCGTCGCTCAGGTCGATCACCACCTCGCAGCCGCGGTCCAGAACGGCTACTTCGCGATGATGCGTCGGCTGGTGGCCCTGTCGGAACGTGATGCGCTCCACGGTCCGGGCCAGTTTGCCGTTGGTTTGGCGGAGTAGGAGCATGCAGCAAGGTAGCTCGAGGAGTTGGAGGATCCATGGCGGAAGGAAGCAAGCCCTGAGTCATACCCTTCATGGATCTGGGCTCGATTCTATTCCAAGCCGCCTTCTGATGGCCGTGGCTGCACAGCCGCAAGGCTTCGACCACAGGGATCATCCGTTTCAGTGCATCGACAGGAACAATAGGGGATGACTGTTGCTCGCGTCGATCACCACCTGCGCCTGAAGCACCGTTGATAGCGCCTGCTATATTGGGCCCGAACAATCATCCCCGCCCCGACGGTTCAAACCGGATGCATCATGGAAATCATCAACTCACCTCAGAAAGATTGGCTCACCGCGCTGCTGCTCTGCATTTTCCTTGGCGGTTTGGGCGTGCATCGCTTCTACACCGGCCATACGGCCATCGGGATCGTTCAACTGCTCACGTTGGGTGGCTGCGGCATCTGGTCGCTCATTGACCTGATCATGATCGCCACCGGCAGCTTCAAGGATGCTCAGGGCCGCGAACTGCTCAAGAAGTAGCCGGTGGATCCGGGTCCTGGTCACCGCAGCGCTCATCGCCTTGCCGGTAGCCCTCTCTTTGGTCCCGATGGATCTGGTCGGCTCAGGCCCCACGCTGTGCCTCTATAAACGTGTCACCGGGGCGGATTGCCCAGGCTGCGGCATGACGCGCAGCGTGTTCTCCCTGTTCCATCTCGAGTTCGAGGATGCCTATCGATTCAATCGGGGCATCCTGGCCCTGGCTCCGCTGCTCGCTTGGCTTTGGGCGCGTGAGCTGATCCGGAATATCCGTCTCCTGCTCACCGGACGGCGTACATCGGTCCTTGCCGCATGATCAGGCGTTGAACAGGGCCTCCACGAAGGCCTTCTTCTCGAAGACCTGCAGGTGGTCGATGCCTTCGCCCACGCCGAGGTACTTGATGGGGATGCTGAACTGGTCGCTGATGCCAATGGCCACGCCGCCCTTTGCCGTGCCGTCGATCTTGGTGAGGGCGAGCGCGGTGACATCGGTGGCCTTGGTGAACTGGCGCGCCTGCTCGATGGCGTTCTGTCCGGTGCTCGCATCGAGCACGAGGAGCACCTCATGCGGTGCGTCCGGCACCACCTTGCGCATCACGTTGCGCACCTTGGTGAGCTCGTTCATGAGGCCCACTTTGTTGTGCAGGCGCCCAGCGGTGTCGATGATCACCACATCGGCGCCCCTGGCCTTGGCGCTTTCCACGGCATCGTAGGCCACGGCGGCGGGATCCGCGTTCATGCCCTGTTGCACCAGCGGCACGCCTACGCGCTCGCTCCAGATGCGCAGCTGGTCAACCGCCGCCGCCCGGAAGGTGTCAGCAGCGCCCAGCACCACGCTCTTGCCCTCCTTCTTGAAGGCATTGGCGAGCTTGCCGATGGTGGTGGTCTTGCCCACGCCGTTCACGCCCACCACCATGATCACGTACGGCCTGATTGCCGGGTCCACCGGCGCAGGATCCCTCATCAGCGCGGCGATCTCCTCGCGCAGCAGGGCATTGAGCTCGCCGGTGCCCACGTACTTGTCCCGCTTCACGCGCTGCTGGATGCGCTCGATGATCCGCAAAGTGGTCTCCACGCCGACGTCGCTGCCCACCAGCGCTTCCTCCAGATCGTCCAGCACCTCTTCATCCACGGTGCTCTTGCCTGCGACAGCGCGCGTGAGCCTGCCCAGGAGGCCTTCGCGCGATCGCTGCAGCCCGCTATCAAGCGCCCGTTGCTCTGCGGCCGCTGCCGACGATTCCTTCTTCTTGCCGAATAATCCGAACAATGCCATGGTCGTTCTCTGAAACTCGAAAGGGCCTCACGTGTGGAGGCCCTTCCGGCAATGGGGTCTTCGCGCGCTACTTCGCGTTGGCGAGCTTCTCGGCCTCGTCGCTGGGCACTACTTGCTCCACGAATGAGTAGCCGCCGGTCTCCTTCTTCACCATGCGGATGACCTTCGTGAAGGTCTTGGCATCTGCTTTCTTCAGGGTTGCAACGGTCTTCTTTGCCATGGCTCTTCGGTCTTAGGCGCTGGTTACTTGATCTCCTTGTGAACGGTCACCTTGCGGAGGATCGGGTTGTACTTCTTCAGTTCGATCCGCTCGGAAGTGTTCTTCCGATTCTTGGTGGTGATGTAGCGGCTGGTGCCGGGCTGGCCCGACGTCTTGTGCTCGGTGCATTCGAGGATCACCTGCACGCGGTTGCCTTTTGCTTTCTTGGCCATGGCTCAATGATGTTCTTGGTTCAAGCCGCGAGATATCCCTTCGCCTTGGCGCGCTTGAGGGCTTCAGCCAGGCCGATCTTGTTGATGGTGCGCATGCCAGCGGTGCTCACGCGCAGGCTCACCCACTTCTTCTCCTCGGGCATGTAGAATTTGCGGTCCTGGAGGTTCGGAGCGAAGGTGCGCTTGGTCTTGATGTTCGAGTGCGACACCTTGTGGCCCACGGTGACCTTCTTCCCGGTGATCTGGCAGACTTTCGACATGGCGTTCTGAATTGCGGGGCGCAAATCTAGGGTTTCAGATGGAAGTTGGGTGGCTACGGGTTGAAGGTTGATGGAAGCGCTGTGTACCGTGGGATTCTTGAAGTATCGGGAGGTGGGGGCTCAACCCCTCAACCCCTCAATCTACAGCCCTCAACAACAAGGACTTGCGTAGCATGTTCAAGGCTGCCAAAGCACTGCGCTTGATCACCAGGTCACGTGATCCGGGCAAATAGACCTTGGCTGCCTGCACGCCATCCGGGCCTGCAACCGCCATCCATACGGTGCCCACTGGCTTCTCCTCGGTGCCGCCATCGGGCCCGGCCACGCCGCTCAGGGCGATGCTCCAATCGGTCTTCAGGGCCTCTCGCACCCCGGAGGCCATGCGCTCCACCACGGGCTGGCTCACGGCGCCATTCAGTTCCAGCATATCGCTGGGGATGCCGAGCTCTTCCATCTTCACCGCATTCGCGTAGCTCACCACCCCACCAATGAAGTAGGCGGAGCTTCCGGGCACTCCGGTGATCAGGTGGCTCACGTAGCCACCGGTGCAGCTCTCGGCCGTGGAAAGCGTCTCGCCGCGCTCTTTGAGGTTGCGGCCCACCACTTCCTCCAGCCGTTCCTCTCCTTCGCCGAAGATCAATTCCGGAATGAGGCGGTAGAGCTGATCGGCTTTGCGCGCGACGCGTAGGTGGGCATCGGTAGGGTCGTTGTTGGCGTAGGTGCTCAAGCGGAGCTTCACCAGGCCGGGGCTGGGCAGATAGGCCAGCTTGATGCCTTCCGCGGCCAGGCTATCTTCCCAAGCCGCAATGCGCTGGGCCAGATGGCTCTCGCCCAACCCGGTGGTGAGGATGGTGCGGTGAACGATGGTGGGCGGTTGGAAGACGCGCTTCAGATCGGGCACCACGTGCTTGAGCATCATGGCCTTCATCTCGTAAGGCACGCCGGGCATGCTCACGAAAACGCGGCCCTTGCGCTCGAACCACATCCCGCTGGCCGTGCCGCGGTCGTTCGGCACCACGGTGCAGGATTCGGGGAGGTCGGCCTGTGCCAGGTTCACCTCCAAGGGCTCTCGACCGATGCTGCGGAAGAAGGCGGCGATAGCGGCTTCGATGTGCGGGTGGCGGATCAGGCGCGTGCCGAAGTATTCGCAGAGCACCTGCTTGGTGATGTCGTCCTTGGTGGGGCCCAGGCCGCCGGTGATGAGCACGACGTCAGCCGTAGAGGTCGCGAATGCATCCAGGATCGCCTGCCGGTCGTCCCCGATCACGCGCACACGCATCGGCCTGATGCCGATGAGCGAGAGCTGCTCGCCCATCCAACCAGCATTGGTGTTGATGGTCTGCCCGATGAGCAGCTCATCACCAATGGAGATGATCTCGGCGGTGATTTCCTTCTTCAAGGTCAGGTTGTGGGTTTCAGGCTCGCTTGACGAAGGCAGGTTGGGGGTTGTTGCTTCGCGGAGCCTCGCAATGACAGGTTGAGGCGGCGCGTGCCGGCCCCAACCCGCTCAACCTTCACCTGGCGCAACCGGATCGTTTCAATTCTCCGGATAGCCGAACACCTGCTCCTTGCTGATCTTCATCACGGGTCCCAGGCGCTCCAGGGCCTTCATGTCCATGGCGCTCTCCTTGCCGATCACAAGGAAGGTGTAGGGCCTGCCCTTGATCTCATTGTCGAAGAAAGACTTCATGTCCCGGATGCTGATGGACGGTATGCGCTCGTAGGTCGTGCGGCGCGTGTCGGTATCGAGCCCGCGCTGGTTGGCCGCATCCCAGTTCCAATAGATGCTCTCCTTGGTGATGCGCGTGCTGGCGATCACCTTCAGGGCACTGGCCTTGGCGCCCTCGAACTGGGCTTCGGCCTCGGGCATCTCATTCATGAGCTTCAGCATGGCGTCCACGGCATCAGGAAGCTTATCGGCCTGTGTGCCGATGAAGGCGCGGACGTAATGGGCCTCGTCCTTCTTCGCGGGCGTGGTGTAGCTGGCGTTGGCGCCGTAGGCCAGGGCCTTGGCCTCACGGATCTCCTGGAAAACGATGCTGCTGAGCCCGCTTCCGAAGTATTCGTTGAAGAGCGATGCGATCGGGAGCTTCGCCACGTCGAACGGACCGGCCTTGCTCACCAGCAGCATCTCGGTCTGCACCATGTCATGGTCCACGAAGAGCACGCGGTTCTCGGTGGTGGGCTGTTCCTCGAATTTCACCGGCGGCGGCACCGGTTTCAGCGCGGCCGGCAACCGATGCTTCTTCTTGAGCAGCTCGGCCATCTTGTCTGCCGGGCGCTTGCCATAGTAGAACACCGCGTGTTCGTGAGCCATGATCCCCTTGATCCGGCCCACCAGGTCCTCCGGGGTTAGCATGGCGAGTTCCTTCTCGTTCAGCACATGGTTGAAGGGATTGCGCTTTCCGTAGCGCGCTTGATTGAACAGCCCGAGGTAGAGCACGCGCCATTTCTCCTTCATGGCATCCTGCCGCTGCTTGCTGATGTCGGCCAACAGCCCCGCCAGGGCCTCTTTATCCGGCTGGGCATCCGCGAGCAATTCCTCCAGCAGGTCGATGCCCTTCTCCAGGTTCGATTCGAGCCCGCTCAGGGTCACATAGCAGCGGTCTGCACTGGTGGATACGCTGAGCTGCATGCCCAGCTTGAAGAGTTCTTTCTTGAAGTCGATGGCGCTCAGGCGGCTGGTGCCCAGGAAGGGCAGGTACTCCACGGCCACGCCGAGCTCGCGGTCGTGCAGGGTGCCCATGTCAACGATATATCGCAGGCTGAAGAGGTCGTTGCTGGGGTTCTTCACCACCGCCAGGTCAGCGCCCTTCGACAAGGGCCTGCGGTCAATGGCTTTCTTGTAGTCGATGAATTCAGGCGCCACGGTTCCGCTGGGCATCTTCTCCCATTCGGCCCGCCAGGCGCTCATGCCATCACGCTTGATGTCGATCGCCGTGATCTTCGGCTTGCTCACCTTGTGCGCGCCCTTGTTCTCGCCGGTGCGCTTGTACACCAGGACATCGGGTTGGCTCAGCCGCTTGCCCACGAAGGCGGTCACGTCCTCCTTCGTGAACTGCGCCATCTGCTCGAACTGCGCCACTTCATCCTTCCAGTCCTTCCGGATGATGAAGGCATCGGTCATGGCGGCGGCGCGCCGGCTGTTGTTCTCGTTCCAATAGCGGATCTGCTGCTGCTTCAGGTCGTTCACCACGGCCCCGATGAGCCAGTCGTCGTAGTCACCCTCGATCAGGCGGTTGGCCGCAGCGAGCAAGAGGTCCTTCACCTCGTCGAGCCGCTGGCCTTCCTTGGGCTTGCCCACCAGGTTGAGCTCGCTGTAGTCGGTCTGCGCATTGGTATAGGCATAAGCCTCCAGCACCTTCTGCTGCTGCACGAGATCGAGATCGATGATGCCGGCGGTGCCGTTGCTCAGCAGGCCATCAATGACTTTGAGCATGGCGGCGTTGCGCGGGGTGTAGCCATCGAAGCGCCAGGCGAGGTTCACGGATTCTGATTCCGGCCCGAAGACTTCGGCCTTTCCGGTGCCGGGAGGTCCTTCCTTGAAGCTGAAACCGGGGACATCCCTCCGCTGCCACTTGCCGAAATGCTTGTCAACCAGGGCGATGGTCTTGTCGTAGTCGATGTCTCCGGCGAGGATGACAGCCATGTTATTCGGCACGTACCAGGTTTTGAAGAACTCATGGATCTTCACCATGCTGGGATTCTTCAAGTGCTCGCCGGTGCCGATCGTGGTCTGCGTGCCATAGGGATGCAGCGGGTACAGCAGCTCATTCTTCTTCTGGAAGAGCTGCCTGCCATCGCTGTCCTGCCCTCGGTTGAACTCTTCATAAACGGTTTCCAGCTCCGTGTGGAAGAGGCGCAGCACGCATTCCTGCATGCGCTCGCTCTCGATGGCCATCCAGCGCTCCAGTTCATCGCTCGGGATGTCGTTGATGTACACCGTGCGTTCCGTGCTCGTGTAAGCATTGGTGCCGCGCGCGCCGAGCTTCTTGATCATCTTGTCGTATTCGTTGGGCACGGCGTAGGCTGCGGCTAGCGTGCTGAGGCTGTCGATGGCGCGGTAGATCCGCTCGCGCTCGCCCTCATCCCGCGACCAGCGCCTGCGCTCGTACGCATCGCTGATCTGCTGCAGCAACGCGCTCTCCTTGGCCCAATCGCTGGTGCCGATCCGGCTGGTCCCCTTGAAGAGCATATGCTCCAGGTAGTGGGCGAGGCCCGTGGCATCGCCGGGATCGTTCTTGCTGCCTGCGCGTACGGCGATGTTGGTCTGCACGCGAGGTGCATCAGCATTCCGGCTCAGCCACACCTGTAGGCCGTTGTCGAGGGTGTAGATGCGCGCCTCGAGGGGATCCCCGGGGACGCTGGTGTAGGGGTAGGTCTTCTGCGCCTGTGAAACGAGCGCCGTGAAGAGCACTGACAAAAGGAGGCCGATGGTGCGCATGTGGTTCGAATTGGGGCGTGAAGATGCCGAAAAGCCCGGCACCGCCGGGGCTCAGCCGTGCATGGTGGGCGCGGTGCCGTAGCGGCTCACCACGCCGGCCTCATGCGCCAGGAACTCTTTCCAGCGGCGGTCCACGTCCACACGCCCGCCATGCTGGCGAGCGAAGCCGATGAAGGTGGCGTAATGCCCCGCCTCGCTCTCCATCAATTCGCGGTAGAATGCGCGCAGTTCCTCGTCCGGGCATTCCTCGGTGAGCAGCTTGAAGCGCTCGCAGCTGCGCGCCTCGATCATGGCACTGAAGAGCAGCCGGTCCACGAGGCGCTCTTCGCGCGAACCATCCTTGCGCACGAAGGCGAGCAGCTCGTTCACATAGTGGTCCTTTCGCTCAGGACCCAATTCCCAGCCGCGTGCGTGGATGCGCTCCACCACTTGGCGGAAGTGGTCAAGCTCTTCCTGCGCGATGCGCAGCAGCTCTGCCACCAGCGCGCTGTTCTCCGGGTAGCGGGTGATCATGCTGATGGCGTTGCTGGCGGCCTTCTGCTCGCACCAGGCATGGTCCACGAGCAAGGTGCGCAGGTCGTTCTTCACGAGTTCCGCCCAGCGCGGATCGGTGGGGAGCTGGAGGCCGAGCATGGCGCGAAGTAAGGGCGGGGGATGAAAGCGCGGAGCCCCGCATGTCGTGCGGGGCTCCGATCCCAGCGCGGCTACTTCGCGGTATCGTGATGGCGGCGATGCTCATCGCGCTGGGCATTCAGCGCTTCCCACTTCGCGAATTGCTCCGCAGTGAGGATGGCCTTCATCTCCGCTTGGTGCCTTTCGCGCTTCGCTTTCATCTCCGCGCGCATGGCTTCGCGCTTCGCTTCCTGCTCAGCGCGGCGTGCCTCTGAATGCTGGGCATGGGCCAAATGGAGGGCATTCACCTTCGCAGCCTGCTCTGGAGTGAGTTCGAGCACCGTGGTCAGGCGCTCGGTGCGCGCCTTTGCCATTTCCTCCGGGCTCCGCTTCACCTTGTCCTGTGCCGCAGCTGTCGCTGAGAAGAGCAGCATCGCAGCGATGATCGTGTTCCGCATGTTCGTGGTTGTTTGCGGCTGTGACGATGCCGCGCACGCAGGGTTCAACGGACCAGGACTGCGTTAACAGCGATTGGCTATCAGCCCTTCCACACGAACTCTGCATCCGGGACATCCCAGGATTTCCCCGAGCGGTCGGTAACCACTACCTCTACGCGGAACCGGGTGCCCACCGGCAGATTCGAGATCATCGCCTTCATCGATTCCGTCAGCGTGGGCTCCTTCGCATTCAGCCCGGCATCTTTCCCCTTGCAATCCCTCACACACAGGCGCAGCGAGACGATACGGGCGCCAGGCACGCAACCCACAAGGTCCACAGCCTTCATCGAGTTCCATTGCGCAGCAGTGATGTCGCCGCCGGATTTGCCAGCGATGCGGATGGCGGGCGGGCCACCGTCTTCGGGGAGAACAACGGCTGCACGTGGATGGAAGGGTGCGGCGCTAAACAGCGCGGCAGCGAGGAGAGGGATTGGATTGAACATGATGGGTGTGTTTGGTTACTCCCATCGAATGCAGGTATCACCGAATAGGTAACGGCACGGCGAACGGCCTGTCACAAGATCAGCTCAACCCGCTGATCACGCCATTCGCATCGATGTCCATGCCTTCCGCCGCAGGCACTTCAGGTAGTCCCGGCATGCGCATGATCTCGCCGCAGATGGGCACTACGAAGCCGGCACCCGCGCTGATCTCGATGTCGCGCACGGTGATGCGGAAGCCGGTGGGCGCGGCGCGCAGCTCCTTGTTGTCGCTGAAGCTGTACTGCGTCTTGGCCATGCAGATGGGCACGCCATCGAGGCCGAGCTTGCTTATCCGGCGCAAGGCGGTCTCGGCATCGCCGCTGTAGTCCACGCCATCAGCGCGGTAGATCTCGCGGGCGATGGTGGCGATCTTGTCCTTGATGGAGAGTGAGAGGTCGTAGAGCGGTTTGAAATCGCTCTGGCCTTCGTCGATCACTTTCAGCACCGCGGCAGCCAGATCGGTCATGCCATCACCGCCTTTCGCGAAGCCTTGAGCGAGCACGGCCTCGGTGCCACGCTCCTTGCAGTAAGCCTTCACCATGTCAATCTCCTCCGCTGTATCCGTGGGGAAGTGGTTGATGGCCACCACGGCCTTTACACCGAATTTGCTGATGTTCTCGATATGGCGGCCCAAGTTGGCGAGACCGGCCTTTAGCTTGTCGGGCGCGGCATTGTTCACCTCCTTCACATCCACGCCGCCGTGGTAGCGCAACGCGCGCACCGTGGCCACGATCACCGCAGCTGCAGGTTTCAATCCCGCAGCGCGGCACTTGATGTCGAAGAATTTCTCCGCGCCTAGGTCCGCGCCGAAGCCCGCCTCCGTGACCACGTAGTCGCCGAGGCTGAGCCCCAATTTGGTGGCGAGCACGCTATTGACGCCTTGCGCGATGTTCGCGAAAGGACCGCCGTGCAGGATCGCCGGGTTGCCCTCGAGCGTCTGTACCAGATTCGGCTTGATGGCGTCCTTCAACAGGATGGCCATGGCGGCTTCGGCCTTGAGGTCGCGGGCATACACGGGCGTGCGGTCCCAGCGCTGCCCCACGTAGATGTCGCCGAGGCGCTTCTTCAGGTCTTCGAACGAGGTGGCCAGGCAGAGGATGGCCATCACCTCACTCGCTGGGGTGATGTTGAATCCGTCCTCGCGCGGAACGCCGCCGTTCACGCCTCCGAGGCCGATGGTGATCTTCCGCAGCGCGCGGTCGTTCATGTCCATCACGCGCTTCCAGGCGATGGTGCGCGGATCGATGCCCAGCGAGCGCTTGCGGTTCTGCAGGTTGTTGTCAATGAGCGCGGCGAGCAGGTTGTTGGCCTTCTCGATGGCGCTGAAGTCGCCGGTGAAGTGGAGGTTGATGTCCTCCATGGGCACCACCTGCGCGTAGCCGCCGCCGGCCGCGCCGCCTTTCATGCCGAACACGGGGCCCAGGCTCGGCTCGCGCAGCACCACGATGCTCTTCTTGCCCAGCTTGCTCAGCCCTTCGTGCAGCCCGATGCTGGTGGTGGTCTTGCCTTCACCCGCCGGCGTGGGGCTCACGGCCGTGACGAGGATGAGCTTGCCCTTCGCCAGCTTCTTCTCGTCAATGAGATTGATGGGAAGCTTCGCTTTGGTGCGGCCGTAGGGCTCGATCACTTCCGGGTCGACGCCGAGGTTCTTCGCAATCTCAGCGATGGGCTTCATGCGCGCGGCTTGCGCGATCTCGAGGTCGGTGGGGAAGGGCATGGGGGAACCTTGATGTTGGAATAGGAAAGATGGAACGGACGCGGTGACCGGTCGAAGATCGCAATCGCCTTCACTCGTGCAACCCCACCCCGAAACCCGCGCTCCGCAGATCCTCCCAGAACCCCGGATAGCTCTTGGTCACCACTTGCGGGTCTGTGATGGTGATGGTACCGAACTTCAAAGCCAAGGGTGCGAGCGCCAGCGCCATGCGATGGTCATGGTCCGGGTCAAAGGGCGCATCCGCAGCGTGGGTGACACCGCCCTTCACGGCGAAGGCACCATTGGCGAAGGCGGCCTCACCGCCCAATCGGGCCATGGCATCGGCCACGGCGTGCAGGCGATCGGTCTCTTTCACGCGAAGGTTGTCAAGGCCCGTGAGCACCGCGGACTGATTGAGTGCGGCCAGGGTGAAGGCCAGAGGCTGGAAGAGGTCGGGCACGGGCATGAGGTTGCGTGGAAGCTCCTCCCACCTACCCGACGTTGCGCGATGGCTGATGCGCGCACCGTCATCTGTGAAGCGCGTTTCCACCCACGGCGACCAGAGCTGCTGCGCTTCACGATCGCCTTGCATGGTGTCATCGGTGAGGCCTTGCAGCATGATCTCGCTGCCGGGACTGAGCGAAACGATCTCGTACCAGAACGCCGCGCTGCTCCAATCGGGCGGCACGGCGATGGGCGCGGGGATGTAGTCGCCGGGATCCACGCGCACGCCATCGAGCTCCAAACGCGGATAAACGCCGAAGTGCGCGAGCATCTTCAAGGTCATGTGCACGAAGGGTTCGCTCAGCCGCGTGCCGGTCCAGCGCAGGGTGAGGCCCTCCTTCATGCGAGGCGCGATCATGAGCAAGGCGCTCAGGTATTGGCTGCTGATGGGCGAATCGAAGTGCACCTCTCCGCCTTTCAATGATCGGCCGCGCACGCGAAAACCCTCGGGCACACGGTCGATGTCGGCGCCGAGCTGTTTCAGCGCATTCACAAGGTCATCGTGCGGGCGCTCGAGCAGGCGCGGGATGCCTGTGAGGATATGCTCCTCGCCCACGCGTACGCTGGCCCAGGCAAGCAGGAAGCGGAAGGTGGTGCCGCCAGCGCCGCAGTCCATCATGCGCGGACCCTGTTCGAGCAATTCGCGCATCACGCGCGTGTCGTCGCCGTCGCTCAGGCCGGAGACGAGGCTGAGGTCTCCGCAGAGCGAAGCCATGAGCAAAGCGCGATTGCTGATGCTCTTGCTGCGGGGCAGGGCGATGCGGGCGCGGATCGGCGCGGGTGGGCGCGTGATGGTGATGGAGGACATGGGCAGCAAAGGAAGAGCCCGGCGGAGATGCGCCGGGCCCTTCTGAACAAGTTCAATGCTAATGGCGCTTACCTCTTCACCTTGACCGCGCGCTTCACCACCGGCTCGCCATCGAGCAGCAGGGTGATGTAGTACACGCCGGGTGCGAGCTTCTCCGTGCTCCAATCATACTGGAACTCACCGGCCTCTCGCTGGCCCTCGCTCAGCACCATCAGGCTGCGGCCATCGGCGCTGTTGGCCATGAGCTGCATGCGGCCCTCGCGCTCCAAGGTGCAGAAGAGCGTGGTGCGGTCCGTGAACGGATTGGGCGCAATGCGGAGCAGGCGCTCTTGGGCGGGGGAGAGTCTCTCCTCTTCAACCGCGTAGCCGGAGCGGGCGTCGCTGCCATCGGGGTTGGCGCAGCAGGCGGCTACTAGCTCCTGCGTAGCTGCAAGTTGCTCCTGCATCGCCGTGATGCTGGCTTGCTGCTCTTTGATGGCGCCGATCAGATAGGGAATCAAACCGGTGTAATTCATCGCCTTGATGGTCTCAGCCGGAGCTAATACGCTTCCCATTGAATCCAACAAAGCAGGCACTGCGACATCGCGCACGAGGTGAGGAAGCAAGGGTTCAACATCCTGGATCATGAGGCCAGCTTGGTAGCCATTCGGCAGGCCAGCATTGGGATGCTCATCCACCAAGAACTCATAGCTCATCGGGTTCAGTGCTGCGATCACATCTGAAGCACCGACGATGGGTTCCACATTGGTCTTCAGCGATTCATCAGAGGGGTTCCAAGTGCCACCAGGGATGTAACCTGCGCCGGTGACGGTGACGTCACCATTGAAGTACCCCGCCCAGTCATTCGCACCGGCGCCTGGGTAGGCCCCGTAAACGCTGAAGTTCGCCGCGCCGCCAGTAGCACTGCCGTAAACGCCGTAATTCCTTGACACGTTGCCATCGTCGGTGACGCGCGCAGTGAAGAGGCCTCCATGCGCAAGGGTGATCGTGCCCGCAGTTGCCACGGCATCGCCATGAACACCGTGCGTACTGCGCACGAACAGATCCTGATCGGTGGTGTGCCGTGCGAACACAGCATAACCATCCGCAATGCCATCACTTGACAGACCGACGTTCTTCAGATTGGACAGCACTCCTGCGGCGAACTTCAGCTCGGCCCCTCCCGCCATCGGCTGCAAGTGGCTGTCAATGCCGTAACGCCAGCCTTCGTTATCAGTCTCCACGCGCACCCGGAGTCCACCCGGTCGTTGGATGTAGTCATCGGAATGCTCGACATCGAGTTTGTAGGCCGGTTGTTGGATCCCGATGCCGACCGCCCGATCTTCCTGAGGGCAACCCGTATTGCCAAGATAGGCCGTAGCCACATCGCTGTTGGTGCCAGCAGAGCCTTGTAGCGTCCATTCGCAATCGCCGATGCCCAAGGTGTTGGCAGCACGCCAATGCACGAGGCCATCGGCGGGATTCACCACCAGCACACGGTCAAAATCGTTGTTCAGGTAGGTGTTGTCCGTGAAGTTGCGCAAGCGGATGGTGCGGTCCAAGAGATCCAACCGTTCGGTGGGGATGGCGGCTTGGCCCACGAAATCACCGATGCCCACGTAGCCGGAGGTGTTGCTCTCCGGCCAAAGACGCATGATCTCGAGTCCCTCATCGCTCTCAGCGCCTCCCCCTGCGCCCGGTGTGGTCGCAAAGCGGAAGCTCAGCGATTGCCGGTTCGCATCGAGCGTACCCTCGCTCCATTGCAGCACCGCTTGGCTCTGCCCGTTGCTGGCGCCGTACTTGTGGCCGAAGTACAAATGGTCGCTGTTGCCCGTGATGGTGATGCCGTTTCGGTGCCAGCCCCGGAAGCCCAAGGTGGGCGCGTATATGCCTGGCGTATTGGTGCCGGCACCATCGACCATGTGGAACCGGCTGAAGGGGCCGGGCGAACCAGAGCCTGTGGTCCAGTCGAAGAATTGCTGCCGCCCAGCAAGAGCGAAGTAGCCGGTCTGGTTGAAGGTTGCCCCATTGATCGTGGTAGTGCCAGGGCGGTAATACAAAGCGGCCCTCGGCAGCCCATCCGTGAATAGCCTCAGATCACCGGACATCGCGTCGATGTTGAAGCTATGGTCCGTGTTGCCCCGGCTGAAAAGCCTTCCGATGCCGATGTTGGCCAATCCCGGTATCGTCTTGTTCATCTGCCAACGCTGCCAGTCGATCAAATTGGGTTGCGTGGCGTGCGTCCAGAAGGTGTTCAAATGGCCCAGTTGCGCGCCATCAACCACGAGGGCGGCGGCCAAGCTAGGTGCGGTGCCCACGGTAAGGCCAGCGGGCTGTGTGGCTCCAAGGTTCACCTGCGCATCTGGAGCGAGATACGTTACGTTAAAGACCGGATCAGTAACGGGGTGATCACCATCGTTCTGCGCCAACCCCGATGAGATTGCTATGCAACCGGTGAGGCTTAGGGCTAGTGTTCGAAATGCTCCGTACTTCATGGAGAATGGGTTAGGGGGTTAGTTTGACTACTCTGATCGGCAGCACCAATTGGCCGCCTGACATTAGCTCAATAGCATATAAGCCTGCAGGGTACTCCTCCATGCTCACGAACCAATCCTCACCCGCCGTGTACCGCCGGTCGCGCACAGTTTGGCCCATACCATTTGTGATCCGAACGCGGATTGGCAACATGCCTGATTCACGCATTCGAACCCAGAACCCCTCAGTGCATGGATTTGGGAAAACATCTACCTCAAAGCCCGCATTCTGAGTAAGGCTCTGCGCGAAACTGCAATCCAAAGGGTCGAAAGCCACGCACACCTCATCTACAAGGAAGTAAGCTCCTGGGTTCGTGCCATCCGGGTTCACCTCAACGAATTGAAGGGAATCCCATGTATGGAACCGCCCAATGGAAATGTAGCGGTATGCTGAATCCGGCACGAATGTGCCTGAGAGTGTTGTCCATTCGCCAATGGTCTCAATCGGATCGGACAGCACCAGATGAGCATAATCCGGCAGTGGCGTTGTTAAAACCCATTGCTGCTCCGTCGTTGTGAACCGCACACCCACCTTGTCACAGGTGTGGCGATAATTGATCTGTGTCCCTCCAATACCTGCTGCGAGCTTCAGCGAAACGTGAATAGGGACGCCGATGTCTAATTCTTGGGTAAGCTCCGCCCCAAGGATTTCAACGGCGTCTTGGAATGGAAGTGCTGCATTAAAACCACAATATGCGTCGCCGTGGGAAGGCAACTGGTTCACGACAATGTTCTGCGGAACACCATTCAAGTTTGATTTACTGCACGAATGGAAGTAATCAGGCGTATAGTACCACGTTTTCCAGCCTACACAAGAATCGACCTGTGCCAGAGCCCAAGGGCATGTGATATACTCCTCGAAACTCCCGTTCGGCACCAGGTTCTGGGCTGGTGAGCGCGTAACACTCGAGGCGAGGGCAACCAGCGTGAGCAGAGAAATGCAGGCGTGCTTCATGACCATGTGGTTTGAAGCGAAGAAGGTACGTCGCCGCCAGCGATCAAAACCCGGCGTTCGGGCGTCGGTGGTACTTTGCCCGGTTGAAAACCTATGCCAGTCGGCCAGTCGGCCAGTCGGCCAAACGCAGCAGTTGGCCAGCACAGCAGTGTTGGCCTTGAATCGTTGCGAAGTGCGATGCTGCTAATGCGTTGTTCGCCGAAGCCACTTGTAGCCGAGGCGCGACAGGCGCTCACAAGCTATAGTTCCACTTTCCGGAAATCGAACTATGAGTTATGCACTCTGTGCGAACCAGTTATGAACCAATGTCACCCAGTCACCTCAACATGCAGGAGCTCCGCCCGCCTCAGCCCCGCACCAGCAGCCGGTAATGATCCAGCGCCTCCTTCACTTGCGCGGCGTTGATGGCCGCATCGACCTGCGCGCTGCCGATGCCCGTGAGCAGCGCGAATCGGAATTGCCCCGCGCTGTTCTTCTTGTCATTGCGCATGAGCTCGATGATCCGGTGGTCCTCATCGCCCTGCAAGGCGAATGGCTTGTACAGCGATAGCAGATGCGCGGCGATGCGATCGCTGTCCTCGCGCGGCAGCAGGCCCTGGCGCCAACTGAGCCAGGCCTCGCAGATCATGCCCATGGCCACGGCTTCACCGTGCAGCAGCGCGCGCTGCGGGCTCTCCCAGGAGTAGGCCTCGATCCCGTGCCCGATGGTATGCCCGAAGTTCAACAGCTTGCGCATGCCGCTCTCGCGCGGGTCGGCAGCTACCACTTCGGCCTTGATCGCCGCGCTGCGCGCCACCAATGGCGTGAGCGCGGCGAGGTCGTGCAGCGGCGCTTCACGCAGCGCTTCGTAGTGCGATGCATCACGCACGAGGCCGTGCTTGATCATCTCAGCCACACCGTTGAGCAGTTCGCGCTTGCCCAGGCTTTTCAGGAATGGCACGTGCACGTAAACGCCCAGGGGATCGTGGAACACGCCCACCACGTTCTTCACGCCGCCGAGGTCGATGCCCGCCTTGCCGCCGATGGACGCATCGACCATGCCCATGAGCGTGGTGGGCACGTGCATGCAGCGGATGCTGCGCTTGTACGCGCCGGCGATGAAGCCGCCGAGATCGGTGACCACGCCGCCGCCCAGGCAGATCAGCAGCGCCTCGCGATCGGCCGCGCGCGCTATGAGGTGCTGCCAGATGTCCTGGCACACCGCCAGGCTCTTGCTCGCCTCCCCCGCCGGCACGCCGATGGTCTCCGCTTCGCGCAAGCGCGGCGCATGGGCCAGCAGTTCCGGCAGGCAGTGCCGAAGGGTATTCTCATCGCCGAGGATGAAATGCGCAGTGGCCTCAGTCTCCTTCACATCACGGTCGAGGGCACGCAAGGCATCGGCGCCGAGCGCCACCGGATGGCGGCCGGCATCCATGACGATTGCTTCCACGCGCTTCGGGACCATCTCTACTTTTGGCCGCCCTTCAATAAGGCCTTCCGGCCAAAGGAACGAAGGAAGCCCTCATGCCGTCCACGGCCCCAGCGCCACCCATCACGGTTCCCGATCTCGGCGATACCCGCATCGCTTTCCGCCAATACACCGATCGCGGCCTGCTGCGCGCCTATTGGCTCTTCCGCATCATCGGCATCCCCTGGCTCAACGCCGCAGGCCGCGTGCTCACGCAAGCCGCCCTTGCGCTGCGCCTGCCGATTGCTTGGGCGGTGAAGGCCACGCTCTTCAAGCATTTCTGCGGCGGCGAGACGATTGATGAGAGCCTGCTCACCGCGCAGAAGCTCGGCGATGTGGGCGTGGGCACCATCCTCGATTACAGCGTGGAGGGCCAGGAGGACGATGATTCATTGGATCATACGCGAGACGAGATCCTGCTCACCATCGCCGCCGCCAAGCAGCGCACGGACATTCCCTTCAGCGTATTCAAGGTCACGGGCCTATCGCCCACGGCGCTGTTGGAGAAGATCAGCAAGAACGACGCGCTCAGCGCGGATGATGCGCACGAATGGCAACTCGTGCAAGGACGGGTGGAACGGATCTGCCAAGCCGCGCACGATGCAAGCATCCCCGTGCTCATCGATGCCGAGGACAGCTGGTACCAGCCCGCGATTGATGCGGTGGCCACGCAGATGATGGAGCGATTCAATGCGAAGAGCGCCATCGTGTTCAACACCATACAGCTCTACCGCCACGACCGGCTTGCCTTCCTGAAGGAGTCGTTCGCGGCGGCTGAAAAAGGCGGCTACCACCTTGGCGTGAAACTGGTGCGCGGCGCCTACATGGAGAAGGAGCGCGAGCGCGCGGCGGAGAAGGGCTACCCCTCTCCCATCCATGCCGACAAGGCCGCAGTGGACCGCGACTACGATGAGGCTTTGCGCTTCTGCGTGGCGCACATCGATCGCCTGGCCGTGATGGCCGGCACCCACAATGAGCAGAGCTCCCTGTTGCTCGCGCGGCTCCTTGAAGAGCATGGCATCGCGCGAAACGACCGCCGCGTGTGGTTCGCGCAGCTCCTGGGCATGAGCGACAACATCAGCTACAACCTGGCCGAAGCCGGCTACAAGGTGGCCAAGTACGTGCCCTACGGACCGGTGCGCGCCGTGCTGCCCTACCTGATCCGCCGCGCGCAGGAGAACACCAGCGTGGCCGGGCAGATGGGCCGGGAGCTGAAGCTGATCATCGAGGAAAGGACGAGGAGATCGAAGCGTTGAAGCGGGCTGCGCGCGCCGCACGGCATCGGGCTGCTCCACGCCTCCTACTTTCGCGCCGCTTTCATGATCACAATCGACAAGATCGCCGGCCTGCAGGAACGGCTTGAAGCCCTGAACGGATACCTCGCCATCGAAGAGAAGCGAGGGCGCATCCTGGAGGAGGAGAAGTACACGCTCGACCCCGACTTCTGGAACGACGCCAAGAAGGCCAAGGCCGTGATGCACCGGATCCGCGAGCTCAAGCGCTGGGTGGGGCTGTATGAGGGCGTGAAGCGCGAGGTGGATGATGCGGCCGTGATGTTCGACTTCTGGAAGGCGAAGGAGGTGAGCGAGGATGAGCTGGAGGCGCAGTTCAAGAAGGCGGAGCACGTGCTGGAGGAACTCGAGTTCAAGAACATGCTCAGCGCCGAAGAGGATCCCTTGAGCGCCGTGGTGCAGATCACCAGCGGCGCGGGGGGCACCGAGAGCAACGATTGGGCGCTGATGCTCCTCCGCATGTACCGCATGTGGGCCGATAAGGAAGGCTACAGCGTGAAGGTGCTCGACTACCAGGACGGCGAGGCCGCGGGCATCAAGCAGGCCACGCTCGAAGTGGATGGTGAATTCGCCTTCGGCATGCTCAAGGGCGAGAATGGCGTGCATCGCCTGGTTCGCATCAGCCCGTTCGACAGCAACGCGCGCAGGCACACGAGCTTCGTGAGCGTGTACGTGTACCCGCTGGTGGATGAGAGCATCGAGATCGACATCAACCCAGCCGACATCACATGGGACACCTTCCGCAGCGGCGGAGCCGGTGGCCAGAACGTGAACAAGGTGGAAACAGGCGTGAGGCTGCGCCACGGGCCCACGGGCATCATCATCGAGAACACCGAGACGCGCAGCCAGCTGGAGAACAAGAACAAGGCGCTGCAGCTGCTGAAGTCGCAGCTGTACGAGGCCGAGCTGGAGCGGCGCCGCAGCAAGCGCAGCGAGATCGAGGCGGGCAAGAAGAAGATCGAGTGGGGCAGCCAGATCCGCAACTATGTGCTGCAGCCCTACAAGCTGGTGAAGGACGTGCGCACCGAGCATGAGACGAGCAACGTGGATGACGTCCTGAACGGAGGAATCGGTGAGTTCCTGAAAGCCTACCTGATGATGCACGGGCAATCCCAGAAAGTGTAGGGGCGATACGAGCATCGCCCGGAACCTGATGGCGATGAGTGGTTGTTGGCAACCGAACGAAGAACGACATGGATTACAGGATCGAGAAAGACACCATGGGCGAGGTGAAAGTGCCCGCCGACAAGTTCTGGGGCGCGCAGACCGAGCGCAGCCGCAACAATTTCAGGATTGGCCCGCCGGGCAGCATGCCGCGCGAGATCGTGCATGCGTTCGCCTACCTCAAGAAGGCCGCGGCCCTCACCAACCTGGAGCTGGGCAAGTTGCCGAAGGAGAAGTGCGAGCTCATCGGCCGCGTGTGCGATGAGATCATCGCTGGCAAGCTCGACGATCAGTTCCCGCTGGTGATCTGGCAGACCGGCAGCGGCACCCAGAGCAACATGAACGTGAACGAGGTGATCGCCTACCGCGCGCATGTGCTCAACGGCGGCAGCCTCAGCGACGAGCAGAAGGTCCTCAACCCCAACGACGACATCAATAAGAGCCAGAGCAGCAACGACACCTTCCCCACGGCCATGCACATCGCGGCGTACAAGCTCACGGTGGAATTGACCATCCCAGGCGTGAAGAAGCTACGTGAAGCGCTCGCGCAGAAGGCGAAGTCCTTCCATGCGATCGTGAAGACCGGCCGCACGCATTTCATGGACGCCACGCCCCTCACCCTGGGCCAGGAGTTCAGCGGTTACGTGCAGCAACTGGATAACGGCCTGCGCGCCATCGACAACGCGCTGCACATGGTGGGCGAACTGGCCCTGGGCGGCACGGCCGTGGGCACGGGCCTGAATGCGCCCAAGGGCTATGCGGCGAAGGTGGCTGAGCAGATCGGAAAGCTGACCGGGCTTCCGTTCACCAGTGCGCCGAACAAGTTCGAGGCCCTGGCCGCGCACGATGCCATGGTGGAGCTGAGCGGTGCGCAGAAGCGACTCGCTGTTTCCCTGATGAAGATCGCCAACGACATCCGCATCCTCAGCAGCGGCCCGCGGAGCGGCATCGGAGAGCTCATCATCCCCGACAACGAGCCCGGCTCATCCATCATGCCCGGCAAGGTGAATCCCACGCAGCCCGAAGCGATGACGATGGTGTGCGCACAGGTCATCGGCAATGATGTGGCCGTCAGCGTAGGCGGTATGCAGGGCCACTTCGAACTGAACGTCTTCAAGCCCTTGATCGCCGCCAACGTGCTGCAGAGCGCCCGCCTGCTCGGCGATGCGTGCGTCTCCTTCACCGACAAGTGCGCCGTCGGCATTGAACCGAACGAGGCCGTGATCAAGCGCCACTTGGAGAACTCGCTCATGCTGGTCACCAGCCTGAACCCGCACATCGGCTATTACAAGGCCGCCGAGATCGCGAAGAAGGCGCACAAGGAGGGCACCACCTTGAAGGAGGCCGCCATCGCGCTCGGGCATGTGAGCGCGGAGGATTTTGACAAGTGGGTGGATCCAAGCAAGATGTGCAGCGAGGGATGAGCCGCTTGGCCCATCTCACGGCCGCGAGCATGCTCACCTGTTCACTGCAGGCCCAAGTCATCGCCACCGGCGCCCTCAAGCGCACCATGTGGGATGGCCAGCGCAGCGGATTGATCGCGATGGATTCGTTGAGCGCGCCCGGCACGTACGGCATGGGACCACTGGAGCACATGCGCGGCGAGATCACGCTGGTCGATGGCCGAAGCCTTGCGGCGCGCGTTGTAGGTGATAGACTGGCGGTATGCGTTGATCCAGCAGCCAAGGCGCCCTTCTTCGTGCACGAACGCGTATCGCAATGGGAGGAAGTCATGGTCCCGAGCGACGTTTCGTCTGCCGAGCAATTGGATGCATTCCTCGATAAGCGAGGCAACGATGAACCTTTCTTCTTCCGCTTGACAGGCCGCTTCGAGGAGGTGGACATACATGTGTGGGACCTGCCCACGGACTCGACTTTCACCGGTCCTATGGAAGGCGCGCGCTACAAACGGCACTTCAGCTTGAAAGAAGCGGAAGGAGAAGTTGTCGGTGTTTTCTCCCGGCATCATCGCACGGTGTTCACGCACCACGATTCATTCATCCATATGCATTTCCTGAGCAGCGATGGCCGCGTGATGGGCCATGTGGATGCATTGAAGATCGTGGCAGGGGGCGTGGTGCTCGTTGTCGGGAAGCCCTGATGACGGGAGGCAGAGAGGCCCGGAGCATACGCCCCGGGCCCCCTCCTTGGGCAAGCCACGTGTGCCTACCTCACGATGGGCTTGCCATTGGCGTTCCACGCTTGAATGCCGCCAGCCAGGTCGCGCACATCCAAGAAGCCGGCCTTGACCATGGCTTCACGCGCAGCAGCGCTGCGGCCGCCAACCGCGCAGTACACCAGCACCGGGGCATTCTTGTCGAGCTGGCCCATGCTGGCTTCCAGTTGGCCGCTGGTCCAGTCCAGGTTGCGTGCGTCCGGCAGGTGACCGGCCGAGAACTCCCCGGGCGTGCGCACATCGATCAGCTGGGCCTTGGCTGTGATCGCTTTCTCGAATGCATCCGGAGCGAGCGATGCGGGACCGGTGGATTGCCCGCATGCGGTGAGGATGGCAACGGCGAGCGAGGTGATGAGTGTGATAGGTCTCATGGGAGCGAGGTTGGGCGTCAAAGATGCGGAGCGATGATCTGTTGCAATTGCTCGGCGCTCATCACGCCGCTGCGGCGCCAGACGGGCTGGCCCTTCTTGAAGACGATGAGCGTGGGCACGCCCTGCACCTGATAGGCTTGCGCGGCCGCCGGATTGCGGTCCACATCGATCTTGATCACTGTGGCCAGGTCGCCAACGCGGCGCTTGAGGTCCTCGAGGATGGGGCCCATCACACGGCAGGGGCCGCACCATTCTGCGGAGAAGTCCACCAGCACCGGCTTGTCGCCGGCGATGAGGTCCTTGAAGCTCGTTGCTCTTTGAGTTTCGGTCATTTGACTTCGTGGTAGGTGAGTTCGTTGTCGTTGATCGGTTCCCGTGCAGGTACTGGCGTGCAGCTGCCGACGAAGCAGCAGCCGGTGTTGAGGATGGCCTGCATGCTGAAGAAGGCACCCGCCCCGAGAGCGAAGGCCTCGCTGCTGGCGAAGCCTTGGCCGATGAAGGCCAGCCCAATCCCCAGCCGCAACCACCGTGTCCAAGGCCAGTGGCGCAGCGCAGTCATGACAGCAGTGCTTGCACGTTCTGCCATGGCCCACCGTTGTAGGCCTCGAAGCCCGCGCTCTTCAGTGCATCGGCCGCCATGCCACTGCGGGCGCCGCTGCGGCAGCACGTGATCACGGGCTTCTCCTTGCTGAGCTTGCCCAACTGACCTTGAAGGCGGTCGAGCGGGATGTTCACCGCGCCCTTGGGATGGCCGCTGCGGTATTCGTCAGGCGTTCGCACATCGATGATCTGCGCGCCTTCCTTGATCATTTGGCTGAGGTCCACCTTGGGGCCTCCTAGGCCGAACAATGTCTTGAACATGGGAGGGTGTTTCTGTTGGCACAAAGGTCCGGCAACGCACAGGCGAACAGTGTGACTTGCCTCACAGGGGCTCAGAAGACATAGTTGATGATCAGGTCGGCGTGCAGCATGTCCACCTTATGAATCGACTGCCGCTCGGAGAGGCCACCATCCAGCGGCAGTTTGGCCAGCACGAGCAACTGCGCAGCAAGGCCTTTCCATCCACCCTTGAAGCGGTACTGCGCGTTCACATCGAATTGCGTGTAGGATGGCATCGCGTACTTGTTCAACCGCGCATCGGTGAGTTCGGGCATCTGGGACAATCCGCCATCCACCTGGATCCGCCAGCCGTTGTCCGCCTTCCAGATCAGGTTCAGCGAAGCAGCATGTACATCGCCCGCTCCTTCATTCCGTTCGCGCGGCAGGAAGGTGAAGAAGGGGTCACGGCCCCATTCGCGCGGCATCAGGTAGCGGCCATGGGCAGTGATGCGCGTGTAGTTGAGCTGCCATCGGAAGCGGCCTAGGACATGGCGCAATCTGCCGCTGAAGGCCCACGACGATTCGCTGTGCGGCATGTAGAGGAGCGAGTCGTTCGTGTGGCCGTGGACCTTGGCGGCGTCCTGCTTTATCGCCATGCCGGAGATGCTCCACTGGTCGTCCTTGTTGCCCGCATCCACCTGCACCAACGCGCTGTTGAAGACGTTCTCCGTGTACAGGTCCCAAGCGGTAACATTCACCCGCGGTAGGATCTTCTGCGTGATGCTCGCGGCGAAGATCCCCGCGCTCTCCACATGCTCGCCATGCTGTGCGCCTTCGCCGTACACGTTGCGGCCCACCGGGAAAACGGACATGCTCTCGTCCACCGTGTACCATTCGCTGGCGCCACGCGGGGCCACACGGTAGAGCCATCCGCCTTGCAGCACCGTTCCGTGCTTCGTTCGGTGCTGTGCCCAAATGCCTTCGAAGAGGCTGGGGTGCATGCGGCCATCCTGCGGATTGAGGAAAGGCGTGTTCAGTTCTTGCTTTCCGATCACGATCTGCGTGCGCTCATCGTGCGACGCCCAGTCCAGCTGGAATTCGTGCAGGTAGGCCAGGTCATTGGTGCGCCGCGGGTCATTCACGTCGTACAGGCCGATCTCATAGCGATTCGGCACTCCTGTCAACGGATCGCTCGCGGTCAGATCGCTCGAGCGCAGGTCGAAGGTGTATCCGCCGCTCAGTTTGAAGCGCGCGCCGTTCCAACGGAGTGAAGTGAATCCCAGCGTTCCCCCGAAGGCGACGGCGTGATAGTCGCTTGTCGCCCCATCGTTCACCGTCAGCATGTTGTACAGGCGGAATCGGCCTTCGAGTTCGCCGCGCTTCATGATGTCGTACAGGTGGCTCGCGCCGCGGAGGCTGTCGTTGCTAGGGATGTCATGCTCGCTCTGCTGTGCGTGCGAAGCGATGGACGAACTGACCCAAAGGATGAGCAGTGCCCTGTACCGGCCGCTGCGCGACCGGTGCGAACCCGGATGCGCCATGGATCAGAATCCCGCCTTGATGTAGCTCCAGCCATCCTCCTGCCGCTCCACGATGTGGATGATGCCGGCCTTCACGTAACCGGCTTCGGGGAGGACTTTCGCCCGGTCGAGATCACGCTCGCGGATGGTGTTCTCGCACGCGAGGAAAGCGATGCCTTGTGCGGCGAACTGCTTCACCTTGCCTTGAACGATGCTGCGGTCGATCAAGAGCATGTCCAAGCCGGGGCCGTGGCACACCACTTCAAGCTGAAGGGTGGGAGCGGCTTCCTTCATGTTCTTGATCTGCTTCATCAGGTTCTTGTGCACGAGCGTATCGCCGCTGGTAAGCTGCATGACGATGCGATGCTGGCGAATACCGACCTGGGCGGGCACCGTCACGGTTGCGAGCAGCAGTGGAATCAGCAGGAGGAGCTTCTTCATGGCAGCAAAGGTGTGCAGCTGACTGGTCGCGGTTCTGTGATATGGCTCACGCAATTCAGCGGAATTCGTAGTCGTAGCCTTCAAGTTGGCTCAGCAGATCCTGGGGTGCATCGGTCGCGGTGATGCGGCCTTCCACCTTGGGCGCGACGGGGGAGAACACCCCGAAGTAGTCGCGCAGGATCGTGTGCATGGTGATGTCGGCCCGGCGCGGGTTCTTCACCTTCTCAAGGCGGCAGAGCGTGTCGTCCGCATCACCTTCGCGCTCGCAGGCGGCGATGAGGTAAGTGCGCGACAGGTCGATCGGCTTCTTGCCCACCTTGATCCAGTTCACACGCTTCCCCAGGTCGTTGTGCATGGTGAAGTTGGCCGTCATGCCTTTGAAGCGCACCACCCAGCCGCCGAAACGTTTGGCGGGATCCTTCGCGAAGACGTTGTGCAACTCCTTCTCCAGCCAGTCCCACAGCTGCTGACCGGTCGCTTCGCCGTACTTGGCTTCGCTGTCCACCGGGATCATGCTCCAGAGGTTGTCGTTGGTGATGGGAACGGGGTTCTTTCCATCGGCCACGATGGGCGGGCAGAACCGGAAGCCGTTGCTGATGGCGACGTCGGGATTCAGTTTCCACATGATGGCATCCGTGATCAGGTTGTCCATCGGATTCTCGATCACGTAGTAGCGCACCAGCGTGTTCTTCGTGCTGCCCACCACCTTGTTCAGCTCTTCCTTGTAAGGCGCGCTCACTTCATCCACGAGCGCGAGCATCGTCTTGTCCGCGGGGTACTTCTCCGGGTCCACATCGAGTAATTCATAGTGGCTGTCCTTCACTTTGCCATCTTCCACCAACACATCCAAGCGTGCCACGAATGATCCGAAGGCGCCCGGCTCCACCACCTTGCTGTATTTGGCTTCGATGGGGGTGCGCACGCGTTCGTGGGTGTCGGCTCCAAGGATGAGGTCCGCGCCTTCCACTTCGGGCTTGTTGGCCAGGTCCACTTGCTGCGCCAGGCCCATGTGGGTGACGAGGAAGACCATGGCGCACTGCTCATAATCGCGCAGGATACGGATGTACTTCGCGACGTTCAGCTCCGGCTTGGTGAACTTGATGCCGCAGCTGTAGGCCGGTGATTGGCGCTTGGGCGTGAGCGGATCGTTGTAGCCGATGAAGCCGATCTTGATGCCGGCGACCTGCTTCGTCCAGTAGGGGTGGAAGATCATCTCGCCAGCGAGGTCTGCATTCGGGTCCTTCATATCGCCGCAGTAGGCGGCCAGCTTCTCGTGGTACATGTTGGCGCAGATCTTCGCGCCACGGTAACCACCGAGGTCCTTCAGCATGTTCTCCTTGCCGTACACCACCTCCCAATTGCCGGGCAGCAGCAGGTCATAGCCCACCGCGTTCATCAGGGGCACGATCGCGCGCCCCTCGCTCTTGGCCGCTACGCCACCACCTTGGAAGCAGTCGCCGCCGTCGATCACCAGCGTGTTCGCGGGATCCTCGTTGCGCAGCGCGTCGATCATCGTCTTCAGCACGCCGTAGCCGCCTCGCTTCTTGTACACGGGTTTCCCATTCTCGAGGAAGAACTCGTCATGCGTGTGCAACTGCGCGTGGATGTCGCTGGTGAATAGCAGGGTGAATTTCCCTGCTTTGCCCGTGCTCACGGCTCGCGCGCCGAGCAGTTCTTCGCGATGCTGCGGATCCGCCAACGCGCCCATGGCCACCGTCGGGCCCAGCGTGAGCCCAGCACCCAGGGCGCCCAGCGATTTGAGTGCTTGCCTGCGGCTCACGTTGTACGTAGCCTCATCATGATCGCCGCAGCTGCAGCCAGGAGGGTGGATGATCTCGCTCATGGTTTCGTGTAATAGGATGCAATGGGTCCGAACGGTCCGAATTTGTGCTGCTGCTCAGGGAAGGGGTCGGCGTATGGACCCAAGGGATGGTCCACGGGCTTCTTGCTGATGTCTGGCCAATCACCGGTGAGATCCCGATCCGGACGCGGTTGGGAGTTCACGTACGCGGCCACATCCCAGGCCTCTTCGTCGGTGAGTTGCGGAGCAAGATAGGTGGCACCCTGCGGCATGTTGGCCTTCACGTAGCCCGCGAAGCGGCTGAGGCGGTAGAGCCCTGCACCGCTATTGTAGCTGAAAGGCCCCCAGAGCGGCGGATAGAGTTGCGTGATGCTATCGGCCTTCAGCATGCCTTGTCCATCGGTGCCGTGGCAAGATGAGCACTTCGCATGGAAGACCTGCTCACCACGCTTGGGGTCTGCCGCACGGTCGAGGAAAGCCAGTTCCATGATGCCCGATCCCTTGGGCTTTTGGTCCCGCGCAATGCCGGTGCCCAACCATTCCAGGTAGGCGAGGATGGCGCGCATCTCGCGGCTGGTGCTGTCCAATGCGGTTCCATTCAGGCTGCGCTCCACGCAATCATTCACGCGCTTCACCACGGTCTCGAGCTTCCCGCTGCGCGCGCGGATCTTCGGATAGGTGCTCCACACGGCGCCATAGTTGTTGCCCCACGGCTTGGTGCCTGCATCGAGGTGGCAGTTCTGGCAATTCAGCGCGTTGGTGTTCCGCATCACCATCCCGTTCGGGCCGATGTAAAGCGCCGTGCTCGTGATCAGCTCACGACCATAGCGGACCAGGTCCTCGCGCTCGTCATCGAGGAAGGCGAGCCGAGCGGTATCAGCGCCGCTCCACAGCCCATCCGGATCGTACGTGGCCGCTTGCGGCAACGGATCCGGTGCTTGCGTGTCCGGGATATCGGATGGGAGGAAGAACTGCGCGGCCACGAGCGCGACCAGGATCCAAGTGATGCGCTTGCTCCAGCTCAGTCCTCCCTTGCGCGGCTTCCCGATGCGCTCCTGCAAGGTGGCAAGCGCGTCATCGAGCACGTAGAGCACCACCAGGACAAGGACGGTGGCCAGCAGGACGATCGCGGGCACGAGCATGGCCGTGCGCGATCAATGAGGCAGTTTCTCGCGAAGGAGGCCGTACACCCATGTGCCCGCGACCGCGCTCAAGAAGGTCACCATCACCACGCTGAAGCCGGCCCCCATCTGCGCGAACAGCGGCCCAGGGCACGCGCCGGTGATGGCCCAGCCGAGGCCGAAGAGCAGGCCGCCGATCACCTGGCCCTTGTTGAACTCCTTCTTCGGGATGTGGATCTCCTCACCATGGATGGTCCTGGCCTTCGTGCGCTTGATGAGCAGCACGCTGATGAGCCCGACAATCACAGCCGTGCCGATCACGCCGTACATGTGGAAGCTCTCGAAGCGGAACATCTCCTGGATCCGGAACCAGCTGATGATCTCGGCCTTCACGAAGACGATGCCGAAGAGGATGCCCCAAGCGCTGTACTTGAAATTGTGCCACCACGGGTGCACCAGCTCGCTCTCATTCACGCAGATCGCATCAAGCTCGCGTTGCTTCAGGTCGGCGTCCGGCGCCTGTAGGATATCGCGCTCCATGGCTTCAGAGGGAAAGGAGTAAGGGAAGGATGAACCAGGTCATGGTGATGCCACCGACCATGAACATCACGGTGGCCACGAGGCTCGGCCATTGCATGCTGCTGAGGCCCATGATGGCGTGCCCGCTGGTGCAGCCGCCGGCGTAGCGCGTGCCGAAGCCCACCAGGAATCCGCCGAATACGAAGAAGATCAGGCCGCGGAGCGTGAAAAGCTGGTCCCAGCTGAAGATCTCGGCAGGCAGCAGATGACCCGTGTCCGTGATGCCCTTGCTCGCGAGGTACTCGGCGGTCGGCTCAGCCAGCACCATCGGGTTCGGGTCGCTGAGGAATTGCGCGGCGATGAAAGCGCCCACCGCGATGCCGCCCACGAAGAACAGGTTCCAGGCTTCCTTCTTCCAATCGTATTTGAAGAAGGAGATGTTCGCGGGCAAGCAGGCCGCGCACAAATGGCGCAGGGAGCTGCTGATCCCGAAACTCTTGTTGCCCACGAGCAGCAGGTAGGGTACGGTGAGGCCGATAAGGGCGCCGGCCACGTACCAGGGCCAGGGTTCTTTGATGGTCTCGAGCATGGGGTGAGGGGGGCGATGGTTCACGCCGCGTTCACTTCTTCAGTGTGCTCGGGCAGACATAGTCCGTAACCTTCACATCCGTTTTCTTGATCGCATTGAACCCGCCGCGCACTTCAACGAGGTTGTGATAGCCGCGCGATTTCAACAGGCTAGCTGCGATCATGCTCCGATAGCCCCCGGCGCAATGCACGTAGTTCGTTTCCTCCTTGCTGAATGCGGCGAGGTTCTGGTTGATATACTGAAGTGATGCATGCCAGGCGCCATCCACGTGCTCGGCCTCGTACTCACCATCCTTGCGCACATCCACCACGCGCAGCTTGCCGGCGTGGAAGCGCTTGGCGAATTCCTCCGCATCGATGCGTTCGATGGCGTCCATCTCCTTGCCGCTCGCCTTCCATGCGCTCATGCCGCCTTTCAGGAAGCCGAGCACGTTGTCGTAGCCCACGCGGGCGAGGCGCGTCACCACTTCCTCCTCCATGCCTTCATCGGTCACGAGCAGGAGCGGATGCTGCACATCAGGGATCATGCTGCCCACCCACGGGGCGAAATCACCCTTGATGCCGATGTTGATGCTGCGCGGGATGAAGCCGTCCTTGAAGTCCTCAGCATTTCGTGTGTCGAGCACCAGCGCACCTTCAGCCTCGGCCACCAGCTCGAACTGGTCGGGTGTGAGTGCGCGCATGCCGCGTTCCTTCACGCTGTCCACGCTTTCGATCACGCCTTTGTTCAAGGCCACGTTCTGCGGGAAGTAGGCCGGCGGCGGAAGCAGGCCGTCGGTCACCTCCTTGATGAACTGCTCCTTCGTGGCCGCCTTCAGTGCGTAGTTGTGCTGCTTCTGATTGCCCAGCGTGTCGAAGGTCTCCTTGCTCATGTTCTTGCCGCAAGCGCTGCCGGCACCATGCGCGGGGTACACGATCACGTCATCGGGCAGGGGCATGATCTTGTTGTGCAGGCTGTCGTAGAGGAAACCGGCGAGGTCCTCCTGCGTCAGTGTGCCCATCTTCTGCGCCAGGTCCGGACGGCCCACATCGCCGATGAAGAGCGTATCGCCGCTGAAGATGGCGTGCGGCTTCCCGTTCTCATCCTTGAGCAGATAGGTCGTGCTTTCCATGGTATGACCGGGCGTGTGCAGTACGGTGATGGTCACCTTGCCCACGTTCAGCACCTCGCCGTCGGAAGCGATGTGCGCCTCGAACTGCGGATTCGCATTGGGCCCGTACACGATGGGCGCGCCGGTTTTCTTGCTGAGGTCGAGATGGCCGCTCACGAAGTCGGCGTGGAAGTGCGTCTCCAGCACGTACTTGATCTTGGCGCCGCTCTGCCTCGCGCGCTCGAGGTAAGGATGCGTTTCGCGCAGCGGATCGATGATCACGGCCTCGCCGTTGCTCTCGATGTAGTAGGCGCCCTGTGCGAGGCAGCCGGTGTAGATCTGTTCGATTTTCATTTTCAGTTGGAGTTGCTGGGGCGCGTCATGATGCGCCCGCACGGTTAGCTGAGCTTTGAAAGTTCCTTTCCGATGATGTACACGCCCATCACGAGCACGAACCATCCGAAAGCGGGCTTGAGTTTCTCATTGGGGATGCGTTTGCTAAGGGCGCTGCCTACCAGGATGCCGACAATGGCCACCGCGCTGAAGATCCCGAGGAAGCCCCAATCGATGAACTCATCGCCCTTGAGATCGCCGGTGAAGCCGATCAGCGATTTGGCCGCGATGATGATGAGCGAGGTGCCTACCGCCTGCTTCATGGGAAGCTTCGCGAGCAGCACCAGCGCCGGGATGATGAGGAATCCGCCGCCTGCGCCCACCAGGCCCGTGATGGTGCCGACAACAGCACCTTCCCCAAGGATCAGTGGATAGTTGAATCTGAGGCTCCGGCAGCCGGCTCGTTGGGTCCCAGGCCGCTTTGGGTTTCTGGATCATGCTGTAGGCTGCGGCCACCATGAGCAACGCGAAGAAGATGAGCATGCCCAGCGCCTTGCTCACGGCAACGCCGCTCACGTTGAAGAGCGTGTCGGGCAGGGCAGGCACCAGCCAGGCCCTCGTGGCGAAGACCGCCGCGATGCTGGGTATGCCGAACACCACCGCTGTTCGCCAGTGGATATTGCCGAGGCGCATGTGGCTGAGGCTCCCGATCAAGCTCGTCAAGCCCACGATGAAGAGCGAGTAGGCCGTGGCGAGCACCGCGTCGATGTGGAAGAGGTACACGAGGATGGGCAGCGTGAGGATGCTGCCGCCCCCGCCGATGAGGCCGAGGGACAGGCCCATGATGATCGCGCCGATGTAGCCGAGGATCTCCATGCTCATAGTTGCTCGCAGCAGTTCTCCAGGCACGAAACGATATTCATGAACTCGGTGCGCTTCAGGCTCCAGTAACTGTACTTGCCTTCCTTCTCACAGGTGAGCAGGCCTTTGTCGCGCATCAGGGTGAGGTGCTGGCTGAGGATGGCTTGCTCAATGCCGAGGATCCCCTCAAGCTCCCGGTTGCACAGCCGGGCGCGCTGGCTAAGGGCATCGAGGATGTCGAGCCGTTGCGGATGGGCCGACGCCTTGAGCAATTCGCTGGCGCGAACAAGCTTCTCAGGTCCGACCCGCTCGTGCAGGCTCTCGGTGGCGATGATCGCGGTCATGGAGGGCGCAAACGTATAGCTATGCTTCTATGCGACTCGGTGAGTTTGCTCACTGAGCCCGTGGGGGACCCGCGCTACAGGGCCTTGAGCAGGTCCGCGCCGAATTGCTTCACCTGGTAGCGCCGCATGCCGGGCACCCTTGCAAGCGCCTCGATGTCGCCGGGCAAGGTCCGGGCGATATCCGCGAGCATCTGGTTGCTGGCCACGATGCCGAGGCGCAGGTCCTGCTCCTGGGTGAGCCGGTCCCGGACCTGTTTGAGGCGTTTCAGGCGATCGTCGTAGTCAGGATCGCGGGACCAGCGTTTGCCGCGAGGCACTTGCGGCCATTGGTCCTTCGGCGATTCGAGCCCGCGCTTCACAGCGGCGAGCAGTTCCTTCCCGTGCCGTTGCAGGAGCCGTTCGCCGATGCCGCTCCGTTTGCCCAGTTCATGCATGTCTTTCGGCGGGTCGGTGGCCAATGCAAGCAGCGGCTCGTTGCCCAGGACCATGAAGGGCGCCCGATCCATGCGCTCGGCGATCCGCTCGCGCAAGGCATGCACCTCACGGAGCACGGCAAGCTGCTGGGGCTTCAGCAGTTTCGCGGTCTTGATCTTCAGGTAGGCCGGCTCATCGTCAACAGGCAGGTTGAAGGGCGCATCGGTGAGCAGGCTGAACTCCTCCTCGGCCCATTCCCAGCGCTGCTTGGCGATCAGCTTCTCCTTGAGCACATCCCGCAGCGCGATCAGGTGGCTGGTATCGCCGGCAGCATAGCTGAGCATATCGGGGGGCAGCGGGCGCTTGCTCCAGTCGGCCTTCTGGAATCTCTTATCCACGCGCACGCCTTGGTACTTCAGCAGCAGCGATGCCAGCCCGATCTCCGGCTCATTGATGAGTTCTGCGGCCACAAGCGTGTCGAATACGTTCTCCACCCGGATGCCGTGGTACTTCGCGAGGATCCGCAGGTCGTAATCAGCGTCGTGGATCACCACTTCCATGGCTTTCTCCGAGAGGAGCTCGGCCAGGGGTTTCAGGTCCGGCAGCGCCAAGGGGTCCACCAGGAACGTGCGGTCGCGCGTGCTGAGCTGCACCAGGCATACCTTCTCCTTGTACCGGTGGAAGCTGCTTGCCTCGGTGTCGAGGGCGATGATCGAAGCCGCTCCGAGTTCCGTGGCGCACTTGGCCAGTGCGGCATGCGCGGTGATTAGTTCGAAGCTGGCCACGTTCGTGTGCGAAGCGTTTCGAATGGGTCAGATGTAGCGTTCGCCGCTCTCGGCGGTGAGCTCGTTCACGAATTGCTTGATCTGCTGCTCGTCACGCTTGCGACAGACCAGGAGCGCGTCGTTGGTGCTCACCACGATGCAATCCTCGAGGCCCTGCAGGACGAGCAACCGATCATCGTGCGCATGCACCACATTGCCGCTGCATTCATGGAGCTTCACGGAGCTCCCAATGGCCGCATTGCCATGCGCATCCTTGGGCAGGTGGGTGTACAAGCTGCCCCAGGTGCCCAGGTCGCTCCATCCGAAATCGCCCATCACCGTGAAGGCATCGGCGGTTTTCTCCATGATGCCATAATCGATGCTCTCACTGGCGCATTCGGCGTACACTTCCTGGATGGCTGATCGCTCTTCTGCCGTTCCGATCGAACCGCTGCGCCTGTCGAACGACGCTTGCATCTCCGGCAGATGGCGATGGAAAGCGGCGTCGATGCTCTTGAGCGTCCAGATGAAGATGCCTGCGTTCCAGAGGAAATCGCCGCTCTCGATGAAGCGCTGGGCCGTGGCATGATCGGGTTTCTCCGTGAAGGTCTTCACCTTCTTCACGCGGGGATGCATGGTGCCATCTCCATCTTGGAATTGGATATAGCCGTAGCCGGTATCTGGGCGGCTGGGCACGATGCCGAGCGTTACCAGGCAATCGCCCGATCGCGCCTGCTTCACCGCGGTGCGGATCGTCTCATGGAAGGCTTCCTCTTTCAGCACCAGGTGATCGCTTGGCGCCACGATGATGGCTGCGTTGGGGTCGTGCCTGCCGATCACGGCATTCGCGTAAGCCACGCACGGTGCCGTGTTCTTGCGCTGTGGTTCTTCCAGGATCTGCCAATCGGCCAGGTCGGGGAGCTGCTCACGCACGATGGCGGCATACCGATCATTGGTGACCACCAGGATGCGCTCCTTGCCGCAGATGGGCACGAATCGGTCGTAGGTCTGCTGAAGGAGCGTGCGCCCCAATCCCAGGAAGTCGAGGAACTGCTTGGGATATGCGGTGCGGCTCATGGGCCAGAAGCGGCTTCCAACGCCGCCTGCCATGATCACGCACCAGGTATTCTCATTGCTCATGCGGCGCGCAAGGTATCGGCTCCGGCTCAGGCAAGTGAAGCGTTTCCGGTTTGGTTGTCCCGACTTCGATCAACGGGTCCATGAGGAAGGAGCGCCCATCGCTCAGGCATTTGCATTTGAATCTCTTCCGGAGCCGGGGGCCTTTCAGGTAGAGGGCCTTGCGGTATCTGAAAATGGCCCCTTCGGGCAGATCCTCCAAGTGCAGGCCGGGCTTGGGGTCATGCCGGTGCAAGGCGCGCATGAGCTGGGGGTCGGCGCAGCTGCTCGCGGGAGGGCGGCCCATGTGCAGGGTGAGTGCCAGCAGCACATCGGGAGGCAATACCGCAGGGCTCAAATACGGCCGCATCAATCGCTTGTAGGCCATGCGCCATTCGTGGCCATGCGGTTCGGCGCGGGGAGCCTCAATGAATACGGCGTGATGGGCGAACTCGTGGACCAACGTCACCAGGAAGGCATACGGGTTCAGGTCGCCGTTCACGCTGATCCGCGGCGATCGGCCCGATCGGTCGTTGCGGTAATCGCCCAATTTGGTGGCGCGTGCCCGCGTGATCCGGATCCGCACGGGATGCGCGCGCAGCCAATCGAGCACGGGCGGCCAAGCGCCTTCTGGCAGGGATTGGCGCAGGAGGTCGAGAGCGTGCGCGCGGGGGGGCATGGTGCCGCTCAGCTAGGTTCGCCCAGCTGCGGCCCCGGGAACGCCAGGCTGTCATCAACAGGGGGGCGCAAATGGCCCCAGCTCGGGCAATCGCAGCCGCGCTTCTTCCGGTATTTGAGCGTTTTCCGGGGGCGGCTTCCGCAGGCCGTGGCCAATAGGACCACGAGGAGGGCAAGCAGGATCGAACGGGCGGGCGTGGGCATCGAGTCGCGGCGCCAAGGTATGCGCGTATGGGCGTGGCCTACATTCGCCGCACACCTCCAGCGTGGGCGTCCTGTTCCATATCGGCCAGTACATGCTGCTGCTGCGCGAGACCTTCATGCGGCCAGAGCGCCTCAGCCTTTATTGGTCGCGTACCTTGGAAGAGATGGACCTGCTTGGGGTCAAGAGCCTCGGCATCGTGGCTCTGCTCTCGGCCTTCATGGGCGCGGTGATCACCATCCAGACCAAGACCAACATCGACAGTCCGTTGATCCAGGCCTGGGTCGTTGGCTTCGCTACCCGGCAGAGCACCATCCTGGAGTTCAGCCCAACGGTGATCTCGCTGATCCTGGCCGGCAAAGTGGGCAGCAGCATCGCTGCCGAGATCGGCTCCATGCGCGTGAAGGAGCAGATCGACGCGCTTGATATCATGGGCGTGAACTCGGCCGGCTACCTGATACTCCCGAAGATCGTGGCCACCATGGTGATCAACCCTTTCCTGGTCATGATCAGCATGTTCCTGGGCATCTTCAGCGGGTGGTTCGCGGGCGTGCAGACTGGCATCGTGCAGAGCGACGACTTCCTCACCGGCATCCAGCTCGATTTCAAGGTGTACCACGTGGTGTACGCGCTGATCAAGACGGTCGTCTTCGCTTTCCTGATCGCCACGGTGAGCGCATACCAGGGCTATTACACCCGGGGCGGCACCCGCGAGGTGGGTGTGAGCAGCACGCGGGCCGTGGTATTCAGCAGCATGGCCATCCTGCTGGCCAACCTGATCCTCACGCAGATGCTGCTGCTATGATCACGGTCGAAGGCCTGGGCAAGCGGTTCGGCAGCGTGCAGGTGCTAGAGGGCATTGATGCGGAATTCCGCAAAGGCAAGGTGAACCAGGTCATCGGCCGCAGCGGATCTGGCAAGAGCGTGCTGGCCAAGTGCATGGTGGGGCTTCACCGTCCCGAAGAAGGACGCGTGCTCTATGAGGGGCGTTCCTTCCATGACATGGAGCCCGAGGAGAAGCGCCTCATCCGCCAGCGCATCGGCATGCTCTTCCAGGGCTCCGCGCTCTTCGACAGCCTCAATGTGATCGAGAACGTGATGTTCCCCCTGCGGATGTTCGGAACCATGCCGAAGAGCGAGATGGCCGATCGTGCGCACAGTTGCCTGAAGCGCGTGAGCATCATCGACAAGGATGCGCTGTTCCCAGCGGAGCTGAGCGGTGGCATGCAGAAGCGCGTGGGCATCGCGCGGGCCATTGCCATGGAGCCGCAATACCTGTTCTGCGACGAGCCCAACAGCGGCCTTGACCCGCAGACCAGCATCGTGATCGACGACCTGATCAAGGACATCACCGAGGAGGCCGGGATCACCACCGTGGTGATCACGCACGACATGAACAGCGTGATGGAGACCGGCGAGCACATCCTCTTCATCCACAAGGGCCGCAAATGGTGGGAGGGCAGCCGGGAAGAGCTTCTCAACAGCGACAACAAGGAGCTCAACGAGTTCGTCTTCGCCGGCAGCCTCATGCGGCAGGTGAAGAAGGCCATGGGCGGCTGATCCGGCGGGCTGCGGGATCATCAGAACGAAGAAGCCCCCGATGCAGACGCATCGGGGGCTTCCTCGTTCTGGACTATCCCTTACTTCAGCGTCACGCGCTGCGCGGTGCTGGCCTTGCCGTCGCTCACGCGCACGGTGTACACGCCAGCGGCTTCTCCACGGAGGTCAAGGGTGGAGCTGCCGGTGGTGCGGGTGTTAAGCACCTCGCGGCCCAGCATGTCCGTGACCTGGATGGTGAAGCTGCCGCCCTGCTCAGCACGGAACTGCAGCAAGCCGTCGGCGCTCGGGTTCGGGAAGATCGAGATGCCGGTGAGGTCGTTGGCCTCGGTGATCCCGATCGAGGGGTTCAGGCCCAATCGGATGTGGTAGGCATTGCCGTTGGTGTACACCTGATCCTGAGGGATCTCGATGCCAGCGGCCAGGCCGGGCTGGGGCACGGTGAGGTCGTCGATGACACGCATGTTCGTGGTGCCGCCGCTGCTGTACATCTTCACGCCCACGTAGTAGCCACCGGGCTGGATCACATAGGGCGTCTCGAAGGCCACGGTCACCTTGCCGTCGGCGATGTGCCCGGCGTTGATCTCGGTGACGTTCTGGTTCTCGTACAACGGGGCTTCGAGCTGGCCTGCGGCGCTGAGCACCGTGTCGTAAATGGCCGGGAAGAAGTAGGCGCCCTCATCCGAAGCGTTCGTGATGCCGATCTCGAGGCCGTAGATCGTGGTGGCCGTCTTGATCTCGTAGTAATTGAAGAGCACCAGGCCATCGGCGGCATCCGTGAAGCTATTGGTGCCCGTGGAGGTCAATGATTCGTAACCGGCAGGGTGGTTGCCGATTCCATCGAGCGTGTACCAATCGTTGTTCACCTCGAAGTTGCGCAGGTAGGTGTTGTTGTCCGTGTCGTCCTCCTGCGGGGTCTCCGTAGCGGCAAGCCCGAAGGTCGCGTTGTAAGTGCCGACACCCAAGGCGCCCGGCAACATGAAGCTCTCATCCCAAAGCCCAGCCTCACCGCTTGCAAGGTTCACAGGGTTGCTGGTGCTCAGGAAGGGGGTCGGGCCGGTAACGTTCATCGCCACGGTGGCGTTGGTCATGGCATTCACGCCGAAGTTGAGGTAATTGCCGCCGATCTGCATCGTGGGGTTCAGCTGGTTCTCCGGGATGCGGCCATACTCCTCGCCGTTGCCGGTGTGGCTCAAGAAACCGCTCTCCATCACCAAATCGTAAGGGGGTTGGTCCATCACCTTGAAATCGTCCACGTACCAGGTGTAGCCCCAGATGCCCACGAAGAGCAGGCGCACCCAAACCTGAGGTTGGTCGCCAGCAGCTGCAGAGATGTTGATGCGTCGCAGGGTGGGGTTGCCGGGCGAAACACCCTGGGTGAGTTCACCGGGCTCGAACACGTAGAACACATTGCTCATGCCGCTGATGTCCGAACCAGGCTCAAGCGTGGTGGGCCAATCCGTGTTGTTCGTGCTCACCACCAGATAGGTCTGCTCGTTGTTGTACTCCCTGTATTGCGTCTGGAATTCAACGATAACGTTCGGATAACCAGCGGTGCTGAACGAGTTGGCCGTGGTCAGATTGGCGCGCTCCAGGTTAGCCGTGTTGTTGTTGAAGCCATCGGAGTCGTACATCGCATATCCATTGCCGGCTGTGGGGCTCTGGATGGCAGGCGTGGGGTAGTCTCCCGTTCCAGCGATGCCAACGCCGATTTCCCATTGGTTGTTGTTCGGAAGGGTGCCTTGGTGGTCGCTGCTGATCGACCAGTCGGCTTCATTGGAGAAATCGCTCTCCCAGAGGATGGTGCTGCGCGCGCCCCCCAGCAACGGCCCCACTTGAACAGCAGGATCGAGTGAGGGCTTGGCGGTGAAGCGGGGGCCTTGATAGGCGGTTTTCTGCGCGCTCACGGTGCCGGCAATGGCCACGCAGAGCAGCAGGGTCGAGTAGATCTTCTTCATCGTTTTTGGTTTTCGGGATCCACGAGGGGTTAGGGTGCAAAGAAACCACGCGTCACCTGATTTCCAAGGGATGAAGCGTGGCAGTTCGGCTGCCAATCTTGCGAGCCCGACGAATGGTGGCTTCATGGGCCCTGAGTAATCCGTGTGTTGGCCGGCTATGCCGGGTTGGAGGCGGGTGGGTGGGCTGAACGGTTCGGCATAGGGCCAACGCAAAAGCCGCCTCACTGGGGTGAGACGGCTTCTGCTGGATAGCTCTGCTGGATCTAGCGCTCCACGCTCATGCGCTTGGTCACGGTCACATCGCCCGCGCGCAGGGTGTAGAGGTAGAGGCCCTCGGTGAGTTCCTGCACATTGAGTTGGCTGCGGTAGCTGCCAGCCGGGCGGTAACCCTCAGCGATGCGCTTCACCAGTTTGCCGCTCACATCGTGCAGCTCGATCACCACGCTGGCGCCTTTATCCAGGGTGTAAGGGATCACGGTGGTGTTGCGGCTGGGGTTCGGGATGTTCTGCCCCAGACCAACGCCGTCAACCGCCGTGAGCGTGCCCACGCTGGCCGTCGGGTCGAAGTTCATCTGTACCATCGGCGTGGTGGTGGTGTAGAACCAGTCCTCGCCTTGCGTGGGGCTGATGTAGTAGATGAAGGAGGTTTGCTCTTCGCTGGTGCCGCTGTTCCCGACCCGGATATTGCCGTAGCAGTGCACCGTGAGCAGGTAGTCCGTCTGGGCGTCGAGGGCAACGGGCGGGTTGAAGGTGATGTTGGTGAAATTGCTGCTTCCGTTGCCGCCGAGCATCGATTGTGCGATCACCACTTCCTCGCTGGTGGCGATGATCGGGAAGTCAGCCTGGTTCACATCGCGCAGCTCGGCGGTGATGATGGCGCCAATCTCCGAACCGGTGTTCAGAGCCACACGAGCCGAATGCAAGTCAGTGGCGTTTGCTACATAGAAAGTGTTGCCCAGGATCAGCACGCTGCCGTCGCCGGCGCCGTCCTCGAAGCTGGAGATGGCGCCCAGGTCTCGGCCGTAGAAATACTGGCTCACGCCGAAGCTGGCCATGGCGCTGTTATCGGCTGGTGTGTTATCCGGGTTGGTGGCAGAGATGCCGAAGGTGACGTCGTAGGTGCCGGCCACAGCGGGGGGCGTGAACGAAGGATTGATCCACACCTTCTGCTCGGCGGGGCAGAGCGGGAAAGAACCCAGGCTCTGATCCTGATTCAGCACCGTATTACCGCCTTGCGCCACGGTGAAGTTGGCTACAGTGCCATCCTGCGGGATAGTGCTGTTATTCAGCACCGTCATGTTCAAAGGAACAGGGCGCAGCTGGTTGAAGGGGTAAAGGGAATAGCGGAGCGAATCGTAGGTGAGGGCCAAGTCGAGGTCGAAAGCACTGGTCGACGCGCTCAACACACGGAGATCCGCATCGTACAGTTCAACGATCTGCACGTCATCCACCTGCCACTGGTAGTGGCTCGTGCCCATGTCGCCATCGTGGCGGAAGCGGAACTTCACGCTGCTGGGGTTGCCCTGGATCGCGCAGGTCAGGTTCACTTTGCGGGTCTGCGTGGGGCTCACGGCGTTCACCGCGATGTCAGCGCCTACCGCGAATCGCTCCGGCCAGGTAGCGCCGCCGTCGGTGCTCACCTCGACATAGTGCGGTGAGTTGTCGCAGCAATAACGCAAGCGCTGCTGGAATTGGAGCTCCACATAAGGCGTCGCGCTCAGGTCGAGCACGGGCGATTCCAAGCTGCCCTCCCAGTTGATGAATTGATCGGCCGGCAATGCCGTTGGGGTATTGCCCACCCAGGTACAGTTGGCGCTGTCGCTGTTGAACATCATGAAGCCATTGGCTGCCGTGGTGCTGCCGATGATCTGCGTGACCGCTGTGTATGCGCCCAGCGGGCCGGTGGTCTTCCGGCGCCAGATCGCGCCATTGGGACCGCTCACGGTCCAAGGGCCAACGCCGTTATTGCCATCAAGTCCGTTGGCGAAATCCTCGCTCCAGATCACATCACCGCCATCGCGGCTGTCGTTCTCCTGGGCAGGAATGGCTTGAATATGATCACGCGAGGGCGTCGCGGCGCGGAAATCCTTGCGGGCCTGGACGCCATTCGCCCATTGGGCCATGGCGCCGCCAGCGATCAGCAGGGCTGGGAGCAGGAGGTAACGTTTGTTCATTGTTGTGTTGGGTTTTCTGGTCCGAAGGGGCACGAAGCTAAGGACTGTCGCTCAAAGACACGATGAGCCGGGGATGCGTTGTTCAATGGTAGGCTTGATGCAGGTTGTGGTTGGTTCCGATCAGGAAGCGGCTACGTCGGTAGGGGTCAGCGGCTCAGCGCGCTACGATCAACGGAAGGGTGACCCCGGATCCATCCCCGCCGATGCGCAGCAAATAGGCTCCAGAGGGCACATCGGAAAGGTCGAAAGGGATGGTCTGGCGCCCATGGAGCCTTCCAAGGCCGAATCTCCGGATAACACGGCCAGCTGCATCGTGCAGGACCAATTCCGCTTGGACACCGGTCCGGAAATCATGCTCGAGGATGGCCGCCCCGCTCACGGGCACCGGGTAGATCCTGCTCGATGGCGTTCCAAGCCGCTCGGCAACGCCCACCCCGTACTCGCTCAGGTGCAACCTTACCATGGGCATGGCGGTGAGCCAATCGATATCGAAGTTGGGCCCCTCCATGAAGGCGGCCGCTCCAACAGGGCCATTGCCGCTGGTGAGCAATCCTACCTGACCAGTGCCTTCCAAGCGCTGGAGCCCCGCAAAAAGGTCCGCCGCGGAGAGCGCAGGCGGGGTCGGAAACGGCAGGTAAAGCGGCAGGCCTTGCGTCGCATCCGCAAGGTCCTCTGATGTAATGGCGTGCCTGAGCGTGGTGTCGATGAAGGCGAAGTTGCCATCCATCAGAATGCCCCGCACTTCCTGGCCCACCTCAGAGCCCGGGTCGAGCACCGCGCTGATGCCCTGGGCAGTGCTTCCTTCATTCACCAACTCGAATCGAACGGCGGCGATGAAGTTTGATTCGCTGCGCGCGTGTCCTTGCACCGTACCAGCATCCAACGCCATTGCTCCGTAGCCATCGTTCCAGCCCGGTCCGGTCATGGTCATCACCGCCATCCCGATGTTATCCGTTGCATCGTCTTCACCCGTGGATGAGGAAGCCGTTGCCGTGTAGGTTACCTCGCCAAGTGCATCGGGAGCCCAGTCAGTCTGTACCACGACCGTTGCGCGTTCGCCGCTGTTGATCGAATCGAGCGAGGCACTGTAAGGGCCGTGATCCACGCCATCATGCGTGGCGATCACACTGACAGCCACTCCGAAGAGCTGGGCCATGCCCACATTGTGCAGATCGACGCTCATGGCCATGGCGCGCGATTGCTCCAACGGAAGCAGGCGGTAGCCAAGGCCATTGGATCCGGGAATGAAGGGCGAAGCAGTGGCATCGCCCATGCGCGCACCGGTCACTGCGAGGTCACGATCCAAGCGCTCGCGGATGCAGATGTCGTCGATGGCGAAGCCGCTGGCCCAATTCGCGCTGTCGCTCCATTGGAAACGCAAGCGCAGATCGCTGATGCCGCCGAGCAGCGACATGGTATAGGTGAGTTGCTGCCAACCAGCGCCGGAGGGGATCATCTCGAAGAGCTGCCATTCGCCGCCGTTCGCACTGAAGTCGATGCGGGCCTCGCCGCCGCCGAGCGCACGGGTGTGATGCACGCGCAGATCGAGCGCAATTTCGAAGAGGCCGGTGAGGTCAATGCTTGGTGTGGCAAGCACGGCTGAATCGAGGTCGCAATTGCAAGGCGGGGCATCATCATTCGCCATGGCGAAGCGGTTGCCCACCGGCGCATCAGGTACCGGGAAGAAGCCGCCAGCGTTGGCATCGATTGCTGTTCCGGCTGAGAATGCCGGTACGAATTCGCCGAGGCCGGTGCCGGAGGAAGTCTGCCGTTCGACCTGATTCGTGCTCCAATCCGCAGGAATGCCCTGCTCGAAGTCCTCGCTCCAAAAGCAGGTGGATTGGCGCGATTGCGCGGATGCGGTTTGCCCGAGCACAAGAGCCGCCAAGGGCAGAAGGACCAGGCTCCGCATCAGGCTTCCACGGTCATGTACTCCTCGATCGGCGGACAGGTGCAGATGAGGTTGCGATCGCCGAAGGCATTATCTACACGGCTCACGGTGGGCCAGTATTTCCACTCGCGGTTCACCTGCGCCGGGAATGCGGCCTGCTCGCGCGAGTAGAGGTGGCTCCATTCGTTGGCGCACACTTCTTCGCTGGTGTGCGGCGCGTTCTTCAGCACGTTATCGGCCTTGTCGGCCTTGCCCTGCTCAATGGCAGCAACCTCTTGGCGGATGCTGATCATGGCTTCGATGAATCGATCCAGCTCGGCCTTGCTCTCGCTCTCGGTGGGTTCCACCATGAGCGTCTCGGCCACCGGGAAGCTCACGGTGGGCGCATGGAAGCCGTAATCCATCAGCCGCTTGGCTACATCGCTGACATCCACGCCGGCCGCGCGCTTGAAGTCGCGGCAATCGAGGATCATCTCATGCGCCACCATGCCCTGGCTGCCAACGTAGAGGATGGGGTAGTGCTTCTCCAGTTTCGCGCGGAGGTAGTTCGCGTTCAGGATGGCGTAGCGCGTGGCATCGGTGAGGCCCTCGCCGCCGAGCATCTTGATGTACCCGTAACTGATCAGCAGGATGAGCGAGCTGCCCCATGGTGCAGCGCTCACGGCAGGAACGGCTTGCTCTCCGCCGGTCTTGATCACCGGATGGCCGGGCAGGAAGGGCTTCAGCTTGTCGTTCACGCAGATGGGGCCCATCCCGGGGCCGCCTCCGCCATGCGGGATCGCGAAGGTCTTGTGCAGGTTCAGGTGGCACACATCAGCGCCGATCTCACCGGGACTTGTCAGTCCCACTTGCGCATTCATGTTGGCGCCATCCATATAGACCAGCCCGCCGTTGGCGTGAATGGTGCTCGTGATCTCCTTGATGCTCTCCTCATAAACGCCGTGCGTGCTGGGGTAGGTCACCATCAAGCAGCTCAGCGTGTCCTTGTACTGTTCGGCCTTCGTCTTCAGGTCGGCCACATCCACATGGCCTTCGCCATCGGCCTTCACCACCACCACCTGCATGCCGGCCATGACTGCACTGGCGGGATTGGTGCCGTGCGCGCTGCTGGGGATCAGCGCGATGTTGCGGTGCTTATCGCCGCGCGCCGCGTGGTAGGCGCGGATCACCAGAAGGCCGGCGTATTCGCCTTGCGCACCGCTGTTCGGTTGCAGCGATACGGCTGTGAATCCCGTGGCCTTGGCGAGCTGTTCGCTCAGCTCCGAGAAGACCTGCTGGTAGCCCTTCACCTGTTCCACTGGCGCGAAGGGGTGGATGTAGGCCCATTCAGGCCTCGTGATGGGCCAAAGGGTGGCGGCCGCATTCAGCTTCATGGTGCATGAGCCGAGCGGTATCATGCCATGAACGAGCGAGAAATCCTTGTTCTCCAAGCGCTTCATGTAGCGCATGAGATCGGTCTCGGAATGGTGCGTGTTGAAGACCGGGTGCGTGAGGAAATCGCTCTTGCGCTGCAGATCGGCGGGAACGCTTGTGCTGGCGCCATTGCCAGCGCTGACAGGCGCCTTCATGCCAGCGGCCTCGGCCAGCGCAGTGATCACGTCGCTTACATCCGTAGGGCGCACTGTTTCGTCGAGGGTGATGCTCGCGTTGCTGCCCTCGTAGCGCAGGTTGATGCCCTTCGCCTCCATCGCATCGCGCAGCTTCTTCACATCCTTCACGCCAGCGAGGGTGATGGTATCGAAGTACGAGCCGTTCGCAACGGTGTAGCCGATCGCCTTCGCCGCCTCGGCCACCGAGCGCGCATGCGCGTGGACGTTTCGGGCGATGCGCTTCAAGCCTTCGGGGCCGTGATAGACCGCGTACATGCCGGCCATCACTGCGAGCAGCGCTTGCGCCGTGCAGATGTTGCTGGTGGCCTTGTCGCGGCGGATATGCTGCTCCCGCGTTTGCAGCGCCATGCGCAGGCCCTGCTTGCCCCGGCGATCCTGGCTCACGCCGATGATGCGGCCCGGGATCAAGCGCTTGTATTCGTCGCTGCAGCAGAAGAAGGCGGCATGCGGACCGCCGTAGCCCATGGGCACGCCGAAACGCTGGCTGTTTCCCACGCACACATCGGCGCCCCACTCGCCCGGAGGCGCAAGGAGCACAAGCGATAGCAGGTCGGCGCAGACGGCCGTCTTCACGCCAGCGGCTTTCGCCTTGCTCACCAACGCGCGGTAATCATTCACGCTGCCGTCGATCGCCGGGTATTGCAGCGCGAGGCCGAAGTAGCCATCGGCGGGGTCGAGGTCCTTCGCGTCACCAACGACGAGCTCCACGCCGATGGGCGCGCATCGGGTCTTCAGCACATCGATGTTCTGCGGGTAGAGGCCCTTGTCGGCAAAGAACCTGTGCGCGTTGGCCAGCTCCTTCGGCCGCGCGGCGTAGAGCATGTGCATGGCTTCAGCGATGGCCGTGGCCTCATCCAGGAGCGATGCATTGGCGATGGGCAGTCCAGTGAGGTCGCTGGACATCGTCTGGAAATTCAACAGCGCTTCGAGGCGGCCCTGCGAGATCTCCGCTTGGTAGGGGGTGTAGGCCGTGTACCATCCGGGATTCTCCAGGATGTTGCGCAGGATGGGCTGCGGCACGATGGTGCCGTTGTAGCCCAAGCCGATGTAGCTGCGGTACTGCTTGTTGCCGCGGCCCAGGTCGCGCATGTGCTCGAGGTATTCCAGCTCGGTCATGGCCGGGCCCACGTCGAGCGCATTCTTCGCGCGGATGCCCTTGGGCACGGTGCGGTCGATGAGTTCATCCAACGATGACACGCCGATGGCCTTGAGCATGGCCGCGGTCTCTTCGGCGTTCGGTCCGATGTGGCGCTCCTGGTAGCTGACAACGTTCATGGGGGTGTGCTGAAAAGCGGGGCGAATATACCCGGAGCAGGGAGCGGCTTTCGGACCTCCCTGCCGAATGGCAGATACATTTGGCCACCCATGATGCGGCTCCTGATCCTCTCGCTGGCCGTCGCCAGCACTTCCTTGAGCCGTGCGCAGATTGAACCTTTCCGTACTGACCGGATCCTGCTCATGAACGGGCAGATCATCGAGGCGCGCGTGCTTGGGCAGAGCACCTTCGAGGTTCGCTATGAGGAGCTCGGGCGCAATGGCAAACGGAAGGAGCGCGCGGAACCGACCGAGAGCGTCTTCAGCGTGACCGACACCCTGGGCCGCGAGAAGATCTGGTACTTCCAGGACACCGTCTTCGGCAACGAGCTCTCCATTCAGGAGATGCGGTGGTTCATCAAGGGCGAGCAGGATGCCCACAGCGGCTATAAGCCGCGCTTCGCCACCTGGGGCGGCTTCCTGGTGGGCGCCGGTGCCAGCATTGCGCTGAACCTGGAGGTGAATGCGCTCTTCCTGCCGCCGATCTATGCCGGGGCCATGGCCTTGCCGCGCGTGCATGTCACCAAAGGCTCGCTCACCGACCCCTACCTCGAAGGCGAGCCGAACTATGCCTACGGCTATGCGAAGGTGGGCCGCACCAAGCGCGTGCTGCGCTCCTTGCTGAGCACAGCAGCCGGCATCGCTGTGGGCGTGAGTGTGCGGCAATTCATCATCAACCCGAACCTCGAAGGCTACGATTGACCATGGAACCCGAGATCAAGAACCCGGTGCTTCGGTTCATGGTCTATGGGCATGTGGTGCTGGCGCTGGGCGCTGCATTGCAAGTGTGGTGGATCGGTGTGGAGTGGTCCGGAGACGGTTCTTGGAGTCGAAGCGCGGCGGCCTTCTTCGCGACGTTGGCCTTTTATGGCCTCGCGCGTTTGATTCGAGCGAAGGATGATGCACTGAGTGAGGTGCCGCTTTTCGTTTGGTTCCGGAGCAATGCGAAAGCGATGGGCGCAATGGCAGTGGTGGGCGCCTTGTTGGCGCTGATCCTCTTGCTTGATGAGTTGATTGAAGCGCTCGTCCACCTGTGGCCGGTGATCCTGCCGGCGCTGCTCTATGTCACCCCGCTTCGCATGGGTGGCCGGGCCATCGGCCTGCGCTCCGTGCCCGGCTTGAAATCCTTGGTCGTGGCCTGGGTGTGGGCGGCGGGCACGGTGCTGCTGGCCTCCTCCAGCCACAAGTTCAACTTGGAGCCGATCCTCATCCCGGTTTTCATCGGTTTCTATTGGGCCATCGCCATCGCCTTCGATTGCCGCGATGCGGCAGTTGATTACCCCAGCCTTCGCACACTGCCGCAGCTGCTCGGGCCCCGCACTGCGCGAGTGCTCGCTCTGATGTTGCTGATGCCGCTGACGATGATGCTCTTGGTGAGCCTGTCATTTTCCGGTTACCCACACCCCATCGATGCACGGCCCGAAACGGATTGGTCCTTGGTGCTTCCGCTCATCGGCCTTGTTATGCCTGGCTTCCTGATCATGCGGTCGACGACCTCGCGTCATTGGTCCCATTGGCTCCTGTTGGATGCTTCCATCGCACTCATCCCCCTGCTGGCCCTGCTTGGAGGCACGCTCTGACGCGCATCAGCAGCCGCGCACCCTCGGATCCTAATTTGGCAGCCTGCATGAACGATTTCCAGAACACGCTCGAATTCGCCCGCGCGCAGGACGCTTCCGATCCGCTGCGCGCCTTCCGCGATGAGTTCCACTTCCCGCTGAAGGATGGCCAGCCCGTCATCTACTTCACCGGCAACTCGCTCGGGTTGCAGCCCAAAGGCGCGGCCGGCTCGCTGAAGCAAGAGCTTGATGATTGGGCCATTTTCGGCGTTGAGGGCCACATGAAGGCCAAGCACCCGTGGTACAGCTACCACGAGGAACTCACAGCGATGACGGCGCGTCTTGTCGGCGCGAAGGAGAGCGAAGTGGTGGTGATGAACCAGCTCACCAGCAACCTGCACTTCCTCTTGGTGAGCTTCTACCAGCCTAAAGGGAGCCGGAAGAAGATCCTCACCGAGCAGCGCCCGTTCCCGAGCGACACGTACGCCTTCGCATCACAGATTGCTTTTCACGGCGGTGATCCCGATACCGACCTGATCGAAGTGCAGCCGCGTGCCGGTGAATACACGGTGCGCTCCGAGGACATCATCGCGCGCATCAATGAGTTGGGCGATGAACTCGCGCTCGTTTGCTTCGGTGGCGTCAACTTCTACACAGGACAAGCATTCGATATGGCGGCGATCGCAAAGGCCGCTCACGCTGTTGGCGCATACGCTGGATACGACCTCGCGCACGCAGCCGGCAATCTGCATCTGAAGCTGAATGAGTGGAACGTTGACTTCGCCGCATGGTGCACCTACAAGTACCTGAACAGTGGTCCGGGAAGCGTTGGTGGCGCGTTCGTGCATGAAATGCATCACGGCAAAGGCCTCCCGATGTTCGCCGGTTGGTGGGGCCACGACAAGCACGAGCGGTTCAAGATGGAGCGCACCTTCAAGCCCATGAATACCGCTGAGGCGTGGCAGGTGAGCAATGCGCCGGTCTTCAGCATGGCGGTGCATCGCACGGCGCTGGAGCAATTCGATCGCGCGGGCATCGTGAACCTGCGGATGAAGAGCGAACGGCTCACCGGCTACTTGGCGTTCGTGATCGGCGAAGCCGCGAGGAGCGCTGGCGCGCATCTGGAGATCATCACCCCGAGCGATATCGCGCAGCGCGGCTGCCAATTGAGCATCGTGGCGCACGGCAAGGGGAAGGACCTGTTCCACGCCATCAGCGCGAAGGGCGTGGTGGCCGATTGGCGCGAGCCCAATGTCATTCGAGTCGCACCGGTGCCGATGTACAATTCGTTCGAGGACGTGTGGCGGTTCGGACAGATCCTCAAAGCGGCGCTTTCATGAAGAACATCACCATCGTCGGCGGAGGATTGGTCGGCAGCCTCCTGGCCGTGTTCCTGGCCAAGCGCGGGCACAAGGTCAACGTGTTCGAGCGGAGGGCCGATCCGCGCAAGAGCAACGTGTATGCGGGTCGAAGCATCAACCTGGTGGTGAGCCACCGCGGATGGACCGCGTTGAAGGCCGCCGGTGTGCATGGGGCCGTTGAGCGCATCGTGGTGCCCGTGCATGCCCGCATGACGCACGACCACGACGGCAAGCTCACGCGACTGCCCTACAGCATCGACGAGCGCGCCATCCACAGCGTGAGCCGCGGCGAGTTGAACAAGGTGATGCTCAGCGAAGCGGAGAGATTCCCCAACGTGAAGCTCCATTTCGAGCACCGCTGCACCAGCGTGAATCTCGAGACGGGCACCTGCACCTTCCACAACGAGGCCACGGGCGAAGCGAGCGCTGTGTCTGCTGATGTGGTCTTCGGTAGCGATGGCGCGCCCAGCGCGGTGCGACAGGAATTCATGAAGCACCGCTTCACCTTCAGCCAGACCTACATCGAGCACGATTACAAGGAGATCGCCTTCGCGCCGAATGCGGATGGCACGCCGCGCATGGATCCGCATTGCCTGCACATCTGGCCGCGCCGCTGGTTCATGATGATGGGCCTCGCCAACACCGACGGCGGATTCACGGGGACGCTCTTCATGCCGCACGAGGGCGAATACTCCTTCGACCGCATCAAGGGCGAGGACGACCTGAAGCGCTTCTTCGAGGAACACTTCCGCGATGCCATCCCCATGCTGCCCGATCTCGCCGAGCAGTACTTCCGCAACCCGCAGAGCAACCTGGCCATCATCCGCTGCTCGCCATGGACATACAAGGACAAGGTGGCGCTGATCGGCGATGCCGCGCACGCCATCGTGCCCTTCTATGGCGAAGGCATGAACGCGGGCTACGAGGATTGCAAGGTGCTCAACGACCTGCTCAACCAGCACGGCGACGACAACTGGGGGACCGTTCTCGACGCTTACCACAAGGCTCGCAAGCCCAACGGCGACGCCATCGCGGACCTCTCGCTGCGCAATTTCGTGGAGATGCGCGACCTGGTCGCCGACCCGAAGTTCATCTTGCGCAAGAAGATCGAAGGCCACCTGCAAGCGAAGCATCCGGACAAGTGGCTCCCGCTCTACAGCCAGGTGAAGTTCAGCGACATCGGCTACAAGACAGCATGGGATGAAGGCCTACGACATGATCGCATCATGGAGCAGGTGCTGGCGATGCCGGGCATCGAGGAGAAATGGGAGAGCGAGGAGGTGGAGAAAGTGGCGTTGGGGTTGTTTGAGTTCAAGGCCTGACCTTGGTATCATGAATTGGATTCACGGTCTATCGCTGGTGGTGGCGCTCTTTGTTGGGGCGATACTACTCTTGATGGTGCGCGATACTGAAGTGCAAAAGCGCATGTTCCGGAGGTATGTGAAGCAGTTGGAAAGTGAAGGAAGCATCAGCAAGCGAGTGACTTGGGGAGAGATGAAGTACGGTTTTTTTCATTCTCCCAGCGTGGTTCTACCGCTTTCCCGACCCGGCGACTAGGCCGGACGTGTATTCATACGCGGAGCTTCGGGAAATCCGGGAAAACGTCGCGCGAAACTGGAAGGTCATTGCCTGGCTTGCGCCTGCTTTCCTCGTGCTTGTCTGCATCGCCTTCTGGCCGGTGATGCGCCTTATCTGAGTTCCTATTTGCGCGTCCATACATTTGGACAACCTAGGTTGCCATGACCACCGCCGCGCTCAAGATGAAGATCAAGGCTTTGATCGATAAGGAGCAAGATGCATGCAAACTGGAGCTGGCATATCGGATACTGACGGAGGATGCGACTGTTGTATCCGAGCCCGTTGCTGCTTATGGCAAACCGGTTGCAGCAAAGGCTAAGTCAGCGGGTGCCGCTTCAACGGCGAGCAGCATGCGTGATGCAGTGGCAGTTTCCGAGCGTGAGTTCGCCGCTGGCAAGGGTATTCCATTGAGCCGGTTCGAGAAGCAGATGGATTCCGCGCTGGATGAGTTGTTCCCAGTCACGAACAAGAAGGCTAAAGCGCGTTCCAAGCGAGCACCAATCGCCGACACGAAGCGCGCGCAGAAATGAAGGTGATCGTTTCGCCGGAGGCGATGCGGCGCTTCCGCGAGTCGCTGTCGATCTATCGGACATACATGACGCGCCGTGAAGTTGCCAAGCGTGTCGCAGAAGTGAAGACAATTCTTCGATACATCGGCGATCACCCTGGCTACGGCGCCTATGAGGATCTCCTCGCGATTCCAGAGGATGGCATTCGATACAGAAGAGCGATTGCGGGGAAGTTCAAGGTCATCTATCGGGTGGTACGTGGAACGATTCAGGTCTCGGACATTTTCGATGCGTGACAGCATCCTCGGCGCATGAAAGGATGATCCCCACACCCCCGCGTTCACACTTTCGCGCCTCTTAGCGCGTTCTTCCGCAGCGCACCGTGCCACCTTCGTCCATGCTTCGCATCGCGCTCCTCATCCTGCTATCACAGGCCACTGTGCTGGAGCTGCTCGCCCAGCCCATGAGCCGCCGCCGCCCGGACCTCATCCCGCTCAATGGGCAGGCCAAGCGCATCGGCTGGTTCGTGGGGCCGGGCATCACCTACACGCTGCCTCGCTTCAAGAACACAGAGGAGGAGGTCTTCCGGGATGACAGCCTCCGCTACATGGCCACCTACGATCCGAGCGGCAAGCTGGGCCTCTACCTCGAAGCAGGCGCCACGTGGTACACGCGCGATCCGGTGATCATCGACTACCTCGACCTCGGTGTGGCCTACAAGAATCTCCGGGGCGCTGAATCGTACACCGGCACGCTGCTTCGCGGCGATACCATCGCACCGTTGGCTGGTGAAGGCTATTTCGCGGAGCGATTGCTCACCCTTGCCTTCAACGCCAACAAGTTCTTCCCCACGGGCGATTACCAGTTCGTTCAGTTGAGCCTTGGCGCGAATGCCGACTTGCGCTTGGGCAGCGAGTATTCCCACACCGGCGACCCCTTCCTCAACAAGCACGCCTTCCCGCCCGATGTGATCGCTCAAGCGCATGTGAAGCTGGGCTATGGCTTCAAGGTCACCGGCCGCATGCTCGTGATCCCCGCCATAGAGACGCCCTTCTTCAGTGTGGTGCCGCAGGATCAGGGCTTCGGCCAGTTGCAATGGTTCAGCAGCCGGTACCGCCCGCTCATCCTCAGCGTGCGCTTCCTCTTCCTGCGCGCCCGCAACGGTTTCGATTGCCCGCCGCCCATCAAGCACAACGAGCTCGAGCGCGGACGGAAGGTGTACAAGCCGGACAGCTACCACCCCTAGTATTAGTGGCAAGCCTTGGGTTCGCGAGCGACAAGTTGGAACTCGCCGCCACTTCTCGTTCAGCGCAAGAATGGATTCATCCTCCGCTCCCTGCCGATCGTGGTGTCCGGACCATGCCCGCAATGCACCACCACATCGTCGCCTAAAGGGAAGAGCTGTTCCTTGATGCTGCGGATGAGTGTTTCGTAGTCGCCGCCGGGAAGGTCGGTTCGTCCGATGCTGCCTTGGAAGAGCGCATCGCCAGCGACCACGAAGCGCTCGGCCTCGGAGAACAGGGCGATGTGACCCGGCGCGTGACCCGGCACGAAGAGCACGCGCAGTTCATCGGTACCGATGCGGACGATGTCTCCTTCGGCGATGAAGCGCTCAGGCTCCGGTGAGGCCTGGCAGGCCACGCCGTATAGCTGGCCCTGGCGGGGGGCGAGCCGAAGCAATTCAAGGTCGGCCATGTGAAGTTCGGGCAGCAGTCCGAAGCGGTCATGCGCCCATGCGCAGCCTAGCACGTGGTCGATGTGCGCGTGGGTGAGGATCAGGCGCTCGGGGGTGAGTTTGTTCACGGAGAGCCAATCATTCAGCTCCCGCTCCTCGGCTGTATTCCAGCAACCGGGGTCGATGAGGATGGCTCGCTCCCCATCGTGGATCACGTAGCTGTTCTCTTGGAATGGATTGAAAGTGAACGACTGGACTTTGAGCATTGGTAGAAAGGGCGATTGCGCGGGAGCGCGGCCACAAGGAGCGGACGGGCCGAGGCTTGCAAAGGTGCTACCTTCAGCCGCCCGTTCGATCATCGTGCGAAACGTCATCGCCATCCTCCTTTTGTCCGTGCTGCCGACCGGCGCGCGCGCTCAATTCTATCAGGGCACGCAGCAGGAGTATGGCAAGAACCGGGTGCAGTTCCAGGAGTTCTTCTGGCAGCAATACCGCTTCCAGAACATGGAGGTGTACTTCTACACCGATGGGCGGGACATCGCGCGCTTCACCGCGCAGGCCGCTCAGCGCCATCTGGCGGAGCTTCAGAACGCCTTCGACTTCGCGATCGACGAGCGCCTTCAATTCATCGTGTACAACTCGCTCACTGATTTCCGTCAGAGCAACATCGGGCTCGAAGGCATGACCGACCAGACCAACATCGGCGGCCTCACGCGCATCGTGGGCACCAAGATCTTCGTGTACTTCGAGGGGGATCATTCGCTGCTCGACCAGCAGATCCGCTCCGGCATTGCGCACGTGATCATCGATCAGATGATGTTCGGCGGCAACTGGCGCGAGATCCTGCGAAGCAGCACCTTCCTCTCCCTGCCCGACTGGTACACGCAAGGCATCATCAGCTACCACGGCCGCCGTTGGGATGCGGCCACCGCCAACCGCGTGCGCGATGCCGTGATGAGCGGGCGCTACGACAAGTTCAACCGGCTCGAGGGCGAGGATGCCCGCATGGCCGGGCACATGCTCTGGCGCTATGTGGCCGAGGTGTATGGCCCAGCGGTGATCCCCAACATCCTGTACATGACCCGCGTGAGCCGCAACGCCGAGAGCGGGTTCCTTTATGTGCTGGGGGTCTCGCTAAAGACCTTGATCTCCGAATGCCTCGAGCATTACCGCAGCCGCTTCGGTGAGGAGGACCGCTACCGGCAGGAGTACAGCTTGGAGCAGATTCCCATCAGGACCAAGCGCCAACGCCATTACGCGCAGCTCCAGCAGAGCCCGGATGGCCGTTGGCTGGCATGGACCAGCAATGAGATGGGCCAGTACAAGGTGTGGTTGCGCGAGATCGCCACAGGCAAGACTAGCCGCATCATCAAGGGCGAGAAGAAGATCGACCGGATCATCGATCGAAGCTACCCGGTGCTGGCCTGGCACCCCAGCAGCAAGGCCCTCAGCTACGTGGTGGAGCGCAAGGGCGAATTGCGCTTCCGCACCTACACCCTCGACGATCGCAAGACCTCCGAGCGCGACATGCTCCTGCTGGAGAAAGTGCTGAGCATGGACTACGCCCCTGATGGCCGCACCATGGTGCTCAGCGGCGTGCGCGCCGGCCGAACCGACCTCTACTTGTTCAACGTGCTGGCCAACCGCAGCGATCCCCTCACCGATGATCCCTGGGATGACCTCGAGCCGCGCTTCGTGGATGGCGGGCGCCGCGTGATCTTCAGCAGCGACCGCACCGACGACACCTTGCGCGTGATGAAGGACATCGTGGCGAAGCGCGGCCACAAGGACCTCTTCCTCCTGGACATGGAGCGCCGTTGGTCCGTGCTCACCCGGCTCACCGCTACGCCAGGCATCAGCGAATCGCAGCCCTTCCAGCTGGACAGCACGGGCTACACCTACCTGAGCGATGAAGACGGCGTGGCCAACCGCTTCCGCGTGCGTTACGACAGCACCATCAGCCATATCGACACCACGATCCACTACCGCTACTTCACGGTGGAGGAACGGCTCACCGACCTGAAGCGCGGCCTGCTCGAGCAATTTGTCCGCAGTGACCGAGGCCGCCTCACCGCGCTCCAGCTCAGCGGCGGCAAATACAGGTTCTACCAGGGCCGCGTGAACGAGAGCGGCCGCATGAGCGCCTTCGGACTGCCGATCGACACCGCAGCCGCGCAGCGCCGCGGCACGTCCCAAGCGCTCGCCGACGAGCAAGGCGCGGTGGTGAAGGTGAAGCCGCAGCATCCGCGTGGCGAGGGCGAAGGAGGCTTCGATGTGAGGCGCTATGTCTTCAGCGATGAGGTTCCCGGGGCCCAGGCACCGAACATGCCGCAGGCGCAATCAAAGCCGAGGCCCGCGGAAGCGCAACCTGACAGCGCCCAGAAGGCCTTCGCTTATCCCGAGCAGCGGAATTACAACCTCAACTTCACCATCGACCGCGTGGTCACGCAGGTGGACAACAGCTACAGCAACCAGTTCTACCAGCCCTTCACCGGCCAGGCCGGCATCAATCCCGGGCTTAGCGGGCTCACGCGCATGGCCGCGCACGACCTCTTCGAGGACCACCGCGTGGTGGGGGGCTTCCGGCTCGCGCTCGACCTGAACAACAACGACTACCTGCTCGCCTACGAGAACCTCAAGCACCGCCTCGACAAGCGCATCTCCTTCCAGCGCCAGGCCTTCCAGGGCCTGAATCGCGACGGCATCGTGAAGGTGCATTCGCATAACGTGCGCTACCAGCTGAGCTGGCCCTTCAGCGAGCTCGCCAGCGTGCGCGCCTCGATCATGTACCGCCACGACCGCTTCGTGCAGCAGAGCATCGACCCGCTCAGCCTCGCAACACCCAACGAAGTGGACCACATGGCCGGCGCCAAGCTCGAATGGATCTACGACAGCTCCATGCCGCGCGGACTCAACCTCTGGACCGGTTGGAAGCTGAAGGTCTTCGGTGAATACTACCAGCACCCCGAGCGCAAGGGCGACATGCAGGTGCTGGGCACCGATCTGCGCCACTCCATGCGATTGCACCGCGATTTGATCTGGGTCTCCCGCATCGCCGGGGCCTCATCGCTGGGCAGCCGCCGCATCCTGCACTTCCTCGGCGGCGTGGACAACTGGATGTTCGCGCGCTTCGACCCCAGCATCCCCATCGACTTCACGCAGAACTACCAGTACCAGACGCTGAGCACCCCCATGCGCGGCTTCTTCTACAATGCGCGCAACGGCACCAGCTTCGCCGTGATCAACAACGAAGCGCGCGTGCCCATCTTCCGCTACCTGCTCAACCGTCCCATCCGCTCCGATTTCATCAACCACATGCAGGTGGCGGTCTTCAGCGATATCGGCTCGGCTTGGACCGGCAGCGACCCCTACGCCGAGGACAACAGCTTCAATCGCCTCGTTATCCAGCGCAATCCGCTCACCATCACGCTCAACAGCACCCGCGAGCCCATCCTCGCCAGCTACGGCTTCGGCCTGCGGACGCGGCTGCTCGGCTACTTCGTGCGCGCCGATTGGGCCTGGGGCATCGATGATGGCGTTCGACTGCCTCGCGTGTTCCACTTCTCCCTCAGCCTCGACATCTGATGCAGCTCGACGCGCAGACCATCGGCCTGCTCATCATCGTCGGCCTGCTTGCGGGCATCCTAAGCGGCTTCGTGGGCGTGGGAGGCGGCATAATCATGGTGCCGGCGCTCATCTGGCTCCTGCATTACGATCAGCACCAGGCCCAAGGCACCAGCCTCGCGGTGCTCATGCTGCCCGTGGTGTTCCTGGCTGTGCGCAACTACTGGAAGGAAGGCATGATCGACTGGAAGGTGGTGGGCATCATCGCTGCGGCCTTCGTCGCAGGCGGCTATTTCGGCAGCAAGGGCGCACTGTCGCTGCCAGCCGATACCGTGAAGCGCGTCTTCGGCGTGGTGATGCTCTTCGTGGCCATCAAGCTCATCCTCGGCAAGTGATGCCCGACATCGATAAGGCCATCGCCGCATTGCATGCGGACATGATCGCCTGGCGCCGGCACCTGCACCAGCATCCGGAGCTCTCGTTCCAAGAACACGGCACGGCGGCCTTCGTGGCCGAGGTGCTAAAGGCGGAGGGCATGGAAGTGCGCGCGGGGGTTGCCAAGCTCTCGCCTGATGCGAAGGGAACAGGCTTGATTGCCGTTGTGCGCGGAGAAAAGTCTGCGAGCAATCGTTGCATCGCCTTGCGCGCCGATCTGGATGCGCTGCCGATCACTGAGCTGGGCAAACCCGATTACTGCTCGTTGAATCCGGGCGTGATGCATGCTTGCGGCCATGATGCGCACACCGCCATGGTGCTCGGCGCGGGCATCGCATTGCACCGGATGCGGAGCGAATGGAGCGGAAACGTGATGCTCGTGTTCCAGCCGGGCGAGGAAAAGGAGCCGGGTGGCGCTTCGCTCCTGGTGAAGGAAGGCGTGCTCATCGATCCGAAGCCGCAAGGCATCATCGGGCAGCACGTCACGCCCGAATTGCCCGTGGGCAAGGTCGGCTTCCGCAGTGGTCCTTTCATGGCCGCTGCCGATGAGCTTTACCTCAACGTGAAGGGCCGGGGAGGGCACGCCGCGCAGCGCGACAAGCTCGTGGATCCGATCCTCATCACAGCTGCATTGCTGCCAAGGCTCTACGAGGAGGCCCGTTCCATCGTGCCCAAAGGCGAGCCCATGGTGATCAGCTTCGGCAAGCTGATCGCGGACGGCGCGACGAACATCGTTCCGGATACCGTGAGGATCGACGGGACCTTGCGCACGTTCAACGAGGATCTGCGCGCGCGCCTGCACCAGTTGCTGCCGCGCGTGGCGAGCGAAGTGGCGCACTGCATGAACGGCGAATGCGAATTCCGGCTGGTGAAGGGATCACCCGTGGTGAAGAACGATCCCGAGCTCACCGCTCGGATGCGTAGCGTGGCCGTTGGCCTCGTTGGCGCGGAGAATGTCGTTGACATGGACATCCGCATGGGCGCTGAGGACTTCGCCTACTACACGCATGTGATGCCCGGCTGCTTCTTCCGGTTGGGCACCGGCAACCCCGCGAAGCCCGGCACACAGAGCGGCCTGCACACGGCGGCTTTCGATGTGGATGAAGATGCGCTGGTAATAGGGGCGGGTATGATGGCGTTGGGGGCGCTGGCGGAACTGCGGGACTGAGCCCTACCCCACGATGATGTCCTCTACCACGACCACCGGACTTGCGTTCCGCAGCTGAACCATGAGTTCCACGGTGCTTCCGGAGCGACCACCCTTGGTCCATAGGTCCAGGCTGAGCTCGTAGGCATCGGGCACGTTGCGCACGGCTCGCGGCCTGAGCTCACGCCAGACGTTCTCCGCGGGCATCACGAGAGAAGCGCCGATGTCGTCCACCGCGCCTTCGATGTCGCCGCCACTGAGGCCAGCGCCGCCCGAAGCCTCCTCCAATTCATCGAATCGCCGCTCAACGAGCAGCTTCATCACATGCTTGGCAACGAGGCCGAGTTCATCAGGGCTCATGTTTGCATCGCTTGAGCTCGTTTGGCCTTCAACCTGCGACCCCCAACCTGCCCTGCACTCAAAAGATCATTGCGAACGGAGCGAAGCATAAAGCTCCCTCAATTGGCCACCTCGCTCATGAACTTCAGGCGCATCATGCGCAGCTCCTCCTCACTGTAGTCGCCCTCGAACTCCTGGTGGGCGGCTTCGATGTCGTCCGTCTCGGCGTTGCGGAAGTAGTCCATGATGTCCTGCTGCGAGTCGGCCTCGAGGATGTCGTTGAGCTGGTAGTTGATGTCGAGCCTGGTGCCGCTCATCACGATGCTCTCAAGCTCGGTGAGGAAAGCGGGCATGCTCAGGTTCTTGCTGCGTGCGATGGATTCGAGCGGGATGCGCTTATCGATGTTCTGGATGATATGCACCTTATTCATGCTCTTGTTCACCACGTTCCGCACGGTAACCTCGGCCTCGCGTTCGATGTCGTTCTCGTCAACGTACTTGGCGATCAGGTCCACGAAGGGCTTCCCGAATTTCTGCGCCTTGCCGGGCCCTACGCCGGTGATCTGCGTGAGCTCATCGATGGTGATCGGATAGCGCATGGTCATCTCCTCCAGTGAGGGGTCCTGGAAGAGCACCCAGGGCTGCAGCTTCAACTTGTGCGCCTGCTGCTTGCGCAGGTCCTTGAGCATGGCCATGAGCTTCTCATCGGCCGCAGCGCCCGCGCGCACGATCGGTTCGTCGTCCACGCCGCCCTCGAAGTCGCTGTAGTCGCGCTCCTTCACGAACTTGATGGAGACGGGCTTGGCCATGAACTTCTTGCCGGTCTCGGTGAGGCTCAGATTGCCGTAGGTCTCGATGTCCTTGTGCAGGAAGCCGCCCACCACGGCTTGGCGCACGATGGCCATCCAGTAGTGGTTGTCCTTGCCTTCGCCCTCACCTTCGCCATAGACCTTGAGCTTATCGCCTTTGTAGTTCTTGATCTCACTGGTCTCGGTGCCGGTGAGCAGGTCGCAGATGAACTTGGAGCGGTGGCGCTCTTTGCTCTCCTTCACGGCGCGCAGCACCAGGGCCAGGTCGTCCTTGGCCTCGAACTGCTCGCGCGGGTTCAGGCAGTTGTCGCAGCTCTTGCAGTTGTCCTTGTCATACACTTCGCCGAAGTAGTAGAGAAGGAACCGGCGGCGGCACATGCTGGTCTCGGCGAAGCTCACGGTATCGGCCAGCAGCTGGCGCCCGATCTCCTGTTCGGCCACGGGCTTGCCCTGCAGGAACTTCTCGAGCTTCTCGATGTCCTTGTAGCTGTAGAAGGCCACGCACTTGCCTTCGCCGCCATCGCGTCCGGCGCGACCGGTCTCCTGGTAATAGCTCTCGAGGCTCTTGGGGATGTCGTGGTGGATCACGAAGCGCACATCGGGCTTGTCGATGCCCATGCCGAAGGCAATGGTGGCCACGATCACGTCCACATCCTCCATGAGGAACTGGTCCTGATGGCTGGCGCGCTGGCTGGCGTCCATGCCGGCGTGGTAGGGAAGAGCCTTGATGCCGTTGACGTTGAGCATCTGGGCGGTCTCTTCCACCTTCTTGCGGCTGAGGCAATAGACGATGCCGCTCTTGCCGGCGTTCTGCTTGATGAAGCGGATGATCTCACGCTGCACGTCCTTCTTGGGGCGGATCTCGTAGTTGAGGTTGGGCCGGTTGAAGCTGGCCTTGTACACCACGGCATCGGGGATATCGAGGTTCTTCAGGATGTCTTCCTGCACCTTCTCGGTGGCCGTGGCGGTGAGGGCGATGACTGGAACTCCTTGGATTTCGTTGAAGATGGTCCGCAGTCGGCGGTACTCCGGCCGGAAGTCGTGGCCCCATTCGCTGATGCAGTGCGCTTCGTCGATGGCGAAGAAGCTGATCTTGATGTCGCGCAGGAACTCCGTGTTCTCCTTCTTGGTGAGGCTCTCCGGCGCCACGTACAGGATCTTGGTGCGCCCGGCGGCGATGTCCTCGCGCACGCGCAGGGCCTCGTTCCGGGTGAGGGAGCTGTTGAGGAAATGCGCTACGCCCTCCTGGTCGCTGAAGCCGCGAAGGGCATCTACTTGATTCTTCATCAGGGCGATCAGCGGGCTCACCACGATGGCGGTCCCTTCCATCATGATGGCGGGAAGCTGGTAGCAGAGGCTCTTGCCTCCACCAGTGGGCATGATCACGAAGGTGTTGCGCCCATCGAGGACGCTTTGGACGACGGCCTCTTGCTCGCCTTTGAACTTCTTGAAGCCGAAGAACTGCTCGAGCGCCGCTTTGGGCGTCAGGTCGATGTTGATCATCATGAATAGTGCGGCCGGTGCCTCGACCGCGTTATTTTGAACGCTCGAATGTACAGCGGCCGCATCATTCAACAATCCATGCCATCCCAACGTTCGTTAAGCACGTGCGTCCGATCCGCGCGTTGATAATTGGCGCTGCCTTCGAGGAGTTGGCGAATGGCCCCGGTTATCTTTGGCCGGGCCTCATGGGCCGTTTCCCCGCGATTGGCAAGGGCTGGCAATGAAATGACCTTCCTGGAGCACCTGGAGGAGCTCCGATGGACCCTGGTGCGGTCGGCCATTGCCGTGGCCGTGGGTTTCGTGCTGGCCTTCATCTTCAAGCGATTCGTGTTCGAGGAGGTCGTGCTGGCTGCTCGCGACCCGCAATTCATCACCTACCGCGCGTTCTGCCGCATCGGCACTTGGGCGGGCCTGCCCGAGTTGTGCATCACCGACCTGGGGTTCACCTTGCAGAACCTGCCGGTGAGCGGCCAGTTCATGACCCATCTCACCGTGGCCTTCGTGGGCGGCTTCATCATCGCATTCCCCTACATCCTGTGGGAGCTCTGGCGCTTCATCGCACCGGGCTTGAGCTCGCAGGAGCGGCGCGCCTCAGGGCTCTTCGTTGGAGCGGGCTCATTGCTCTTCGCGCTGGGCGTGCTCTTCGGCTACTTCCTGCTGGCGCCCCTCACCGTGCAGTTCTTCGGAGCCTACCAGGTGAGCGCGAGCGTGGCCAACAATTTCGCCCTCGAGAGCTTCATTGGGATCATGACGCAGGTCACCGTGTGGACAGGCCTGGTGTTCGAACTGCCCTTGCTGGTGCATGTGCTCTCGAAGCTCGGGCTCGTGGGGCCCGCCTTCCTGCGCAAGTACCGGAAGCATGCATTCGTGGGCCTGCTGGTGCTCGCCGCGATCCTGACGCCGCCCGACATCATCAGCCAGATCATCGTGGCAGGGCCGCTCATGGGGCTCTATGAACTGGGCATTCTGATCAGTGCCCGCACCGAACGTGCCCGCCTGCGACAGGCCGGAGCCAAGCTGGCCAACGCATGATCCGGCTGCGAATTCACCAGGCCATGTTCGCGCTCGCGCTGCTCAGCGCCGCCGCCGCGCGCGCCCAGAGCACCAAGGTTAGCGGGACCATCACCGACGCAGCAACCGGCGAGACCCTGCCCGGCGTGAACATCCTCTTCCGCGACAGCCGCGTGGGAACCACCACCGACATCGACGGCGCATACAGCATCGACACCTACTACGCCACCGACAGCCTGCTCTTCTCCTTCATCGGCTATGTGCCGCGCATGATGCCGGTGCGCAAGGACAAGGCGCAGGTGATCGATGTGAAGCTGGAGCCGAGCGCCACAGCGCTGGAAGAAGTGGTGATCAAGCCGAGCGGCGAGAACCCCGCATTCGAGATCCTCCGCCGTGTAATCCGCAGCAAGCCTGCGAACAACCGCGAGAAGCTGGAGGCCTACAGCTTCGAGGCCTACAACAAGGTGGAGTTCGACCTGAACAACATCAGCAAGGAATTCACCGAGAAGAGGATCTTCAGGCCCTTCGCCTTCATCTTCGACAACATCGACAGCACCGGCGCCAAGCCCTACCTGCCGATCTTCATGACCGAGAGCCTCAGCGAGGTGGTGTACCGCCAGAAGCCCCGTGCCCGGAAGGAGTTCATCCGCGGCACCAAGGTGAGCGGCATGGAGAATGAGAGCATCTCGCAGTTCATGGGCGACATGTACCAGAACGTGAACATCTACGACAACTTCCTGGTCATCTTCGGCAGGAACTTCATCAGTCCCATCGCCGATGGCGGCAAGGGCTACTACGACTACTACCTCACCGATAGCGCCTTCGTGGGCAAGTTCTGGTGCTACCGCCTCGACTTCAAGCCCAAGCGGCCGCAGGAGCTCGCCTTCGCGGGCACCATGTGGATCAACGATACCACCTATGCGGTGCGCCGCATCGAGGCCGGCATCCCGGAGAAGGCCAACCTGAACTTCGTGCAGGGCTTCTGGGTGAAGCAGGAATACGATCAGGTGAAGCCCGAGGTATGGATGCTCTCCAAGGATGAGTTGGTGGTGGACCTCAACATCGTTCGCGATGCGGGCAAGCCCAACAAGCATCCTGTGCAGGGCCTTTATGGCCGGCGTACCGCGAGCTACCGTGACTTCACCATCAATGAGCTGAAGGATGCGCAGGTGTATGAGGGCGCCGAAGAGGTCGTGATGGCCATCGAGCCGCTGAGCCTTGGCGCCGATTTCTGGGACACCCATCGGCATGAGCAGCTATCGAAGAAGGAGAATGACATCTACCACATGGTGGATACCATGAAGCAGATCCCCCGCTTCCGCACCTACATCGATATCGTGAACACGGCGATCACCGGCTACTACCCGCTGGGTGATGTGGAGCTCGGCCCGTATTTCACCACCTACAGCTTCAACCCGGTAGAAGGCAATCGGTTCCGGCTCGGCCTGCGCACAAGCAGCCAATGGAGCAGGCGTGTGGAACTCGAGGGCTACACCGCATATGGCACCACCGATGGCGTGTTCAAGTACGGCTTGGGCGGCCGCGGATTCATCACCAAGGATCCGCGACTGATCGGTGGCCTCTACTACCGGCTCGACCTAGAGCAGCTCGGTCAGAGCACAGACGCCTTCCGCCAGGACAACATCCTCTCCAGCACTTTCCGCCGAACGCCCAATAACAAGCTCACGCTGGTCGATGAATGGCGCGCCTACCTCGACCGCGAATGGTTCATGGGCTTCAACAGCCTGCTCATGCTGCGCCGCCGTCAGCTATTCCCGCGCGGCACCCTGGAGTACATCACCTTCTCCGACGCCAATGAGCCTTTCGCGCTCAGCAGCATCACCACCACCGAGGCCATCTTCAGCACACGCTTCGCCTACAAGGAGAAATACGTAGCCGGCGATTTCACGCGCGTGAGCCTCGGTACCCGTTATCCGTCCTTGGAAGTGATGGTGGCCAAGGGCCTTCAGGGCGTGCTCGGGGGTGATTACGACTACACCAAGCTCAGTGCGCGCCTATACCACCGCGTACCCATGGGTACCTTCGGTTTCCTGCGCTATTGGCTGCACGCCGGTCAGGTCTTCAGCGAGCCGCTCCCTTATCCGCTGCTCATCATCCACGCCGGGAACGAGACCTTCTACTTCGATGAGCTCGCCTTCAACACCATGAACTTCTTCGAGTTCGTGAGCGACCGCTACGCCAGCATTTACATCGACCATCACTTCGATGGCCTCTTCCTCAACCGCATCCCGCTCTTCCGCCGCTTGAAATGGCGCGAGGTGGTGGGCGGCAAGGCCGTGGTGGGAGCTCTCGACCGCAAGCACCTGGGTGAGATGGCTCTGCTGCCCTTCTCCTTCGACCTGAGCGGCGGGCCCTTCGCTGAGGTGAGCGTTGGCGTGGAGAATGTCTTCAAGATGCTGCGCTTCGACATGGTGCGTCGCCTCACCTACATGGATCACGCGAATACCAAGCCCTGGGCCTTCCGGGTGCGCATGAACGTCACCTTCTGATGCTGCGCACTGAGAACGTCGTCAAGCGCTACAAGGGCCGCACCGTGGTGGGCGGCGCCAGCGTTGAGGTGCGCCAAGGCGAGATCGTGGGCCTGCTCGGCCCCAACGGCGCGGGCAAGACCACCACCTTCTACATGATCGTGGGGCTTGTGAAGCCGAACAGTGGCCGCGTGATGCTCGACGATACCGAGATCACCGACCTGGCCATGTACAAGCGCGCCAAGCTCGGCATCGGGTACCTGCCGCAGGAGGCCAGCGTGTTCCGCAAGCTCAGCGTGGAGGACAACATCCGCGCGATCCTGGAGATGACGGGCAAGACCCGCCGCGAGCAGGAGATGAAACTGGAGCAGCTGCTCGACGAATTCAGCCTGAAGCACGTGCGCAAGAGCATGGGCGATGTGCTCAGCGGCGGCGAGCGGCGGCGCACCGAGATCGCTCGCGCGCTGGCCATCGAACCGCGCTTCATCCTGCTCGATGAGCCCTTCGCCGGCGTGGACCCCATTGCCGTGGAGGACATCCAGAGCATCGTGTGGCAGTTGAAGGAGCGCAACATCGGCGTGCTCATCACGGACCACAACGTGAACGAGACGCTCTCGATCACTGACCGCGCCTACCTGCTCATCGAGGGCAACATCTTCCGCCAAGGCACCGCCGAGGAGCTGGCGGGCGATGAGCAGGTGCGCCTGCGCTACCTGGGGAAGAACTTTGAATTGCGCCGCAAACGCTGATCATCTAGGCCACGCGCCGCCGCGATGCGATCGCGCACGCGGTAATGAAGGCGAGCTGTGCGATCAAGTATTCGTGGAAGAGGTTGTCCTGCTGCCAGTTTGCCGTGAGGATGAAGTAGCGGTATGCGCATAGCGTAACGATGATCGTGATGCCGATGAGCGCGACGGCCTTTCCCGGCGATCGGAAGGCGCCCAATAGGCCGGTCCATCCGCCGCACCGATCCATTTCGGAATGAAGCGCGATGCCGATCCATGGCCACGCAAGGATCAGCGGCAACGCGAAGAGCCGTGCCTCACGCGCATAGCCGCCAACCAGCACGAGCGGGACATTGAGCGCGAGCACCACGAAGAATCCGCGGAACCAAGCATGCGGCACAGCGATCCGTTGCCGGATCAATAGGAACAGCGGCAGCGCGAGTACGAGCACCATGAAGCCGACGGTCTCGCCGATGCGCCCTGCACTGAAATTGACGGCGAGGTATTCGGTGCGTCGGTCGAGATCAGCACTTAGCTCAGCCGCGGAGGTGCCATGCGGAGCCACCGCCAGCCAGGCTGCGAACACCGCTGTTGCCACCAGCGTAGCGAGGAGGGCTAGCCGGCGGCGCGGGGCGACCAGGATGAGGGCCGGCAGCAGGAGCAAGGACGTCTCACGGGCCATGAGCGCGGTGAACAGCACTGGCACGAAGAGCAGCCATCGCTGCTGAAGGAGCAGCAATATTGCCGCCAGCAGCAGCGCATACTGGATCGGCTCATCGTAGGTGTAGAGCGGGTCGAACCACGCCATGAGCACGGTAGGCGACACATGGAAGAGCGCCTGCGACCACAATGCGATTCGCTTATCCGCGCCGAGCTGCAACGCAATGCGGAACACGAGCACACCCGCGATGAAGAAGCCGATCGATCCAACGGCGATGAAGGCTTGTTTCGGCGTGAGGCCGATGGCGGAGAGCGCTCCGATGCTGATCGTCGTCCAAGGTCTGCGCACGAATGCGGGATCACTGCCATCGCTGTGCGCGGCGATCACGGACTCGATGTAGTCGCTGGGTGCGGGCTGCTCATCCCAGGTCTCGGCGCCCCGATTCAGCATATTCTCCCAGATGGGCGCGAAATGCAGCGCTAGAGCGAGCGCCGTGAAGGCTAGGCCGAGGAGGAGGCTGCGCTTCATTAAGGTTGGTGGTTGCTGCTCCCGGTGCACTCCGGGACGCACGGTCCACGACCGTCTGTTAAGGCTTGCAGGTTGCTCAACCTCAACCTCGGTCAACCTTCAATCCCCAACCTCTTCGACTTGGAAACTGAAGCGCTCCATGATCTGGTTTGCCAAGAGCTTCTTGCACGCCTCGTCCACCTTGGCCTCGGCGGTTTTCTTATCGGCGGCTTCAACGTGCAGCGTGATGTGCTTGCCGATGCGCACGCCTGTGATCTCGGGCAGGCCCAGGTTGCCCATGGCGCCGGAAACGGCCTTGCCTTGCGGGTCGAGCAGGTTGTCGTGGGGCATTACATCGATGGAGGCGCGGTACTTCTTCATGGTGGGGTGGTTAGCCGCAGAGGCGCTGAGAATGCACTGGGCTGGCTCTGCGTCTTTGCGACTCTGTGGCTAGTTTTCTGTGGGTCTTGGGAAGAGCCTGCCCCAAAGCGGGCTGAGCAGGTAAACGATCAGGATCAAAGGAACGGCGAGGATGCCATACAGCAGCACCAGCACCGCGCCGATGCCCAAGAGCATGTAGATGACCTCGTTGCCCTTCCATTTGAAGTGCTTGAACTTGAGGGAGGGGAGGGGGATGGAGGAGAGCATCAGACCAGCCAAGGCGGTGGCCATGATGAGCTTTTGCAGCGGGTCAGCCATGAATGCGCCGACATGGCTTTGCAGTTCATTCGCACCGGGGCCGTATCGAACGCCAATTCCCCAGGAGATGCTGCCGAAGGAGGCCCACAGCAAGGCATTTGCCGGGGTGGCCAGCCCGAGGAATCCTGTGGTTTGGCGAGTGTCGGCGTTGAACTTGGCCAAGCGCCACATCGAGGCGATAGCGATCACCATGGCACACGATGCGGTAGCCCAGATCGGTTCTCCGAAAAGATCTCCGGGTCTCACAGAAGGCGGCCCGAAATCACGATGCGCGTCTATCGCGAATTGCAACGCCTTCCATGGGACAATTGCCGAGATGAACGCCGGCGCCACCCCGAAAGTGACCATGTCCGCCAGGCTATCCAGTTGTTTACCCAGTTCGCTTCCGCCGCCCAGCGCCCGCGCCGCCCAGCCATCGAGCACATCGAAGGCTGCACCCGCGAACACCAGCCAACACGCGGCTGTTAGCTGTCCTTGAGAGGCCAAGAGGATGCTGGCGACCCCGCAGGATAGGTTCGCCGTGGTGAGCAGATCGGGCAGTCTCGGAAGCCGCATGTCAATCGAGGCCGAAGGAAGGATAATTTCGGGGCAATGATCCGGGCCACCTCCCGTTGGAGGCTGCGTCAATACCAAGCCGAATGAACACCGTGAAGATGAAGGGGATGCGCAGCGCGATACTGACCTTGGCCATGGCCGGAGCAATCGTTGGCGCACAAGCGCAGACCGATGCGCCCAAGTACAGCAACGAGTTCCTCGCAGTCGGCGTGGGCGCCCGCGCCTTGGGCATGGGCAGCGCCTATGTGAGCGCGGTGAACGATGTGACCAGCGGCTATTGGAACCCGGCCGGCCTCTTGGGCGTGCGCGGCGACCTGCAGGTGGGCGCCATGCACAGCGAGTATTTCGCTGGCATCGCCAAGTACGACTACATCGGCCTTGCCAAGCCCATCGATTCGGTGAGCGCCATCGGCTTCAGCTTCATCCGCTTCGGCATCGACAACATCCCCAACACCATCGACCTGATCGACCCCAGCGGCAACATCGACTACAACCGCATCACCACCTTCAGCAGCGCCGATCACGCTTTCATCCTGAGTTATGCGCGCAAGACGCGGATCACGGGATTGCGCCTAGGCGGCAACGCTAAGGTGATCTACCGGCGCGTGGGCCAGTTCGGCAAGGCCTGGGGCTTCGGACTTGATGCCGCGGCGCGCTACGAGAAGGACGCCTGGCGCCTTAGCGCCGTGCTGCGCGATGTCACCGGCACCTTCAACGCCTGGAGCTACACGCTCGACGAGCGCACCATCGACGTGTTCACGCAGACAGGCAATGAATTGCCCGTGAACAGCGTGGAAGTGACGGTGCCACGGCTCGTGCTGGGCGGCGCCCGCCAATTCAACTTCGGTCCCAAGTTCGGCCTGGTGGCGGCCATCGACCTGGAGAATACCTTCGATGGCAAGCGCAACACGCTGATCAGGAGCAAGGCCATCAGCACCGATCCGCGCGTGGGCCTCGAGCTCGGTTACGCAGGCGTGGTCTTCGTGCGCCTGGGCGTGGGCGGTTTCCAGAAGGTGCGCGACATCAACGAGAAGGAGAAGCTCACCTTGCAGCCGAACCTCGGTGTGGGCCTGAAGATCAAGAGCGTCTCCATCGATTACGCGCTCACCAACATCGATGAGAGCGTGGGCCTGCTCAGCAACGTGTTCTCACTGCGCTTCGATCTGTTCAAGCGGCCATCGTCATGAGAAGAAGCCTGCTCCTTGCGGTCATCCTGCTCAATCTGTCTGCCTCCTTTGCGCAGCAGCATGGCAACGAATGGATCGACTATGGGAGGAGGTATTGGCGCTTTGACATCTGGGCCGATGGCGTGTATCGCATCGATTCGGCCACCCTGGCCCAGAGCGGATTCCCCATCGGCTCGGTGGATGCCCGGAACCTGATGCTCTTCGGCAAGGAGCAGTTGGTGCCGATCTATGTGCATGGCGAGGCCGATGGCGTGCTCAACAGCGGCGACTACATCGAGTTCTTCGCCGAGAAGGCCGATGGCGAGGTGGACAAGCGGATGTACCCATACCCCGCGGCTAACCCGAACCCCTACTACAGCCTTTACAACGACACGCTGCGCTATTACCTCACCTGGGACGATTCGGGGCCGGCCAACCACATCAGGCCCTACGCGAACAGCGATTACGATGCGCACGCGCCCCAAGCCTGGGGATGGAACACGGCGGTGCAGACCTTCAACCTCTTCTACTGGATCGGACTGACGATCCATGAGCTGCAGCTGCAAGGGATCGGCACCAGCCTCAGTGACATGCTCGAGGCCGAAGGATTCGGCGGCCTTCCCTTATTCGTGACAGCGCCGGGCGTGAATGACACGCAGCCGGTCACGGTGGCGACTCCTTCGCCCTACCAAGGCACGGATGCCCCCGATGCCGAGGTGGTGGGCACCGTGGGCTCGCAGAACAATGAAGGCAACGGCATCTTCATCAACCACCACACCCAATGGCGCTATGGTCCGGGGGGGAGCATCGTGGGCGCTGATACGGTGTACAATGGATCGCGGACCATGCGCGGCACCTTCAACATGCCGGCGAGCTTCCTCGGGCCCAGCACAACGATCACCTTCCATGCTCCGCACGACCTGACCGATGGCTCGCAGAACCAGATCGGCGCATCCAATCCGAGCTACCTCGACTGGCAGGTGGTGAGCAACGCGCGCATCCGCTACGCGCGCACCTTCAGCGTCGGCGGTCCGGGTCCCGTGCTCTTCGAGGCGCCCTCCATCAGCGATCCCTTGATGCGGATCGACTTCAGCTCGTTCACTGGCACACCGGTGGTTTACGCGCACGGCGACAGCGTGCGGCGCGTGATGCCGGCCTTGAATGGCTCCACGTGGCGCAGCCTCTTCCCCCGCGCGCCGGGCGCCGCTGATACCAAGGTCCGTGTGTTCGCGCAGGAGAGCATCCAGCCGGTGACAGCGCTGCGCCCGGTGGGCACCAATGGCTTCTTCACTGATTTCGCCGCGCTCGAGGTGGACAGCGCGATGCTGATCGTTACGCACGGCAGCCTGATGGGCGGGGCCATGGCCTATGCGGGCTACCGGCAGAGCAGTGTGCGCAATCCCTACAACTCCTTGGTGGCCGACGTGGATGAGCTGTACGATCAGTACGGAGGCGGCGTGCCCAAGCACGCGTACAGCATCCGCGCCTTCTGCAAGCACCTGCTCAATGCGTGGAGCACCCAGCCGCGCGCGCTCTTCCTGATCGGGAAATCAATCAACACCTGGAACGGATTCAGCACCACCCAGCGACCCAGCATCCGCCCGAATGTGGGCACCAATTACGCGCGCTGCCTAGTGCCGAGCTACGGTTACCCCAGCAGCGACCAGGCCTTCACCACGGGCCTGCTCTTCGAGCCGCGCCGCATGGACATCCCCGTTGGCCGCTTGAGCGCCACCAGCAACACCGATGTGCTGAGCTATCTGGCCAAGGTGCAGGCCACCGAGCAGCAGCCTGTGGCCATCTGGCAGAAGAACGTGCTCCACTTCGCCGGAGGATTCACGCCCGGCGAGATCAGCAGCCACGCGAACAGCCTCGCGTTCCTGGGCGCGATCGCGGCAGACTCGCTCATGGGGGCCAACGTGGTGCCCTTCAGGAAACAGAGCTCGGCGGTGATCAGCCAGGCCAGCGCCGACAGTGTGCGCAGCTTCATCGAGGATCCGGACAAGGGCACTTCCTTGCTCACCTTCCTCGCGCATGCCTATAGCGCCAGCTTCGACATCACGATCGATGAGCCGCAGAACTACCAATGGGCAGGCAAGCACCCGATGGTGTTCGGCAATTCGTGCTACATCGGGTACATCCACGATAACGGCGTGCCCAGCGCCAGCGAGAAATGGGTGCTGACGCCCAATGCGGGTCCCATCGCGTTCCTGGCGGCTTCCGAGCAAGGCTACACCAACTTGCTCATGTCCTATGCGAATCCTTGGTACGAGAGCCTTTCGCGCTTGAACCAGGGCGGGACCATAGGCGAGCACATGAAGCACGCGGGCCTCACCTCGCAGCAGCTGTGGAACATCAATCTGACCAGGTGGAACGCGCAGAACTTCGCCTTGCAGGGCGATCCCACGCTCACGCTCAATCAGCACAAGCTGCCTGATTACACCGTTGCCCCGAATAGGATCCTGGTCGAGCCTGCCACCATCACGGCCGACCTCGACAGCTTCACGGTGCATGTGATCGTGGAGAACCAGGGGCGGGCGCTCCAGAACTCAATCAGCGTGGAGCTCACGCGCACGCGCAGCAATGGCGGTGTCTCGCAGCACTATCAGACCCTCACGAATGTGTACCTGCGAGATACGGCTGTGTTCCGCTTGCCGGTGCTGGGCTTCGCCGGCGGCCAGGGTCCCAACCAGCTTGCCGTACGCGTGGACCTGGAGCCGAACCTGGTGCCTGAGCTGATCGATGACGCGAATAACCAAACCGCCATTTCGGTCTTCATCAGCAGCGGCGATCTGGTCCCCGTGTGGCCCTACGACTACGCGATCGTGCCGGATCCGCAGATGACCCTCAAGGCGAGCACCGGGGATCCCTTCGCACCGCTGCGGACTTACGTGTTTCAGGTCGATACCACCGACCTGTACAATAGTCCCATCATGCAGAGCGCATCGCTGCAGGCACCGGGTGGGGTGGTCTCGTGGGACCCGCCTTCGATCTTCAGCATCAACGGCCTGCAGGACAGCACGGTGTTCTATTGGCGCTGCAGCCTGGACAGCAGTGCCACAGGCACGGGCCAATACAATTGGTACGAGCGTTCCTTCCAGTACATCCCGGATCGCTGGGGCTGGGGCCAGGCGCATTATTTCCAGTTCAAGAACAACACCTACGCCGGGATCCATTACGATCGTCCGCAGCGCGACTTCGACTTCGAGGAAAGCGTTCGCACCATCCGGGCGAGCGTGGTGGGCAATCAGCCGAGCCCCGGAACAGGCTGGGGCCTGGAGCTATCAGCGGTTGATTATGGGGGCTGCATCGGACCGGCGGCGTGGCATGTGGCTGTGTTGGATCCGGCCACCATGGAGCCTTGGAACACATACTGGGTGAATGGTACCACCGGCCAGGTGTACAACGAGCAGAACCAGTTCGGCAACTTCAACAACAATGGGGCATGCCGCAACAGGCCGGAGGCCTTCTTCGTCTTCCATGCCAACGAAGCCCAGCAGCTCGCCGGCATGCAGAACATGCTCAGCGCAGTCATCCCGGATGGCCACCACGTGCTCATCTACACCTGGCGGCACCTCGATAAGTACGGCACCATCCAGAATGGGCCGGGACTCGAGGGCGTGCTAGAAACAGCCGGCCTGCCCTCCTTCGATGCCTTGCAGGACAGCGTGCCTTACATCTGCTACTTCCGCAAGGGCGATCCCAGCACCTTCCGCGACACCATCGCCACATCGCTCACGGAAGAGCTCGTGTTCAGCATTGCCGTGCAGACCGCCTTCGCGCAAGGCAACATCACTACCATGGATGCGGGCCCTGCTGCGAGCTGGCATGGGCTATATTGGAATGAGGTGCCGGCCTCATCCACCGACAGCACGCGCATCAAGGTGATTGGGTTCCCGCCAGGCAGCAACGTTGGCGTGCCCTTGCTCGACCTCGAAAGCCCGTTGGATGAGCTGCCGGACCTGGGTTCCGTGATCGATGCGCAGCAATACCCGGTCCTTCGCCTGCGCGGCACATTCCACGACAGCAATGCAAGCGATGCCGTGCCCGCGCAGCTGGAGCGCTGGCAACTGCTCTGCGATCCGGTGCCCGAATGCGCGATCCATCCTCCGCTGGGCCTGTACAGCGATCTGGAAGGCTACGCCGAAGGGCAGCTCGCGGGAGCTGCTGTCGCCGTGCAGAACATCAGCGCATTCGGCATGGACAGCCTGCTGATCGAAGGCTGGGTGGTGGATGCTGCGAACAACCGTCGCCTGGTGCACAGCCGCGTGAACCCGCCTCTTCCTTCCGGGACCTGGGTGGTTGATACCATGCGGTTCAGCACCTTGGAAATGGGCGGATGGAACACCCTGGTCGTGGAGGCGAATCCGCTCACCAGCAGCTCCGGGCGCCCGCACCAAGCCGAGCAGTACCACTTCAACAACATCGCGTATTGGCGCTTCGAGGTGGAGCAGGACGTGGAGAACCCGATCCTCGACATCACCTTTGACGGGCGGCACATCCTCAATGGTGACATCGTCTCCGCACGCCCGGAGATTCGCATCACCCTCGACGACGAGAACATCATCCGGCTCCTTGAATCGCCCGGGGACACGGTGAACTTCAAGGTCTTCCTCACCCGGCCCGATGGCAGCCAGGAGCAGGTCCGATTCCGCGATGGCGCAGGCAACGAGATCATGCGCTTCACCCCGGCCAATGGCCCCGAGAACATCGCGCGAATCGATTACCGGCCCGTCTTCAGCCTCGATGGCAAGTACAACCTCACCGTGTTCGCCAATGACCTTTCGGGCAACCGCAGCGGTGACAACGACTACCAGGTGAACTTCGAGGTGATCAACCGGCCCACCATCACTGAGGTGCTCAATTACCCGAACCCCTTCACCACCAGCACGCGCTTCGTCTTCACCGTGACTGGCCAGCAGCCGCCCACGCAGATGAAGATCCAGATCATGACCATCACCGGCAAGGTGGTGCGCGAAGTGAGCGCTGCGGAGATCGGCCCGATGTACGTGGGGCGCAACATCACCGAATTCGCGTGGGACGGAACCGACCAGTTCGGCGACCGGCTGGCGCGCGGCGTTTATCTCTATCGCGTGATGGCACGCCTCAATGGGGAGGAGATCGAGGTGCGCGAGACCCAGGCCTCACAGTACTTCACCAAAGGCTTCGGCAAGATGTACCTGCTGCGCTGACCACGGCGCCGATCGGCATGCTCGGGTCCGAGGCGTCCTGAGGCAGTCGGAGGTCCGGGTATTGCAGTTCCAATCGGCTGCATACATTTGCGGCCCCTCGGGGGATTTTGATTTCATGGCCCGTTCGTCTAGGGGTTAGGACGCGTCCCTTTCACGGATGAAACAGGGGTTCGATTCCCCTACGGGCTACACCGGATCGCCGGAACCTCAGCAATAGCAAGGGTCTCCGGCGATTGGCTTTTCCAGGTTGCCGGTTCGGGCGTCGGTTCCTGCGTAGCGCAGGGCCCCGCGGCCCCACTCAGCACAGGCAAGGGCAATTCGCTGGTTCGCGCATCGCTTCAGATTCGGACTACGGTGTCCAGGTGCCGCGCATGGGAGCCCCAATTGCAAAGGCAACGGCTCGCCCATGACCCAGACCGGACGAGCTGCCGGGACACTTGCACGACAGTAATAAGCGGAATCATCCCACAGCCTGCCGACCGGTGAAAGTGGAAGCGTACAGGTTGTACGACCGCCCGTGCGGCCACCATTGCTCAAGCGAACCGGATCGCCTTGGCCGGCGCGATCCGCGTGACCAGCATGCTGGGCCCGATGAGGGCAAGGACGCACACGACCAACGTGCCCACGTTGAGCGCAACGATGGGGAGCAATTCGAGGTCAACCACCACGCGGTCCATGTAATACGTCTCAACGGGCAGCTTCACGAACGCGAATCGTTGCTGCACCAAGGCGAGGCCGATACCCAGCAGGTCGCCGAGCACGATACCTGCTCCGAGGATATAGGCTGCATTGGCCAGGAAGATCCTGCGGATGGCACCGTTCGAAGCGCCCAGGGCCTTCAAGGTGCCGATCATGGGCGTGCGTTCGAGGATGATGATCAGCAGTGCGCTGGTCATGTTGATGATGGCCACGATCACCATGAGCACGATGATCACCACCACATTCTTGTCGAGCAGCTCCAGCCAGGCGAAGATCTCCGGGAAGCGGTCACGCACGCTGAGCGATCGAAGATTGCTGGGCAGGTAAGCGGTATATACCAGGTCATCGAACCGCTGCAGGTCCTCGAAGCGGTCGAGCACCACCTCGAACCCACCGCAATACTTGTGGTAGCTGCCACCGCTTCCGCTGCGCTCGACACGGATTCTGTTCACCTCCAGATCGGTGCCCAGGCTGCTGATATGCGGCATGATCCGGTCAGGGGAGATGCGTACCGTGGCCGTATCTGGGATGGTGCGGTCGGCATCACTTACGATGAGCGTGAAGCTCGTGTCGCGCGGGGCTCTGCCCAGCGGCGCATGCGGGAAGTTGGGCACATGGCGCTCGTAGAGCTGCACGCGATGCGGCCCTGGTCCTTTCAGCTCCGTGCCCGGCCACGCGTATTCGTAGAGCCGATCACCTCCGAAGGCGTGGCCCTCGAGCGTCACATACCGGCCCGATTCCAATTCGCCCACGCTGATCTCCGCCTTCAGGCCCCATTGTGCGAAGCGCTGCAAGTGGCCGATGTCCACGAAGACGAGATTGTGGTCGATCTGCTCCAGGCCGGTCTGATAGATGCCGCAGACCCGGAATTTCCGGGGGCGGATATCGTCGCGGCCGCGCACCAGGTAGGTGGTGATGGTGTCCTGGGTGCCGATGCGAAGGCGGTCGGCGTGGTGCTTCGCGAGCAGCAGGTCGATGGGGCGTGTGCTGTCGTTGATCGCGGGCAGCTCGCCTTCGATCAAGTGGCCATGCAGGAACCGCGTGTCGTAATCGGCCCCGATGCCCTTGAGGACAACGCCCTCGATGTCGTTATCCGTCTCGATGATGCCGGGCCGGGTGGCATACACTTGGATATGCGCGATCCCGGGAACGGTATCGAGCCATGGATAGAACGATTGCTCAATGGGAATGCGCAGGGTCTCCTTCGGATCGGTCTGTCCGATGGCTGCGATCTGCAGGTGCGCCGAGGCCCCCGTTACTTTCGCCCGCACCTCGCGCTGGAAGCCGCGCGTGATGCCCACTGTAAGGATCATGACCGCCATGCCCACCACGATGCCGCCGATGGCGATGGCCACAATCGGCCGTGAGAAGCTCTTAGCGCCGGATGAGCTGCCGCGCACGATGCGCCGGGCGATGAAATGCGCGAAGGACAAGATGATGGCGGTGCGGCCGAAGATAGACCTGGGACCCACGCTCGCCCTTGTGCTGCTGTTCCTGTGTGCTGGCGCAAGTGCTCAGGCGAGGAAGCTTGTCGCGAAAGGTGATCCAGTGATCAGGACCGGTGCGGAGCGAACCGATGCTTACTTGCCGTTGCTCACCGGCCAGCGCGTGGCCGTTGTCACCAACCACACCGGTCGCATCGGGAACGCTCATCTGGTTGATTCCTTGCTGGCGCGGAAGGTGGGCATCACGAAGGTGTTCGCGCCAGAGCATGGTTTCCGCGGTGATGCCGATGCGGGTGAGCACGTGAAGGACCAACGGGATCCGCGGACCGGCCTGCCCATCGTCTCGCTCTACGGCAAGGACAAGAAGCCCAATGCGCAGCAGCTCGCCGATGTGGATGTGCTGATCTTCGATATCCAGGACGTGGGCGCGCGCTACTATACCTACATCAGCACGTTGCACTTCGTGATGGAGGCGGCCTTGGCGCACCAGAAGAAAGTGATCGTGCTCGACCGGCCGAATCCGAACGGTTTCTATGTCGATGGACCCGTTCTCGATACCGCTTACCGATCGTTCGTGGGCATGCACCCGGTGCCGATCGTGCATGGCATGACCATCGGCGAGTACGCGCGCATGATCAACGGCGAAGGCTGGTTGCCCACCGGCATGCGCTGCGACCTGACCGTGATCCCGTGCGAAGGCTACGAGCACGGCCAGTTCCCCAGGCTTGACTTGCACCCATCTCCGAACCTGCCGACCATGGCTTCCGTGTACCTGTATCCGTCACTCTGCTTATTCGAAGGCACTATTGTCAGCGTGGGGCGCGGCACGGAGAAGCCGTTCCAGTGGATCGGATATCCGGGCAATCCTTTAGGAAGCCATCAGTTCACGCCGCGCCCGATGCCCGGGGCGAAGGAACCGCCGCATAATGGCCGTACATGCACGGGACTCGACCTCGAGGCCTACGGTGGCTTCCAGAGCCGCATGGAGCGCCGTATCAACCTGCAATGGCTGATCGGGTTCTACGCCGAAGCACCCGAGAAGGCCAGCTTCTTCACGCCTTTCTTCGACAAGCTCGCCGGGAGCAAGGATCTGCGCGAGCGAATCCAACGGGGTGAGAGTGAAGAGGTGATTCGGGCGTCATGGCAGCAGGACCTGGAACGCTTCATGAAGATCCGGTCTAAGTATCTGCTTTACCAGGATATCCAGCCTTGATGTACGAAGCCCCGGCCATCACTGACCGGGGCTTCGCTTCGGATTGTTCGCTCGCTGCTACTTCTGGATCACCAGACGCTCGTTGAAGGTGCTGGTTCCGGCGGTGATGCTCACCAGGTACATGCCGTTGGCCAGTTCCCCGTTCAGGGCGATGGCGGTGTTCACATAGCCGTCCTGCACCCCGAGGGTGCGCTGGGCCACGCGCTTGCCGAAGGCATCGTAGATGTCCACGTTGATGCTCTCCACACCCTCCTCCACGCTGCTCAGGCTCACGAAGAGCTGGTCGCCGCGGTTCGGGTTCGGGTACATCGCCACGCGGGCCTCGCTCGCCGTGGTGCTGCCGCCCTCTTCAGCCATGCCGAAGGCGCACGTGGTGGTCAGCTGGCACACATCGCCGTAGGGATCACTGCTGTGGCACCAGGTAGCGCCATTGTCGAAGCTCGCGCGCACATCCACCTCGTAGGTCTTGTTGCAGGCCAGGCCGTTGGTGTTCACCCGGTACTGGCCCGTGGCGCTGGTCTTCACGATCGTCACGAACTCGGCCGGGATGCGGAAGCGGAACTGGTAGCGGTTCGCGTTCACCCAGTTGCAGTTGCCGTTCATGCGGCGCACGGGCTTGGCATGCACGCGGATGTTGGTGCCGATGCCGCGGGTCTGTCCGCAGCTCAGGTACTGGTTGCCCGGCTGGTCCATGAGCTTGGTGCGGGGGCACTGGGCCTCGGTGCTGTTCACCACCAGGCGGCAGGCAGGGCCCCAGTTGTTGTAGGTGCCATTGATGCGGCCGCGCACCTTCACGTTGTAGAAGCCGCCCTCCACCAGCTGGTTGCCGGCCCAGCCGTTGAGCAGGAAGTGCGCCGCGCGGGTGGCGCTGGCAGGCAGTCCGTTGCTCGTGTTGTGGCTCTGGAAGCGCTTGAAGCTGTAGCCGCCGTTGGGCGCGTACCACCACATCTGGTAGCCGCTGTTGGCGTTGTTCACGTTGTACTGCGCGGTCACGGCCGCGTTGTCGTTGGCCACTACGTATTCACCGCCGCAGGGGCTGATCTTCCAGTCGCGCTTGTCGCAGCTGGTGTAGATCAGGCGGTCGGTGCCCACGGGCAGGCAGAAGCCCTCGTTGGCCGCGATCTGGCTGGTGCCGCCGCTGGTGAAGCCGCCTTCGCCGAAGGCGCCGTAGAGGTTATCGATCAGGCGCACGCTGCTGTTGATCTTCAGCAGGTAGCCGCCGCCGGTGATGCCGTCGCCGCCGCCGTCGGTGACCACCAGGTAGAAGCAGCCGTCGGGCAGGCAGGTGGCCTCGGAGCCGTTGCCGATCAGGGCGCCGCCGCCGCTCTGCATCAACGTGTTGGTGCCTTGCTCATAGATGGCCCAATCGAGGTCATCCACACCATCGGCCTGGTACACGAAGTCGAGGTCGGTGGTGCAGGTTGCGATCGGTGTGCATTCAATGGCGCCTAGCCCGCTGGTCTCACCGTTGGGGCAGGCCAAGCATTCGGTCTGCGCGTCGAACGGATTGAAAGTGTTCACCGGGCACAGGTCGCAGAGCTCTTGGCCGCTGCTGGCGCTGAAGCTGCCCGGCGGGCAGGCGCTGCACGCGGATTGACCACTGCTGCCGTTGGCATATCCGGCCGGGCAAGGGATGGCATTGATCCCATCCGGACAGTAGCTGCCCGGCGGGCAGATGGTGCAGGTGAAAATGAGTGGGAGGTCCGCGGGTTCAGCGAAGTAGCCCAGCTCGCAGGCGCAGGTGTTCTCGTCGAAGTTGGGGATGCCATCCACTGCGAGCGGACAATCGTCGCAGGCGTCGCCAATGCCGTCCCCGTCCATATCCTCCTGAAGCGGGTTGGGGTCGTCCGGGCAATTGTCGTCGTTATCGCAAACACCATCATTGTCGGCATCGGCAACGCAGGGCACCTCAGGTGCTAGCGCAACGCCACGGAAGGCGGTATTTGCGGGCGCCGATGCGATGGTCGATCCAGTGCTGCCTGCGCCGGTATCCACGATGCGCACGAGGCGGTTGGTCCCTTCCGTCGTGGTGGCGTAGATCACTGGGTCTGTGCCGCTGAAGTCAACTTCCAAGCCGCGCGCACCGGTGGTGCCATCAACTGCAAGCGTGTAGCTCAGCACCCAGTTGCCCGAGATGAAGTCCCAGCGCTGCACTCCGCCGCCGGAAGCGAACGCACGGTCATCGGCGATGTAGCAGATGGTAGTAGCCGGGTTGAAGGCGAACTCGTAGGGGCTCGCGCTTCCTCCAGCGTTGATCACAACGGCACTGGTCTGACCAGTAGAAGTGGGTAACCCGCTTCCAACGGCCCACACCCCCCGGCTTGCGCCCGAGCCGGTCGAGAAATAGAGCTGCCCATTGTGCACTTCCATCGCGCGGTTGTTGGTGAGCGTGGTGCTCACGATGGCTGGCGTGCCCGGTGCGAAGTAGGCGATGCCGGTGTTCGCGCCCGCGCTCCAGAAATCGGTGCCCTGACTGGCGGCACCGCGGATGCTGCCACCGCTGAAGAAGCTCGTGCTGGTGGACTCGCGCACGTAGTTCGCCGCATTGTCCATGGAACCGATGGCCCGGTTCACGCTGGCCGATGTGCTCGAGGTGAGGTTGCCGGCGCCCGGAAGCGTCTGCGCATAACCCGCGAAGACGAGCTTGGCCTTGTCGGCTGAGCGCGATAGTATGCCCTCGGTGGTGGCCGTCCCGCTCACAACGAGCGGGTCCGTGGCGCCGGACGGCACTTCGATGTTGATGGTGTTGGTGCCCGCTCCGGTGAACTCGCGCAGTACCACCGGGTTGCCCGTATTGGTAAGTGAGCCTGTGCCATTTCCCGCTTGCAGCACCACGATGTTGCCGGAGGTGAACTGCACCGGTGTGCCAACACAGCTGCAATCGGGTTGATACGTGTCGTTGGCGGTGTTGCCCAAGCCATCATCGCATGGGGTTCCGGGCAAGGCGCTGCCGCCCGGCACATTCTCGCAGTCCAGCGGAAGGCCTATGCATGCGCAGCCCGCGCTCCAGGTGTCGTTGCCGGTACTGGGGTCCGTGTCATCGCACGGTGTACCGGGCAAGTCAGTTCCTCCGGTGACACCCAGGCAGTCGATCACCTCGCCAACGCAGATGCATTGGTTGTCCCAGGTGTCGTTGCCAGTGCCCGTGTCATTGTCGTCGCAAGGGGTGCCGGGCAAGGCAGGGCCGTTCGGTGTTCCCTCGCAATCGATGGTCTGTCCTGCGCATGTGCAATCACCCAGAATCACATCGTTGATCGTGCTGTTGTCCCCATCATCGCAAGCGGAGCCGACCGTGCCCATGTCTGCGGGGCACAAGTCGGTGTTGTCCGCCACATAACCGTAAGGTTGATCGCATGAAACCTGACTATCGTTGGGGTCACCCAATCCGTCGCCCTCGGTGTCCGCATACCAGGTGGTGGGCGCATCGAAGTTGGCATCGCCAGTGGTGAACACGATGGGCGTGGTGCCGCTGGTCGGGTTCACCGTGTTTCCTGCGCCGGACCACGTGCCTGTGCTGCTGAGGCCGGGGCAGTTCAAGAGGGCCCCGGTGGCCACATCGCGCTGCTCGATCCGCCGGATGCCATCCGGCAGGGTGGAGGGCAGGTAAGCTCCCCATCGGCCGGCTTGCGCGTCAACGCCTGCATCATACCACGTGGTATAGGTCTGGTCAATCCCATCATCCTCTGCCCAAGTGCCCCAGATCGGACGGCCGGACCCGGCTTCGTTGTCGTAAAGGAAGACCATGTTCTCCGCGGTTGCGCTCGATTCGCCTCGCGCCGCGCGAGCCGTGCCTGTTGGTATGATCATGCGGATGGTGTTCGTGGTGCGCACCGAATTGGTGATCGCAAGCCCGCCGAAGCCATTGTTCAGCTGCACGTAGAAGTACACGTCGTTGCCATCATCGAACACCGCGTTGCCAGTGGGCACCATGCTGAACCAGCCCGTGTAGCTGCCGGTACCATCGGTGGTGAGTTCGGCGCTGCGCGTGTTCGTCGTGAACTCATCCCCATCGAGCACAGGGGCGTTCACGCTCTTGCTTGAGGTCTGGCCGGTGATATGCCCGAAGGCGCCGGCCGTATTGTTGATCGCGTACATGTTGCCTGCTGAAGTGGCCAAGCCGAGGCTGGCGTTCGTGCTTGCACCCACGATGTAGCGATAAATCGTGTTCGGAACCAGGTTGTCGAGCTGTAGCCGGCAGAGGTAGGGGAGGCGTGTGCCCGAGGTGCTGCCGTTCACGGCATACTGAGGGAGGATGATCTCCGTGAGCGTCGGCACATCGGTGATCACGATCGCCGGGCTGTTGCCGTCGTTCAAGCCGGTTGCTGTTGCGGTGAGCACATAGGTGCCGGGCGTATCGAAGCTGATGCCGGGGAAGCTGGCGGTCCCGTTCGTAGCGTTCTGTGTGAGGATGCCCGAAATGTTGCCGGGCCCGATCAGTACGCTGATCGTCACCGCGCCAGTGAACTCCGTCGCCACAGTGGCATCGCCGCGCAATGCATCCACTTGGAACTCCGCCACCGCCACTCCGGTGAGTCCGCTGGGCGGCATGTTGCTGAAGCTGAGGTCCTGCGCCACGCCAAGCACATCGAACGGAGCGCTCTGTCCGTCGGTGAGCGCATCGCCCGCCGTCACTTCGGCATTCAGCACCACACCGAAATCGGCGATGTCGTACAGCAGCCCGCTGATCACCACGGTGTTCGTACCCATGAGGATCGTGCCGGTCACGGTGCCGCCAAGCGATCCGAAGCCTTGGTCGAGGGTGATCAGCACGTCGGTATCGGCCGTCACGTTCTGCGGGTTGTTCACAGCGTCCTGTGCTTGAACCGTGATGGAGAAGGCGGTGTTCTCGATCACGTTACCGCCGCCATTGATGCTGGTGATGACCAGCTGCGTGGGCACCGATACCGCGATTCCGGTTCCGTTCACGGGCACCAATTGGCTCGTGGCGCCCGTGCTCGAGCAAGTCACGTCGTCGGTGTAGGCGATAGCTGCCGCTGGGCTGAAGCGGACATGGATGGTGGTGGGGCTCACCGTTCCGCTGGAAGGCACGATGGACACCGGGTTGTTGCTCCAGTCGCTGCCATCGAGAGAGACCTCGAATCCCGCAGGGGCCAGCACCTCGAGGTTCGCCGTGAGGTTGCTGCCACTGACGAGGAAGGTCTGCGCGGCGCTGCTGCTGCCCACGTTCACGTTGCCGAAGGCGCCCGTGAATCCGGTGAGGTCGGTGGTGATCGATGCTGCTGCGGTTCCGATGAAGCTGAAGTCGTCCACGCCCATGCCATCGTCGGCGCCGCTGGCATTGAAGTCGGTCCAGCGGATGAACAAGGTGGCGCCATTGGCGATGCTCAGGCCCGTGATGGTGTGGCCGATGGCGGCGCTATGCAGCATGCTTCCGCTGGCGGTTGCCCCAGCCGCCACATTCGCATAATCCAAGGCATCCACATCAGTCCAGGTTCCGGTGGTCAGGCTTGTGGCATCGGTGCTGAATTGGAAGTCGATCCGGTCGAATCGGCTGGCCGTGCCGATCCTCCAGGTCTCCCCGGTGTAAGCGATGGCCGCATTGGTGATGGTGGAGCCAGTGTTGTTCACCAAGTAGAATCCGATTGTCGGGTTGTTGCTTCCGCTCTGAAGGCCGCCGATTGCACGTTCCGTATTGCCGCTCAGGCCGAAATGGTACGAATTGCCAGTGCCCGAGCTACCGGTGCCGGCGTCCATCTGGGTGTTGCCGCTCGATTCAAGGAAGTACCAGCCGTTCACAGAACTGCTGTGCAGGTTGAGGTCTCCTCCAGCCACGGAGATATTGGCAGTGCCCAACGCACTGAAATCCTGCGTGTAGGGTGAGCCGATCGTGGTATAGCTGTGCTGCCCGGATGCGAAAGCACCAAGGAAGGCAACGGCCGCAAGGGCCCATGCAGCGCGAAGCAGATGGGGTGTAGGGTTGAAGAGTCTCATGATCGGGGAGTTGGGTTTCAGGGGCCGAAATTGAAGGTGCAGCGTCAACTGCAGGTAAAGGGGATTCGAAGGTGCAATGAATCCGCGAAATCGCGGATCAGAGAGCGCAACATGTTGAAAAAAAACGGTGATGCGCCTTAGTCGCGCAGTAAGCGCAAGGTCCAAGCGCGCTCGCGCTCGATTACCTGCACCAGGTAACTGCCCGCAGGGAGCTGTCCGAGCGGCCAATCGAAGCGGTCGCTATCACCGGACTTCCTAGCTTGGGAGACCAACCTGCCAGTTGCATCGGTTATGCGCAGGTCAACCGTCCCGGAGGGAAGGCCCTGTAGATAAGCGATGTCGCGCACCGGGTTGGGGTAAACCATCGGCTCAGCGGCTTCCGTGCCGAAGTGCACAGGCACCGCGTGGCTATCCTGCCATTGGCCATCCGAATCGTGCTGCCGCAGCTTGTAATAGCTCAGGCCCATCCACGGCGCGCGATCGTAGGCCGTGTAGGAGCGCGGTGAGTTGCTGTTCCCGGCGCCCGGTACGCTGGTCAATGCCTCGTAAACGATCCCGTCGCGGCTGCGGAGCACTTCAAAACGGTCGTTGTTCAATTCGCTGGCGGTAGTCCAATCGAGCCGCACGGAGGCCAGGTCCACGCGCGCATCGAATCGCAGCAGCTCCACAGGCAAGGGGCTCAGGATATGCGTGAGGGTGAATGGTCCGAATGCGCTCACGTTGTTGGCGGTGGCGAAGTAGGAGCCATTGCCCACGGATTCCAATTGGTCCTCCCAATACGGCACCGCGCTGTTGTAGCGCTGGGCGCGCAGACTGAGCGGATCGGCCAAGGGAGCGCTAGGCAGTTCGCTCGCCTGGTATCTGAAGGTGAGCAGCGTGTTGGGCGTGCCGGTCACATCAATCTGCCAGAAGCGATCGACGGTGGCTTCGGCATTATCGGGCAGAAGGCCGTAGCCACTAGGCAGAGCCGATACCAAGGTGGGGGTCGCCGGCAAGGGCATGTTGTCCGGTGGCGTTCCATAGGTCGCCATCGTCACGCTGCCGGCATCTCCGCTGAGCAGGTCAAAGGTGAAGGGGATATAGGACGTGGCCGTGCCGAAGGGGACCACATGCGCCCCGGTGGTGGTGCCGATGTTCCAGCGGACGCGGCTCATGTTGTCCGTCCGCTCGCTCCGGATATGACGCGTGGTGCCGAAGGTGCTGTTTGAGGCGATGGCCCCGACGGCGGGATTGAGCAGGGTGAGCATGTTGCCGTTCAGATCCAGGATCGCGGCCGTGGTGTTCAGGTTGAGCACTTGCGCCACCCGCACATCGGAATCCATCCGCACCAGCGGTTGCGCCGCTGATTTGGCGATGCGCCAATTGAAGAAATCCTCACCACCAGCAGTGTTGATCACCTGGGTGCCTGCAGAGCCACTGAAGAGCACGAGTCCGGTGCGTTCGTTGAATCCCGCTGTGCCGTAGCTGGTCCAGTTCCCATACACGGTCACTTGGAAGTTGGAGATCGTGACATCCAGTTCCGGGGTACCGGTCACATTCAGGATCTCAAGGTTGCCTTTGACTAGCAGGGTGCCCAGGATCGTTTTCACGCCCGTGCCCCTGATGCGCAGATTGCCATATCCACCGACCACATTGGGCACATTCTGCGTCCCCGCGCCGGAATAGGTCGTTTGGCTGTTGGCATCGAATACGTACTGGTTATTGTTCACGAAGTAGGACGTCCAAGCCACTGGGGTCCCGGAGATCTCCAGGATGCCGCCTGCATTCACGAAGAACCGGTGCCACGCGGTTCCGGAGCCGGCGGCGTGCACTTGAGTGGTGCGCACGAATCCTCCAGGGCCAATGGTGATCCTGCATTCGTAGGCCGCGTTGGTATTATTGGTGGTGGCGTAGAGGATCCCAGGAATCAGCAGGGTTCCGTTCACCGTGATCGAACCGCCCAATTGCCAGAAATCTGTCCCGGCCAAACCATCGATGCTCACATTGCCCGTGCCGGCTGCACCCACCAGCGCAAGGGTCCTTCCAGCGTTAATGGTGACATGGAAATTACTCGCCGCAGAGCACCCGTTATAGAGCATGGTGGTGCTGCCCGCGCTGAAGCGCAGGTTCACATTCATGTCGATGGTGAAGCTGGTGGTGGTCAACGATGCGCCGCTGATCGGATGGGTGGTCGCCGTCTTTCGGATCCGGGCCGCATTGGCGGTGCCAGAGCCGCTCATGGTGATGCTGGCCCCGTCGATGCTCAGGCTGATGCCGTCCAAGGTGGCTCCGTTCCCGAGATTCCCGTTCACCACGATTTGCCCGGTGTGCGCAGGGGCCACACCATACACATGCACATAGCTGAGGTTGGTAGCGCCCGTGTTGTTGTTGTACAGCCGGCCCGTGGCTTCGATGAAGAGTTCGGCGCAGTGATAGGTGCTGCCGAAAGCAGCGGTTACGGTTGTGCCCGTGCGGATCCAGACCCTGGTATTCGCATTCGGAACGGCGGATGCAGCCGGTGATGAAGCCCAACTCACGCCATCATAAACCCGCCAGGTCGCCACGGTGTTCCAAGCCCCCGTCACCCATGAGCCGTAGTCACCGGCGGTTTGGGCGCTGAGCGGAACGGTTGCGGCGGACAACAGGAGCGCAATCGCCGCGCTTCTGGCCAGGTTCAGCAGGGGCATGTGCGCGCTAATCGCTTGAGGTAAAGAAGCAAGGTGCCGATTCGCGGCAAATATAGGACGCACTTGCCTCATCAAGGTGGCTTGGTGACTTGTTACGCACAGATTATCAATGGGTTGCGGAATCATGGTGCATACGCTTTAATCGGCGTAAAGGCCTTCGATCAGCGCTTGGTTCTTGGCCATGATGGGCTTGCGTTTCAGTTTCAGCGAAGGTGTGAGTTCCCCGCCGTCTATCGTGAGCTCCGCAGGGAGCAGCGCTATTTTCTTCACCTTCTCCCAGTTGCCCATGTCGGCATTGGCGGCTTCCACCTCCCGGAAGATCCGGTCAACGATCCTCTTATCGGCGATGACCTGCTCACGGCTCCCGAAGGGGATGCCCTTCAGGGCGCAATAATCCTTCAGGAATGCGAAATCGGGAACGATTAGTGCGGCTGGGAATTTCCGATTCTCACCGATTACCATGGCCTGCTCAATGAAGCGCGATTGCTTCAATCGGTTCTCCAGCACCTGCGGCGCCACATACTTGCCTCCGCTGGTCTTGAAGATCTCCTTCTTTCGGTCGGTGATGCGCAGGAAGCCTTCAGGAGTCAGTTCGCCGATATCGCCCGTGTGCAGCCAGCCTTCGCTATCGATGGCCTCCTTGGTGAGCTCGGGTTCATTGTAATAGCCCTGCATGATATTGGGTCCGCGCGCCAGGATCTCGCCATCGGCGGCGATCCGCACTTCCACGCCGGGTATCGGGCGCCCCACCGTGCCGAACCGGAGTCCGTCATTGCGCAGGTCGTTCACGCTGATCACGGGGCTGCTCTCGGTTAGGCCGTAGCCTTCCATGACCGGGACGCCCGCAGCGTTGAAAACACGGGCAAGCCGCTCCTGCAAAGCCGCACTGCCGCTGGCCACCACGCGGCACTTGCCGCCGAGCGCGGCTTGCCATTTACTGAAGATGAGCTTGCGCGCCAGGGCGAGCTGCACGTTGTACCACCAGCTGCGGCCATGCACATCGTACTTGAAGCCCAATTCAAGCGCCCAGAAGAAGAGCCAGCGCTTGATCCCGGTGAGCGACTCGCCCTTCGCGACGATCTTGTCGAAGATCTTCTCCAGCAGGCGTGGTACTGCGGTGAACACATCGGGCCGCACCTCCCGGATGCGATCGCCAAGGTCCTCCAATGATTCCTGGAAGTAGATGCTCACGCCCACGTACAGGTACATGTACATGAGCATGCGCTCGTAGATGTGCGAAAGAGGCAGGAAGCTGATGCACCGTGCGTTGCTGTCAACCGGGAAGCGCTCGATGCTGGCCAGCAGGTTGCTGATCACGTTCGCATGGGTGAGCATCACCCCCTTGGGTTTGCCCGTGGTGCCGCTGGTATAGATGATGGTGGCCAGGTCGCTGCCCTTCACGGCGGCCTCATATCCGCGCAGCGTGCCTGCGTGAGACGCATCGCCAAGGTCGAGCGCCTCGCTCCAGTGGCGCGCGCCTTCGACCCGGTCGAAGGTGAAGCAGTGCTGGGCGATACCGCTGCCGGCTGCCTTCGCAAGCACATCACCGCTGCTGCTGAAGCAGACATTGACAGAGGCATGCTTCAGGATGAAGGCGTAGTCGTCCTTGCTGCTGGTGGGGTAGATGGGCACCGTGATGGCGCCGATTCGTAGGATGGCCTGATCCACCAAGGCCCACTCGCTGCGGTTGCCGCTGCAGATGGCGACTTTGTGCCCGGGAGCAACGCCCAATGCCATGAGGCCCAGTGCGAGCCGCTCGCTGATGTCGAGGAGTTCATGTGTGGAGTAGGGCCGCCATTGGCCGTTCTCCTTGGTGGCAATGGCGTCGGCCTTGGGGTGGTTGGCCAGTTGGTGGCGCGGGATGTCGAAAAGGCGTTCGATGGGCATGCGACGAAGATAGCAGCGCGCCCATTGCGCGCCGGTGCATCATGCGCCCAACTGATGCGCTTCCGGGAGCGCGGCCGCCGAACCGATTGGACCTAGTAACTCATGGTGCCAACCCCTCGTGGCCGGGCGCCGCCGCTGCTCCCGGATTGGACGACCTGGCCGGAGCCAGAGATGCTGCTGTCCATCTGGCCGCTGCAGTTAACGATCACGTCACCCGAACCGGAGATGCGCACTTTGCAGGTGCCGGATTCAAGACCACCCGCTGACACGTTGCCCGAACCGGAAACGCCGATATCAAGGCTGCCTGATCGGCCGGCCACGCGCACATCACCGCTCCCGGCGATGCGGATGGTGGTGGCGCCCGATACATTCGTTTCGCCAAGGACGATATCGCCGGAGCCTGCGATGTTCAGGCGAAGCGATCGGGCTTCGTTCACGGCCCCAATGATCATATCGCCGGAGCCGGCCAATCCGAGCGTGAGGTCTTCGGCCCGCTTGAACTCACCCACTGCAAGGTTCCCGGATCCAAGCACCTCGAACCGATCGATCACGGGCATGCGCACAGATACACTGACCGAGGCCTCACAGTTCTGCTTCGGCCACTTCTCATGGTCCTTGTCGATCCGCAGCAGTCCTTTCTCGACCGTTATCCTCAGTCGATCCAAGGCTTGCTGATCGCCCATTGCGGTCACGGAGAATTCGCCTTCGGTGACCGTCACGTCGATGCTGGTCGCGAGCTGCACTCCGGTGAATCCCTTCAAATCGTAGCTGCGGCTGTTCCGGTCGATGGTGAGCACTACGGCAGGTAAGCCCTGGACAGTCTCGGTGTTCAGGCTTGCCAGAAGGACAACTCCATCATCCTGTGATTCGGATTCCAACGGCGGCGCTAATGGATCGGCTTTCATTGGAGCGGGTGGTCCCTTGATCGGCTCAGGCTCTTTGGCTGGAGTCACCTTGTCCTCGGGCGGATTCAGCACAAGGGCGGCTGCCTCCTCCGCTTCAGATACGGGCATCGGAAGTTCAGCAGCTGCAGCTTCCAACGTTGCGGCCTCGGTTCTGGGCACGGCCGGTTCGCTCGGCGAAGCGAGGTAGAGGCCGCCGGCCAGGATGATCGATCCAGTGGTTGACATGGCTATGGAGTTGATGTGGAGTTTGCACCATGCAAGCCAGCCCGCCCCAACGCCAGCTAGCGGGAAAACGAGCACCATGAGCCCCACCTGATCCAAGGTGAGCTCTGCCGGCAACTCTTGCAGCGGCTTCAGAACGGGCGCTTCATCGATGGGGCCTTTCATAGCATCAGGGTCTTGAATGCGCCGAGCGCGGCGTTCGGATGTTGTTGAGTTCGGCAACCGAGCATTTCCCGGACAGCCGCACGCGCGCGGCTCACGCGGGTCTTCATCGCATTCTCGTTGACGCCTTGGATCGCAGCGATCTCCGCCATGGGCAATCCGCTGACCTCGAAGAGTACGAGTGCATCGCGCTGGTCCGGAGGCAGGCGCTCCAGGGTGGCATAAAGGATCTCTACGTCAAGGAGCATCTCAGCGGAGGCGCCGAGCGACTGCAAGCGTGCCGCTTGCTTCTCGCAGAGATCGGTGCTGCGCCTGTTCGTTCGCCAGGCACTTGCCGCCCGGTTCTTCGCCGCACGGATCAGGTAATGCAGCAGCTCATGCTTCTTCCGGATGGCCTCGAATCGCTGGAACGCGCTGAGCAGCACGTCCTGCACGAGGTCCTGGGCGTCCATCTTCCCATGGGCGAGCGCTGAGCAATACCGCACGAACGGCTCGTGGCAAGGCTGGTATGCCTGCATGAATGCGCTGCGCTTGTCTTCGTGCACGTTGGCGGATTCGGTGCAAGGAATGTCTCCGGACCAAGGGATAGGTTACGGATCCGGGACGAATCGTTGGCCCAGTCTTCAAGCATCCTGGAGCGCATCAAGGTAACTCGCCACGTATCTCTCCACGCTCTTCGCCTTGTATTGCATGATGAAGCGCGGATGGTCCAAGGGCGTGATGCGCTTGAATAGCCCGAGATCGCGCAGGAATCGGAAATTCTCCCCTTTTCCAAGGCAGAGCGCAAGGTCGCTCCGGCATCCGGCGGCGATCAAGCCCTGCAGCCATTCGGCGGCCACCGGCCGAATGTTCTCCCTGAGGTCGATCCGGTCGTAGTAGTTCAGGTTCACCGCCTTCCCATTCCGCCCGGCTGCGGTGAATCCGAAAGGGAAGACGGAATGCACATAGGCATGTCTGTAGAACCGTTCCGGGCCCCCAGCGGATGCAACGAGCTGCTTGAAGAAGCGGCTGCTGGTCTCTGGACGTGAAGGTGGCAGAGCATGCGGGATCCCGAGCACCTCGCGCGCATCATTCGGATCGGTGAATGCAATGCCCGTGAGGCCTGCTCCGAAGCGCCCGGGATTGATGCCCAGCAGCAGCGTTCGCGGGTTGTTGTCGTCGAAGAAGCTGCGGTGGAATGTGGTGACGAGGCGTTGTACCTCGGTACCATGCTCACCGACCAAGGGGTTGAGGAGGCGCACGCCTTCGGGCAACCGCACGCGCTCCATCTTGAGGCGGAATGTGAGGTCGAGCAATCGGTCGGCTAGCGTGACCATCCGGTCAGGGTGCGCTCAGGCATGCGACGAAGCTCGGCATTCGTTGGCATTACCTTCGAGCCATGCGCGCGCAGATCCTCAGCCTGGCACTGGCCACCAGCATGGCCATGCGCGCGCAGGATGGCGAGCATCCCTTCATCCAGTCCTTCACCCTCACGGAACTCGATGGGCGCATCCATGTGGAATGGGTGATGACCGGCGGAAGCACCTGCGATGGCTCACAGGTGGAGCGCTCCACGGATGGGGTCAGCTTCGAGGTGGTGCATCGCATCGAGGGCCTTTGCGGCGATCCGGCATTCCCAGTGCCCTTTGGCTGGTACGACGAAGCCCCGCCGGAAATGAGCATCGTGCATTACCGCATCGCCTTCTCCGGACTGGGTCGAAGCTCGGCGAAGGCAGTCGAATTCCGCCAGCTCATAGGATCAGAAATGCGCGTGTTCCCTTCGCCCACCATGGGTGCATGCACCGTGCTGCTGCGGGTGCCGCTCAGCGCCCTCGTCGATATCACCATCAGTGATCCGAACGGCCGGATCGCCCTGCGTGCAGTTGGATTGAACGGACGGGAGCATGCGCTCGACCTGCAATCGCTCGCGGCTGGTGTGTACACGGTCCTGGCCACCGCTGATGGCCAAGCGTATATGGGTCGCGTGGTGAAGCAATGACCCGCCATGCAGCGGGGCCTCCTTGCGGTAGCCCCGTCGCCGCCCGGGGGGAGCCATCCGGGCGTTCGGCACCGGAAGGCCGGTTATTCGCAGTAGATCAGTAGCATTTCCTCCACCTCGCGGTTGCCGAGGTCGTGGGCTTCGTGCAGCGCGGCACAGGCCTCTTGCTTGCGGTTCATGCGCAGCAGCACGACGGCGCGCTGCATGTGCGCTTGGTCGAGCGTGGGGTCGATCTCCACGGCGCGGTCCAGATCGGCCAGCGCCAGGTCGTCCTCGTGCATGGCCGACTGAGCGATGCCCCGGTTGCACCAGCCCATGCCGTTGTATGGCGCGATGCGCACCAATTGGTCGTAATGCGCCTTGGCACCGGCGTAATCCATGCGGCTCATGGCATAGCTCCCCAATTGCAGCAATGCATGCTCGGCGGCAGGCCCGGTGGGTCGCACGCTGAGGATGCGGGCGAGGTCTGCGAGGGCGCTGTGCTCGGCGCCGAGCTGTTGCTTCACCTCAGCGCGGCGTAGCAGGGCATGCGCATCATCGGGGCTCAGGGCCAGCGCTTGATCAAGGTCCTTCAGGGCACCGCCGAAGTCGTTCATGCTGATGCGGTTCACGGCGCGGTAGTACCACGGCTTCGTGTCAGTTGGAGCAATGGCAACTGCCTTGGAGAATGCTTCCTCCGCTTCGGTGTGCTTCTGGGCGCGCATGGCGCTCATGCCCGCGAGCATCTCGCCGCCTTGGGCACAAGCGGTCAAAGCGGAAAGGGCCAGTAGGCAGGTTGTAAGGGTCTTCATGGCGGGGCCTGCAACGGACCGTGCGGTGAAAGGTTCCCATCGCCTCGTGGAAAACTGCTTGCTGGGCGCGAATGGGCTCTGCCTCGGCGGGGCCACCTTCGGCGCACCATGCGCGCTCAAGTTGCTTAACCAGCATCCTTCCTGGTGTGCACCATCTCAATCTGCAACCTTCAATCTGCATCCGCACCATGATCCTCAACAGCCAACCCATTTCCGAAGACCTTGGTTACTTGCTGATGCGCCTCGGTTTCGGAGGCACCATGCTCTGGCAGCACGGCTGGCCCAAGCTCATGAGGTTCGGTGAGCGCATGGATAGCTTCTCTGATCCACTCGGCCTGAGCAGCCCGGTGAGCCTTGCGCTCATCGTGTTCGCCGAGGTGGTCTGTGCGGCGCTGGTGGTGCTCGGCCTGTGGACGCGCGCCGCTTTGGTCCCACTGATCATTGCCATGGGCGTGATCATCTTCCTGGTTGATCGCGGCCAGCCATTCGGCGAGAGCGAATTGGCGCTGGTGTACCTCTTGGGCTACCTCGCACTGCTCTTCACGGGCAGCGGCCGCTTCGCGGTGGACCGTATATCGTTCAAATAAGCAGCGCCCGACGCGCTTTCCTTTGCAGGCAATCCAGCACGCATGCCCGCACCAGACGATTTCCTCCGTGCCATCACAGAAGGCAATTCCTTCAAAGGAAGCGCGATTGAATTGGGGGGCGCGCTCTACAACGGCGAAGTGCCCGCAGGCTGCACCGTGAAGGTGCCCCTGCGCACCATGAACCGCCATGGCCTTATCTGCGGCGCCACGGGCAGCGGCAAGACCAAGACCCTTCAGGTGCTCGCGGAGCAATTGTCTCTTAACGGCGTGCCTTCCCTATTGATGGATGTGAAGGGCGACCTCAGCGGGATCGCGGCACCCGGCTCCAGCAATGAGAAGATCGAAGCGCGCCACGCCAAGCTCGGGATCGCCTACGAACCGCAAGGCCTGCCGGTGGAATTGCTGAGCCTGAGCAAGGAGCCGGGAGCCCGCCTGCGCGCCACGGTGAGCGAATTCGGACCCGTGCTGCTGGGCCGCATCCTAGAGCTGAATGACACCCAGCAGAGCGTACTGGCGCTCGTATTCAAGTACTGCGATGACCACGGACTGCCCCTGCTCGACCTGAAGGACCTGCGCCGCATGCTGCAGTTCGTGAGTGACGAGGGCAAGGACGAGATCAAGAAGGTCTACGGCCAGGTGAGCGGCTCCAGCGTGAACATCATCCTGCGCAAGCTCATCGAGATCGAGCAGCAAGGCGCCGACCGCTTCTTCGGCGAGCGCAGCTTCGATGTGAACGACCTGCTCGAATCGCGCGATGGCAAAGGCGTGGTGCATATCGTGCGCCTCACCGATATCCAGGACCGGCCGCGCCTCTTCAGCACATTCATGCTGTGCCTGCTGGCGGAGATCTACAGCACGTTCCCGGAGGTCGGCGATCCGGAGAAGCCCAAGCTCGTGCTCTTCATCGATGAGGCGCACCTGATCTTCAGCACCGCCACCAAGGCGCTGCTCGAGCAGATCGAGACCATCATCAAGCTGATCCGCTCCAAGGGCGTGGGCGTCTTCTTCTGCACCCAGGATCCCAGCGACGTGCCGGAGGGCGTCCTCGGTCAACTGGGATTGAAGGTGCAGCATGCCCTGCGCGCCTTCACGGCGAAGGACCGAACCACCATCAAGAAGACCGCGCAGAACTATCCGATCACGCCATTCTATGATGTCGAGGAGCTGATCACTTCGCTGGGCATCGGCGAAGCCCTGGTCACCGCGCTGAGCGAGAAAGGCACGCCCACGCCGCTCGCGCATACCTTGCTGCGTGCGCCCATCAGCCGCATGGATGTGCTGAGCCCATTGGAGATCGATGGATTGGTGGCGCGCAGCGAGCTTGTGAGGACCTATAATGAAGCGATCGACCGGGAGAGCGCGTTCGAGATCCTGGAGAAGCGGATGAAGGGCAAAGAGGACGGTGATGTGAAGGAGCGAGAAGGAGTGGATGAGGCGAGACCGAAGCGCGAAGAGCCGAGCACCTTGGAGAAAATGACCAAGAACACCATGGCGCGCCAGGTTGGCAACACCATCGTGCGGGAACTCACGCGCGGCTTGCTCGGCGTGCTGGGCATCCGCACCACCGTACGGCGTAGGCGCTATTGAACACGTAGCCCCGGCATCGCCGGGGCTACCATGCGCCGTTCATTCGATCAGCGCCTGCGATTCATGAAGATCATGATGTAGTAGAGCAAGGTGGCCAGGGATCCGATCGCCGCCACCACATACGTGCGCGCGGCCCACTTGAGCGCATCGGCGCTCATTTCATACTCGCTCTGGGTGACGATGCCGTTGCGTTGGATCCACGCCAAGGCGCGGTTACTCGCATCGTACTCCACCGGCAGTGTGATGAAGCTGAAGAGCGTGGTGGCGCCGAAGAGCGCGATGCCCGCCAAGAGTACCGGCTCACCAAGCGGCGATGCGGCCGACAGCAGCAGGATGCCGCCCAGAATCACCCATTGCATGAAGCGCGAGGCTACGCTCACCACCGGCACCAGCCTGCTGCGCATGTTGAGCCATTGGTAGGCGGTGGCATGCTGAACGGCGTGGCCGCATTCGTGCGCGGCCACCGCGGCGGCCGCAGCATTGCGTGCATGGTACACCGGCTCGCTCAGGTTCACCGTACGCGTGGCGGGGTTGTAATGGTCCGTGAGCGCGCCCGGAACGCTTACCACCTTCACATTGGTGATCCCATGGTCGCGCAACATCTGCTCCGCGATCTCCCGCCCGCTCATGTTGTTGCGCAGCGGCGTGCGGCTGTATTTCTCGAAGCGCGATTTCAACTGGTTGCTCACCAGCCAGCTGATTCCCATCATCACGATGCCGATCACGTACGCGCCCATCATCGCATTGCCTTCCATGGTCGTTTCTTCGGTTAGGCCGCATCCGGCAATTCCACTGCCGTGTTCAGGTCCCTGACGATCCGGCAGCCCGTCCCGCCGAACCTTCTGTCGCGAAGGTTGTTCAATCAGCACAACTTTGCCCCATGCGTGTCAGGACCATCCTTCATTCCCCCGCTGTGCTGGTCCTGTTGCTTACAGGTTGCACCATTGCCAATCCAGCCAAGTATTATAGCAGGGCCGAAGCGAAGAAGCCCTACGATGCGCTGATCGTGCCGGGCATGCCATTCACTGAAGATGGCGGCGTGCATATCGGCCTGAAAGCACGGCTGGTGTGGGCCGTTCATTTGTACCGGAAGGGTTTCGCCGACCGCTTGATCATGTCGGGCGCTGCGGTCTACACGCCATACAGTGAGGCTCGGATCATGCGTGAGTACGCCGTGGCCATGGGCGTGCCGCGCGAGCATATCATCTTGGACGAGATGGCTGAGCACAGTACGGAGAACATGTATTTCGGCTATCAAATGGCTTGCGCCGCAGGGCTGAAGAACGTGGCCCTCGCCAGCGATGAGTTTCAAGTGAAGATGCTGAAGCCCATGCAGCGGCGGATGAGGCGCGAGTTGGGTGTGCACATCGATTTGCTGCCCTTGGTCCGCGATAGCGTTTCCGACCTCTTCGCGGCCACCAACCCCGTCTTTGATCCCCAAGTGGCGCTGGTACCCGACTTCGTTTCCATCGTGGAGCGCGAGTCGTTCTGGAGGCGCTTACGCGGCACATTGGGCGGGCATATCCCATGGGAGGATGCCGAGCAGTGCAGTCCGGCTCAGGCCGGGCGCTGATGGTCGCTTCGCGCGTGCGATCTTGCGCGGCCTTAAACCATGAGTCACGCCCTCCGCGCAGCAACCTTGCTGGCCACCCTATCCGCTTCATCCTTCGCGCAAGCCCAATGCGAGCGCTGGCAGCAGCTCGTGAAATATGATATGGATGTCGCGCTCGATGTGAGCACGCACCGGTTCACCGGAACGGCCTCGCTGGCCTACACGAACAACAGCCCCGACACGCTGCGCGAGCTGTTCTTCCACCTCTACTTCAACGCCTTCAGGCCCGGCAGCGAAATGGATGTGCGGTCACGCACCATTGCCGACCCCGACGCGCGCGTGGCGGACCGCATTGCAGCGCTCGAGCCGCATGAAGTGGGCGAATTGCGCGTAGAGCGCATGGCCCAGGGCGGCAAGGCCATGCAGCTCGAGCATCTCGGGACGGTGCTTCGAGCAACCCTCGCACAACCCTTGCTTCCGGGCAAGAGCACCACACTGGCGTACGCGTTCGCAGGCCAGGTGCCGGTTCAGGTCCGGCGCAGTGGCCGCGACAATGCGGAAGGCGTGGCGTACAGCATGGCGCAGTGGTACCCGAAGCTCGCGGAGTATGATCACCGCGGCTGGCACGCCATACCGTACGTCGGCCGCGAGTTCCATGGGGTGTGGGGCGATTTCGATGTGCGCCTCACGCTCGATAGCGCCTACACCGTGGCAGCTACCGGCGTGCTGCAGAACCCGGAGCAGGTGGGCCACGGTTATCCATCGAAGAAGGCCGTGAAGCGACCTGCGGGCAATACCCTCACCTGGCGCTTCCGCGCGAAGGATGTTCACGACTTCGCCTGGGCGGCGGACAAGGACTACAAGCACGTGGTGCGGCCCATGAACGACGGACCCGAGCTGCATTTCTTCTACAAGGACACGCCGGAGCTGGAGGCCGTCTGGCGGCAGCTGCCCGATTACATGGAGAAGAACTTCCGGTTCATGAACGAGCGCTTCGGCCGGTATCCTTGGCCGCAGTACAGCTTCGTGCAAGGCGGCGATGGCGGCATGGAATACCCGATGCTCACGCTCATCACCGGCAACAGGCGCTTGGGCAGCCTCGTGGGCGTGAGCGTGCATGAGAGCGTGCACAGCTGGTACTATGGCGTGCTGGCCAGCAACGAGGGCCGCTTCGCGTGGATGGATGAAGGCATGACCGAGTACGCCAGCAGCAAAGTGATGCAGCACCTTTTCGGCGGCGATGGCGATCCGCATGCATCGTCCATCGATGGCTATCTCGGCCTTGCCGGGAGCGGTAAGCACGAGCCGGCGAGCATCCATGCCGATCACTTCATCACGAATGCGGCCTATGGCGCCACGGCCTACAGCTTCGGTGAGATGCTCATCCACCAGCTCGGATCCGTGGTAGGGGAGAAGGACCTCGCGCAAGGATTGAAGCGGTACTTCGCCGCGTGCCAGTTCAAGCACCCAGAGCCCATCGACCTGGAGCGCGCCTTCGAGAAGCAGAGCGGCCTGGAGCTCGATTGGTACTTCGATGAATGGGTGAACACCACGCGCGCGCTCGACTACGCCATCGCCGAGGTGTTGCAAGCAGGTGATTCCATCCGGATCACCCTGCAGCGCAACGGAGAGATGCTGATGCCGGTGGATGTGATGCTTGTTGGGCGTGACGGCGGCCAGCTCCTCTTCCATGTACCGCTCTCCTTGGCACGCGGAGCGAAGCGGCCTGATAGGGACCGCGCGCCATTCACGCAACTGCCGTCCTGGCAATGGACCGATCCGCGCTACACCTTCAGCGTGAAGGGCGAGTTCGCTTCGCTCGCGGGCATCACCCTCGATCCTTTCGAGCGCACCGCCGACCGCGAACGTGAGAACGATGCCGTGGTGTTCCCGGAAGGCGTGCGGGGCGTGGCGCGTCCGTGAACGCTATCTGATATCGGCCGACCTCCGACCACACGCAGCGCATGGCACCGAAACGCGTCCTCGTCATCCACTATAGCCAGACGGGCCAGCTCACGGAGCTCCTGAAACGGATCACCGAGCCGCTTGTGGAGGCGGGCATGCAAGTGGATCATCTGCCGATCGAGCCCTTGGTGCCTTTCCCATTCCCATGGTCGCGCGTGGCCTTCTTCAACACCTTCCCTGAATCCACTGGCCGGGAGCCCATGCCCTTGCGTCCGTTCGCGGTGGCGCCCGATGCACAATACGAACTGATCATCCTGGGCTACACCATCTGGTACCTGAATCCGTCCATCCCGATCACGTCCTTCCTGCTGCATCCGCAGGCGCGCGAGATCATGCAGGGCAGGCCTGTGCTCACGGTGATCGGGTCGCGGAACATGTGGGTGATGGCGCAGGAGTACGTGCGTGAGCGCGTCGCCGCGCTCGGGGGAGCATTGGTGGGCAACATCGCGGTGGTTGACCGCAGCGGAAACCTCACAAGCGTGATCACCATCATCCGGTGGATGTTCTGGGGCCGCAAGGATCCCTTCCTCGTGTTCCCTCACGCCGGCATCCGCGCTGCCGACATCGAAGGAGCATCGCGCTTCGGGGTGCCCATTGCCGAGCATCTCAAGCGCGGTTCACTGGTGGGACTCAACGAGGGGTTGCTGCGGATGGGATCGGCACGGATCAAGCCCACCTTGCTGGTGCTCGAGCGCAGGGCCACCTTCGTCTTCGGGAAATGGCGCCGGTTCATCCTGGCGCGCGCCCGTACCGACCCCCGGAGCCGAATCCGTCGGGTGAAGTTCTTCTCCATCGCATTGCCCGTGCTCATCTTCCTGGTGGCCCCATTGAGCGCGCTTTCCGTGAGGATCCTTGGGGCACTGAAAGGCCGCGCCTTGCGCCAGGAGATCGACCGGCTGCTGCGCTACTGATTCCAGCGACTTGCACAGCGCACGCGCCTCCGCAGGCCCCGCGCTACTTTTGCCGCTTTCCAGCACCGAACCAGTATCCAGTCGCCTTGTCTGAAGCTTACATCACACGCGTCTCGGGCTATCTGCCCAATGATCCTGTCGGGAATGACGAGATGGCCGAATTCCTCGGGATGATCGACGGGAAGCCATCGAGGGCCCGATCCATCGTATTGCGGAACAATGGCATCCTGCAGCGGCACTACGCGCTCGATCGCCAGGGCCGCATCACGCACACCAATGCACAGCTCGTGGCGCACGCGGTGAAGGGCCTTGCTGGCGATGGCATCGACCTTCGTGTGATCCAGGTGCTCGCATGCGGCACCTCTTCACCCGATCAGTTCCTGCCATCGCACGCCAGCCAGGTGCACGGAGAGCTGGGCCATGCCATGGAAGTGGTATCGCCCAGCGGCGCCTGCTGCTCGGGCATGCACGCCTTGAAGTACGCGTGGATGAGCGTGGCTAGCGGCAATTCGGCCAATGCCATAGCGGCGGGTAGCGAGCTCGTAGGGCCGATGATGCGCGCCTCCAATTTCGAGCGCGAGACCGAGCGCTACCGTCAACTGGAAGCCGACCCCATCATCGGCTTTGAGAAGGAATTCCTTCGGTGGATGCTCTCCGATGGAGCTGCCGCCGTGCTGGTGGAAAATGCTCCGCGCGGGCCGTTGAGCCTGAAGGTGGAGTGGATCCGGTCGCGATCCTTCGCCCACGAGCTCGAGGTCTGCATGTATTCAGGTGGCGATAAGGATGAGCAAGGGGCATTCTTGGGCTGGAAGCATTTCGCACCCGAGGAGCTGGCTGGCCGATCGGTCTTCAGCATGAAACAGGATGTGAAGCTCCTGGGCCGGCACATCATTGAATTGGGTGCGCGCTATTTGAAAGGAGTGCTGGAGGAGCAGGAACTGGCTGCAACGGATGTGGACCACTTCCTTCCTCACATCAGTTCCATGTTCTTCCGCGACAAGCTTCAGCAGTGCTTGGCCGAGCAGGGCATTCATTTGCCGCAGGAGCGCTGGTTCCTCAACCTCACCGAGGTGGGCAACGTGGGCGCGGCATCGGCCTTCCTCATGCTGGATGGCCTGCTGCGTTCGGGCAAGGTGCGCAAGGGCCAGCGTATCCTGCTGGTGGTGCCCGAGAGCGCGCGCTTCTCGTATGCAGCTGCGCTGTTCACGGCGGTGTGATCCGCCGCGACGCGAGGCCCCGCGTACCTTCGCCAGCACTGCGCCGCATCCATCGGCACAAACCGCGATTGCATGAAGAAAGAGGAGGTGCCCCAGGACGATGCCAACCTGCTGGAGGGCAAATTCAAGGTGGTGAAGTATGCCGTGAATGAGAACGGCGAGTACGAGAAGGTGCCGAGCGTGGGCTGGGAGCCTGAGAATGTCGCCCTCGGGCAGGCCTGGGAAGTGGTGAACGAGCGCGTGGAAGAGGCCCGGCAGCAAGTGCTTCGCGGCGCAGCTTCACCGCTGGCCTACCACATGGAGAAGAACATGATGGATGCAGCCCTGCTCGCCAAGCACATGGGCATCCCGGCACGCAGGGTGAAGCACCATTTGGAGCCCGAAGGCTTCAGTGCCCTGGACCAATCGACCCTGGAGAAATATGCGGAAGCCCTGCTGTTGAGCGTGGCCGAATTGAAACAGGTGCCGCGATGAGCAAGGACCTCATCATTCCCTTCGAGCATCAGCAGAGCGCGCATTGCGAGACCGGCGTGATCAGCAACCTGATGCGCTTCCATGGGCTGCGCGTCTCTGAGCCGATGGCCTTCGGCATTGGATCAGGGCTCTTCTACAGCCACATGCCCTTCATCAAGATGAACGGCATCCCCGTCACCAGCTACCGGATCCTGCCCGGCCACATCTTCAAGAGATTCTCGCGCAGCGTGGGCGTGGAGATGCGGAGGATGCGCTTCCGCGATCCGGCCACGGCGATGGATGCCCTGGACCGCGTGCTCGACCAAGGGCTCCCGGTGGGCATGCTCACCAGCGTCTTCTACCTGCCTTACCTCCCCAAGGCCTTCCGCTTCCATTTCAATGCGCACAACATCGTGGTCTTCGGCCGTGAGGGCGATGAGTACCTGGTGAGCGACCCGGTGATGGACGCCACCACGCGCATCCATCGGAATGCGCTGGTGCGCGCGCGCTTCGCCAAGGGCATGCCCAATACCAGTGGTCGCATGTACTACCCGGTGCGCGTGCCCACCGATGCCGACCTGCGCACCGCTGCCGCCAAGGGATTACGGCGCACCGCTCGCGATATGGTGAACACGCCCCTGCCCATGTTCGGCGCGAAGGGCATTCCCTACCTCGCCGGTAAGCTGCGCAACTACGAGCGGCGCCTGGGCGAGCGCGATGCGCGCCTCGCACTGGGCAACCTCATCCGCATGCAGGAGGAGATCGGCACCGGCGGTGCAGGATTCCGGTTCATGTTCGCGGCATTCCTGCAGGAGGCGGCTACGCTGCTCAATCGGCCCTCGCTCCGCGAACATGCGCAAGCCATGACGCGCATCGGCGATCATTGGCGCGAGTTCGCCTTTGAGGCCGGCCGCCTCTGCAAGGGCCGCGCAGAAGCGGGCAGCACCTACGATACGCTGGCCGATAGGCTCGTGGAGCTCGGCAAGATGGAGACCGCGCTGTTCCGTGAACTGGCCCGCTCCGGCAAGGCATGAGCGATCCGATCATCCGCGTCGAAGGTTTGGTGAAGCGCTACCGGAAGAGCGCGGAGCCTGCGTTGAATGGCGTTGACCTGCGTGTAGGCGCTGGTGAGTTCCTTGGCATGCTCGGTCCGAATGGGGCGGGCAAGACCACGCTCATCTCGATCCTCACCGGTGTGATGCGCGCCACGGCAGGCAGCGTTGCGATCAACGGCATGGACCTCTTCACCGAACCTGGGCGGGTGCACCGGATCATCGGACTGGTGCCGCAGGAACCCGCACTGTACGAGTCGCTCAGCGCTTGGGAGAACCTGGCCTTCTTCGGTGCGCTGCAAGGATTGGATGGACGAGCGGTGCGGGAGCGCGGAGCCGAATTGCTCGAACGCGCGGGGCTGAGCGCACGCGCGCATGATCAAGTCAAGGAATGGTCGGGCGGCATGAAGCGCCGCTTGAACCTGATGGTGGCGCTGCTGCATCAACCGTCAATCCTCTTCCTCGATGAACCGACCGTGGGCATCGATGTGCAGTCGCGATCAGCAATATGGGGCCTATTGCAGGAGATCCATGCGGCGGGCACCACCATCGTGTACACCTCGCACCACCTCGAAGAAGCCGAGCGGCTCTGCACGCGCGTGGTGATCATGGACCACGGTCGCTTCGTGGGCGAGGTGGCCGATCCGCGCGCCCTCACTGGTCACGAACGATTGGAGGAGGCCTTCCTCCGCATCACGGGCAAAGCCCTTCGCGATTGATCGATGCTGCTGAGGCTGCGCGCGCATATCACCAAGGAGCTGCTGCTCTTGCTGCGCGACCGCGCCGGCCTTGCGCTGCTCTTCCTGATGCCCGTGGCACTGGTGATGATCATGGCGGTGGTGCAGGATGCGCCGTTCCGTGATTTCAGCGAGCACCGCATCAGGGTGCTGCTGCTCGATCAGGACGGAGGCCCTGTTGGGAAGCGGTTGCGCGATCGCCTCGACTCTTCATCTTTCATCGTGACCGATGCCCGCGGCCTTACCGGCGGCGCATTCCACGATGCCGTACGACGCGGCGATCAGCAGGTGGGCATCATTGTGCCGCGCGATGCCTCCGCTGCGCTGGAATCCCGGTCCACGTCAGCGATCATGGAGCTCTTCCCGGTGGCACCCCTCGATTCGCTGCCGGAGCGGAGTCCTGCAGACAGCACAGCCATCACACTGCTCATCGATCCCACGGTGAAGCACGCTTTCCGCCAGCTGGTTCAGGCGTCGGTGAGCGCGATCATCACCGAACTGAGTGCGGAGCGTTTGCTGGATGAGATGCGGAACAGCCTTGAATCGGCGACAGGGAATCCCTTGCCCCGCATCGCCATGGGTGATCCGTTCATCAGGATCCGGCAAGAGATCGCGGCTGGCGAATTGATCGGCGTCGGCGTGGCGCAGGATTCCACGCAGCACAATGTCCCTGCGTGGACGGTCTTCGCGATGTTCTTCACGGTGGTGCTGCTCGGCGGCAACCTGGTGAAGGAGCGCCAATCGGGATGCATGGTGCGCTTGCTCACCATGCCGGGCGCCACCGCTGAACGGATCGCGAGCCGGATCATGGCCTACCTGCTGGTCTGCCTGATGCAAGCCGTCCTCTTGGGCATCGTCGGACGATGGGTGCTCCCCTTGCTCGGGCTCCCACAGCTGTGGATCGAAGGCCCGGGAATGCTGGCGCTGCTCCTGATGATATCGGGCGTGGTTGCGCTTGCGGCCACCTCATTCGGTGTGCTGGTGGGCGCGCTCAGCCGTTCACAGCAGCAGAGCGCGGTGCTCGGTTCCACCTGCGTGGTGATCCTCTCAGCCATCGGCGGCATCTGGGTGCCCTTGTACATCATGCCAGCCGGGATGCAGGTGGTTGGCCGGTTGTCGCCTTTGCACTGGGGCATGGAAGCATACAACGCCGTGCTGCTGCGCGGGGGCGGCATCGGCGATCTGCTGCCGTTGTTCCTGCCCTTGGTGCTCTTCGGAGCCGCGTGCATCGGGTTGGCCATTATCTCTGAACGGATAGCTTCATCGCGATGAGCCAGGATCGGGTCTGCATCACGGGCATGGGCATCGTATCCGCGATCGGGCTCGATGCGCCCAGCAATCTGCGCGCGCTGTTGGAAGAGCGTTCAGGCATCGGTCCTATCACGCGCCTGAATACACGTTTCCGCGGCGAGCTGCCAGCCGGTGAGGTCCAGTTGACTGATGATGCATTGGGTGAACTGGCTGCGCCATCGTCCATGCGCGGCTGGACCCGGACCGCGCTACTCGGCCTTGCCGCCATCAAGGAGGCGATACAGCAGTCAGGCATCGAGCATCGGTCTCCGCACGTTGGACTGATCTCCGCCACAACCGCCGGCGGCATCGACAAGAGCGAGCTGATCTACACGCGCTTCTTCGAGGAGGACCCGCCCGAGGAGGTGCGCCAATACATCGGCACGCATGACCCCGGCGAGCATGCCGAGCGGATCGCGCGCGAATTGGGCATGAGTGGCATGGTCACCACTATCAGCACGGCCTGCTCCTCGTCGGCGAATGCCATGATCTTCGGGACCCGGCTCATTCGCGCGGGCCTGTTGGATGCGGCCATCGTCGGCGGCGCCGATGCCTTGTGCCGTTTCACCGTCAACGGCTTCAATAGCCTCATGATCCTGGATCGCGAGCCCTGCCGGCCATTCGATCGGAGGCGCGCGGGGCTCAACCTGGGTGAGGCGGGCGCCTATCTCGTGATTGAGCGTGACGACCTCGCTCGGGCTCGGGCCGCGCGACCCTTGGCCATCGTCTCAGGCTTCGCGAACACGAACGAGGCCTTTCATGCCACAGCTTCTTCACCGGATGGCGAGGGTGCGCTCCTCGCCATGACCCGGGCCATCCATAAGGCCGGGCTCACGGCCCCGGACATTGATCACGTGAACGTGCACGGGACCGGGACGCACAACAACGATTCTTCGGAAGGGAAGGCCTTGGTGCGTCTCTTCGGTGATGCGGTTCCGCCCTTCACCAGCACCAAATCCTTCACCGGGCATACGCTTGGGGCCGCTGGCGCCGTGGAGGCGATTTACAGCGTGCTCGCACTGATGGAAGGAACGCATTTCGCCACGCTGCGTTTCGGTGAGCCGCTTGAAGAGGCCCCGATCGTCCCGGTTCTTCGCTCGACCACCGGCCATCGCATCAGGCACGTGCTCTCGAATTCCTTCGGCTTCGGCGGCAACAACACGGCATTGGTACTCTCCGCTCCATGAAATCGCCTGTGTACATCACCGGAGCAAGCATGATCGGCCCGCAGCCCGGTTTCGATCGTGACGGTTTAGAGCGCGTGGTGCGCTACGACGCGCATCCGCTCAAGTCCATCGAGCCTGACCTGAAGCGTTACATCGATCCCATGCGCGGACGCCGCATGGCCAAGGTGGCCCGCATCGGCATTGGCTGCGGCTTGAACGCGCTGGAGCGCGCCGGCGTGCAGGTGCCGGAGGCCATCATCGTGGGAACCGGACTTGGCTGCATGGAGAGCACTGAGCGATTCTTCGGATCCATGATCCAGCAGGACGAGATGCTGCCGAACCCCACGGCCTTCATCCAGAGCACGCATAACAACGTTGCGGGGCAGCTGGCGTTGGCCGTGAAATGCACCGGTGCCAATTTCACCTACCTGCACCGCGGACTCTCGTTCACCAGCGCGCTGCTCGACGGTCTGGTGCAAGTGGGCCTGGAGGGCGCGCGCCACGTTCTGGTGGGCGGCGCCGAGGTGATCACCGAGGATTACTTCATCACGCAGCGCCATTCCGGAATCTGGAAGCAGGGCAGCGTGACGAACCTCGAAGTGCTCGGCAGCGCGGACCGTGGAGCGCTCTGCGGCGAAGGCGCTGCCTTCTTCGTGCTCGATGCAGGGCCTAGGGGCGAGCGGCCGGTGCGCGTGGCCGATGCGGATATCGCTTATCGCGGCGGCGCTGAAGGGATGGTGGCTCGGATCGAGGAGTTCCTGCAACGCAACGCATTGCAAGCAGCGGATATCGACCTGCTGATGATCGGGCGCGGAGGCGATGCCGAGTTGGATCAGGCCTATGGACCTGTTGAGGCGCTCTTCCCGGATGCCACCGTGGCGGCCTTCAAGCACTTATGCGGGGAGTTCTACGTGGCCAATGCCTTCGGGACCTGGTTGGCTTGGAGCGCGCTCACCACTGGGGCATTGCCTGCGGAAGCTGTGCTGCGCGGCGTTCCGGATCGGCCGTTCCGCACGGCACTGCTCTGCGATCACTTCCAGCTGAAGGATCATTCGCTGGTGCTTCTGAGGAGCTGATCTTCAGCGTTGCTCGAGAACCGGAGTCCAGCATTACGACCAGTGGTGGTCACTCTTCCAGTGCCACATACATCTTCTTGATCCGCATCATCGGCCCCGGGCAATGCGTGGTGTGGCAGTTCGCGCAGCTCAGCACCAAGGCGTTGTAAGCGCGGGCCCGGTCCTTCCGCGCGGCCTTGTACAGCGCGCTCACCTTGGCCTGATAGTCGATACCGAAGGTGGGGAAGGTGATGGGGTCGATGTGCATGTCCTTGGTGGGCGTTGCCGTGAGCAGCTTCGTGATGGCAGCAGGGTAGGAGGGCAGTTTCTTGTCGCCGCGCGCGAGGCCGGCCTTCACGCTATCGGCATGTGCGGCCATGGTGCGCATCAGCAACGCCAACTCGCTGGGCGGCGTGAGATCCTGATCGCCGCTGACGACGTCCTTTTGGGCGTTCCGGGCCCCGCAGGCTACAATGGCGATCACGGACAAGGCGATGAGTGCGTTGCGCATGGGTTTGGTGCTGATTCGCTAGAGCGGCAAAGAAAGCCCGCTCGGCGGCATGGGTCGATGATAGGCCGCAGGTGCCGTTCCGTCAGGCCGCTGCTCCGGGCGCAATGCTTGCCACCTTCGCCGCATGGCCGATGACCTGATCCCAGATGCGCCCGTGAAGCGCAACCGCATGGTTACCGCCTTGGTGCTTCCCGCGCTGGCGGCGCTGTTGATCTGGTGCATTTGGCTGCTCGATCACGGCCTCAACCTGCAATTGCGCCAATTCGGCCTGTACCCGCGCGAGCTGAGGGGCCTTATCGGCATCGCTGCGGCTCCGCTGCTGCACGGCGATTGGGAGCACATCTTCAACAACAGCACGGCGGTGGTCATGCTCGGCTGGTGCCTGATGTATTTCTACCCGCGCATGGCGGGACGCGTAGTGGTGCTCACATGGCTCCTCGGTGGCATCGGCGTTTGGCTTATTGGACGAGGAGGCGCGCCGCACGTGGGTGCCAGCGGCGTGATCTACGGCATGGCTGCCTTCCTCTTCACCAGCGGCATGCTGCGCGGGCAGCGCACGCTCATGGCGCTCTCGCTGCTCGTGGTCTTCCTCTATGGCAGCCTGGTGTGGGGGATCTTCCCCATACTGGAGCACATGAGCTGGGAGGGCCACCTGTGCGGTGCCTTTGTTGGTTTGGTGCTCGCCTTCGTGCACCGGCAAGTGCCGCCTGCCGTAACCGATCCGCGTCCGGCCTTCCTCGATGAAAAGGATGATGAGCCGGCCTCGCCCTATCTGGAGGATGATTCCGGTGACGCCGTGGATGATCAAGAACTGGCGTGGAAGCGCAAGCTGGCCGAGAATGATGACCGGCCTGGCAATGTGAGCACCACGTGGGATGAGTGAGCAGGAGGGCGCGGATCACTCGCCCCGCAATGCAGCCAATTCCTTTCCACCGCCCAGCAGGCGCAGCTGATCGCCGTCGAGCTTGAAGCTGTCCACTTTGCCGAGCATCTCCTTCACCGCATTCTCGGTGGGCTGGATGCCCTCGCAGTACTTCTTGGTGCTGCCGATGCCGGAGAAGCTCAGCTTGGTTCCCTCCAGGGTGTAGCTGCCCATGAGGTTGTTGCACCCCCCGAAGCCTTGCAGCTGATCGCCCGCGAGCTTCAGCCAAGGTGTTTCAGCGCCATCAGGCAGTTCAGGACGCTGGCCGTTCAGGGTCTCTACGATCCACTTCTTGTCTTTCAAGGCGGCGGGGTCAATCCCCTGCTTCACGCACGTATTGGCGCTCAGGGTGATCAGGAGCAGCAGGGCAATGGTGGCTGTGCGCATAAGGGATGGTCTTGAGGGCGAAATAACCAAGTACGGTGCCGAAAGCAAATGCGAAGCGTTCATTCGTACAGAGGTCGGATTGGGGCATGCTGCAAGCATCAGCCAAGAAGATTCAAGCATCAAGGTCCAAGCACTCACCTTCAACCTTCACCCAGCCCTCTAATTGTTCAGCATCACAGGCATTACCAGCATGAGCACATCCTCACCGGGCTCACCGGCCTCTCCGGGCAGCAGGATCCCGGCGCGGTTGGGCGCGCTCATCTCCAGCACCACGTGCTCGCTCTCCATGTTGTTGAGCATGTCCATGAGGAAGCGCGAGTTGAAGCCGATGGTGATCTCCTCGCCTTCGTAGCTGCACGTGAGCTGTTCACGCGCCTCGTTGGCGTAATCCAGGTCCTCTGCGCTCACATTGAGCTGGCTGCCGTTGATGTGCAGGCGCACCTGGTGGGTGGTCTTGTTCGAGAAGATGCTCACGCGGCGCACGGCGCTCAGGAAGGTGCCGCGGTCGATGGTGAGCTTGTTGGGATTGGCCTTAGGGATCACGGCCTCATAGTTCGGGTATTTGCCATCGATCAGGCGGCACACCAGCACGGTATTGTCGAAGCGGAAGGACGCATTGCTCTCGTTGAATTCGATGCTGAGGTCGGTATTGCTGCCCAGCAGTGCGGCCTTCAGGAGGTTCAAGGGCTTCTTCGGCACGATGAAGCTGGCAGCCTTGGGGGCCTGCACATCGGTGCGCTTGTACCGGACCAGCTTGTGCGCATCAGTGGCCACGAAGCGGATATCCTCTTCGGTGAGTTCGAACAGGATGCCGCTCATCACCGGACGCAGATCGTCATTGCCCGTGGCGAAGATGGCTTTGTTGATGGCCTTGGCCAAGGTGCCAGCCGGCAAGCTGAGGCTGGTGGCGCCTTCGAGCACGGGGCTCTTGGGGAATTCGGCTCCGTTGAAGCCGGTCATCTTGTATTTGCCCTGCTCGCTGCTGAGCTCGACACCGTGATGCTTGGGGTCGATGCTGAAGGTGAGCGGCTGCTCGGGGAATGCCTTGAGCGTATCGAGCAGCAGTCGGGCCGGTATGGCCACGCTGCCCTTCTCCTTGGCCTCCACGGGCATGGTGGCGGTGATGGTGGTCTCCAGGTCGCTGGCCGTGACGGTGAGCTGCTTGCCGTCGATCTCGAAGAGGAAATTGTCCAGGATAGGGAGCGTATTGCTGCTGGCGAGCACGCCTTGCAGGTTCTGCAATTGCTTGAGCAAGGCCGTGCTGGAGACGATGAACTTCATTGGAAGGGAATGGGTTTTTTCGGGCCGGGCAAATGTATCCGGCCCGAACCAGAGGTTTTCAACACGAAATCACCGTTTTCCACAGCCCGGCCGGTCTAGGGCCTCAGTGCCGCTGCGGGCTGGGTCATCTGGTCCACGAATTGGCGTTGCACGGTGACCAGCAGGGTATCCTCTACCAAGGCCCACATGCGCAGCGGCTCGTGCAGGGGCACCGCGGCATCGAAGGCGCTACCATCGCCGGTATAGGGCATGAGCCAGAGCTTCATGGCTTGCGCGCTTCCTTGGCGAGGTTTCGCGGTTACAATGAAGTTGGGCGGGGCGCTCAGCAGTGAATCGCGGCGGGCGGGCGCCATGTCGCGCACGATGTCCTCGTAGTTGAACTCCTTGAAGGGCATCAGCGCGGCCATCACCAGCACGGTGTCCATGGCCATGGGCGTTCCATCGAGGGTGCTGAGCTTCGGCACGCCATCGCCGGGATTGATGATCCGGTATGATGCGGCGTCGCGGCCCTGATGGCGCACTTCCACCTCAGCCAGCTCGTGCAGGTCGGGGTAGTTGAACACCGCCGGGCTGCGCCATTTGTCCGGATCAGTGGGGAACCGCGTGTTGAGGATGCCGGTGAAGCCCTGCATGCCCATTACGAAGGGTGCGCTGCTCCGACCCTGGCCGGGCAGTTCGAGCACCATATAGGTGCCGAAGTGGTCCTTGGTGGCGTGTCCCACGATCCAGATCTTCTCGGGCACGCGCCCGCCGGTGTAGATCTCCACCTTGGTGCTGTGCGCGGCCATGGTGCGCAGGGCCATCGCCTCGGCGCTCTTGGGCACGGGGCTCTTGACCTCGATCCGCCGGAAGGTCTTCAGGGCGGTGCTGACTTCAGGCTGACGGGCCTTGAACACGCCGTTGAGCATCCAGCCCTCGCCGGTCCGGACCAGGTCTATCTGCTTTCCGGTGCGGTCCGCGATGTGGATGCGGTTCACGCGGGCCGTGTCCGCGATGGCGAAGTCGGAGAGTGCGGGATCCAGGGTGCTGCCCGTGCTACGGGTCTTCAGCCACCATGCGGCGGCGGCAAGCAGCGCGAGCACAAGCACCAAGAGGTACAGTCGTCGGTTCATCGGCGGTGGGCTGTTGCACGCAAGGGTCGAAGGTTCGCGCTGCGCCGGTACCACTGGTACAGGAAGCCCAGCAGCAGGCTGATGGCCAGGGGCGCGCCGATGCCTACGGCCTGCCACCAGGTGCGGCGCTGATCCACCTGGTCGGTGTTGAGCGGGCGCAGCGTGATGGCGCGCGAGCGGATGCTGATGAGCGCGCGATCATCGAGCAGGTAGTTCATGGCGTTGAGAATGAACTCGCGATTGCCGTAGAGCTTGGCGTTGGCATAGCGGTCGAAGCCCAGCATGTAGTACATCCCCTTGGCGGCATCCACGCGGTTGGCGATCACGTCGCCATCAGCGATCACCAATTGCGCGGTGCGCGGACTGGTCTCGCGGAAGGCCACATCCTTGTCGGTGCGGAAGTCGGTGGGGATCCGGTCGAAGTATGCGCTGCGGAACTTGCCCTCCAGCAGCACGGCCAGCGGCAGGTGGGGGGTGCTGCGCCGCTCGAAGCCCTGGTCCATCTCAACGATGCTCAGGCTCACGCGCACGGGATTCTTCTGTGCGAAGCTCAATGGCGAGCTGGTGAGCAGCACGGTCTTGCGCACGCTGTCCACCCCGATGGTATCGATGGTGCCGGCGAACTTCAGATGCACCGGGTCCACATTCGCCACGATCGGGTGCGCGCTCTGCGGTACGCTCACCGGCTCGAAGTACCACGGGAAGCGCTCGAGCTTGCGCTGGTTGCCATAGGGCTGCGTGAAGATCTCGATCGGCGCGCAGCTCTTGTCGAGCACCAGGTCCTTGTTCAGGCGCGCGCCATAGGCGAAGAGCAGTTCCTCGATGCCCAGCTCGCGCGCCGTGGCCATGCTGAACTGGCGCTGCCGCAAGCTGTCGAGGTGCGGGTCCATCGCATCGATGCACCAGAGTACGCGGCCGCCATTCATCACGAACTGGTCGAGCACGTAGCGATCGCGGTCCGGGAACACGCTGTCGGGCTTGGCCACGATCAGCGCCTCGTAGCTGTTCACGCGGTAGCGCAGGCCCTCGTTCTTGGTGCTCAGCGCATCCACGCGGCCATCGATGCGCACGCGGCTCACGTCGTACTGCGCGCTCAAGGCGTTGGCGATGTCGGCGGTCTCGATCGCGCTCAGCTCGCCGTGCCCTTCGACGAAGGCGATGCGCGGGCGCTGCCGCGTGGTGGCCTGGCGGATGGCGGCGGCCAGCTCGTATTCGGCGTTGGTGATGGACCGGGCGACGATCTCCGCATCGGGCGTGCGCAGCTGGGTCTTCAGCAATTGCACGGGCACGGTCTTCTCGCGGAAGGTGACCAGCGCGCCGGGGAATACGATCTTCTCGCTGAAGCCCCCTTTCTCCTTCACGCGGATGCTGCTGAACACGAGCCCGGCGTCCTGCAATTGATCGTACGCCGCGCGCCGTGCCTTCTCGTCAGGCTCCGCGCTGGGGTCGATGAAGCTGTACTGCACATGGTCCGGGCTCACGGCGCGCATCTCGTCGAGCACATCGCGGGTTGCACGCTCCAATTGCTTCAGGTCGGCGGGCAGCTCACCGGTGAGGTACACCTTCACATAGAGGATGTCCTCGAGGCCCCGCACCAATTCCTGCGTAGCGGGCGTGAGCGTGTAGCGCTGCTCGCTGGTGAGGTCGATGCGCACCCGGGCGAAGGAGGCGATGAAGAGCAGCAGCCCCACGATGCCGATGCCCACGAGCAGCTCGGTGAGGTCGTTGAGGCGCTTATTGCCGAGGGTGCTCATGCTACCAGGTCCGGCTTTGAAGCGCCGTGCGCGTGAGCAATAGGAAGATGGCGATCACCCCCAAGTGGTAGAGCACATCACCGAGGTCGAGCACGCCGCGGCCGAGGCTCTGGTAGTGCGCTTGTATGCCGATTGACTTGATGGGGCCTTCGAGCCCGCCGAACAGATCGAAGGTGGCGATCAGGTCGAAGCCCATGTAGAGGAGGAAGCTGAGGAAGACGGCGATGAGGAAGGCCACGATCTGGCTATCGGTGAGGGCAGAGGCCAGCACGCCGATGCTGGCGAAACAGGCGGCCAGCAGGAAGAGGCCGATGTATGCGCCCCAAGTGGCACCGGCATCCACGCCGCCTATGAAGAGCATCCAGTGCAGCACGGCGCCGAAGAGCACGCCCCACGCGAGCACCGAGAGCAGGCGCACCACGAAGCCGAGCGCATCCCATCCCGCCGTGCGCCTGCGCCAGAAGAGCCAGGCGAGGCAGGTGATCGCATTCGCGACGGTGAGCGCCAGATGCAGGGTGCTGCGCCATTGCACCGCACCGGCCGGCACGGCGGTCACGGACGTGCTCAGGCGATCGGCAGCCCACACGTAAACCAGCGTGGGGGCCAGCGCAAGGGCGATCAGCGCCACGGCGGCGATGTACTTGGCCAGCACGATCTGCAGTTCCGTGATCGGCTTGGTGAGCAGCACCTCGATGGTGCCGGTGCGCCGTTCCTCACTGAAGGTGCGCATGGTCACGGCTGGCACCAGGAAGAGGAAGACCCAGGGCGCGATGAAGAAGAGCGGGCCGAGGTCAGCGAAGCCGCTATCGAGCAGGTTGCCGGGGAAGACCCACAGGAAAAGGCCGGTGAGCAGGAGGAAGACCGCGATGACGATGTGGCCGATGAGCGATCCGAGGAAGCCCCGGAACTCTTTGCGGATGAGCGCGAGCATTGTTGCGCGGGCCAAGATAGCGGGCGGTATCCGGGCGGGAATCGCCGTTGCCTGTTCGGGCAGGGCCCGGCCTGAAACGATGGCGGCGGGCCGTGGTTCAATCTTCATCGCGCACCGCGTGGATCGAGCCAGATGCACCGACATTTACGCCCCATTCATTCCCCTATGGAGAAGAAAATCGGCATCCTGGGCACCGGCATGGTAGGCAAGGTGCTCGCCTCGGGCTTCCTGAAGCACGGCCATGAAGTGATGATCGCCACGCGCAACCCTGAGAAGGTGGCCGAATGGCTCGACCGTAATCCTAGCGGCAAGATCGGCGGCCATCAGGAGGTGGCTCAATGGGCCGAGGTGCTCGTATTGGCCACCAAGGGCACAGCCGCTCTGGAAGCGCTCGCCCTATGCGGAAGCGATGCGCTCGCGGGCAAGGTTATCATCGATGCCACCAACCCGATCGCCGACGCCCCGCCCGACAACGGTGTGCTGCGCTTCTTCACCACGCTCGAAGACAGCCTCATGGAGCGTCTGCAGAAGGCGCATCCGCAGGCGCGCTTCGTAAAGGCCTTCAACAGCGTGGGCAGCGCCTTCATGGTGGATCCTGATTTCGGCGGCTTGAGGCCCACCATGTTCATCTGCGGCAACGATGCCGGCGCCAAATTGGAGGTCACCGCGCTCCTGGATGCCTTCGGTTGGGAAACGGAGGATATGGGCGGTGCCGAAGGCGCCCGTGCCATCGAGCCGCTGTGCATCCTCTGGTGCATCCCGGGATTCGCGCGCAACCAATGGACGCACGCGTTCAAGCTGCTGAAGAAGCAATGAGCGATGGTCAACCAGCAACCGCAGGCAACTATCTGCAGGCCTGAGGCTTCAAGCCTCACGCATCAATCCTGAGCATCAACCTCCGAACCTCATTTCGGTTCAACCCCTTCACCTTCCCAACTTCAACCGCCGAAGCCTCAGCATTGGCGATCCCAACACCAACTGCAAACCATGGCACTTCATCGAAAAGCCAGCGCTTCCTGGTCCGGAACCGGGAATGAAGGCACCGGAAGCATCAATAGCACCAGCGGCGCCCTTGATGGAATCCCTCACAGCTTCAAGACGCGCTTCGAGAACGAGGACGGCAAGGCCGGCACCAACCCCGAAGAGCTCATTGCCGCCGCGCATGCAAGCTGCTTCACCATGAAACTGAGCTTTGTGTTGAATGCGGCGGGCTTCACCGCCGACCAACTCGAATGCACCGCCACCGTCACCATGGACAAAGTGGGCGATGGCATGGGGGTGGTGGGCATTCACCTTGACCTCAACGGCGCCGTGCCCGGCATCGAGGCCTCGCAGTTCCAGGAATGCGCCGAGAACGCCAAGGCCAATTGCCCCATCAGCCAATTGCTCAAGAGCGTGCCCATCACGCTCAGTGCGAAGCTGGGATAGGCGGTCCTATCTTCCTCGGGCATTGGAGAGTCTAATTGCCCGCAGAGCGAGCCAGCACGATTGGGGCGATTACCCAATGATGGGTATAGCTATGTCACAAGCGCCACTCTACTTTGGCCCTTGAGCATGGCATCACGCTGGGTCGGTCCGCCCGCAGCGCGTGTGGCTTTGAACCCCCAGCGATGAGAAACCTGTCCATCCTGCCATTGCTTCTTCCTCTATTGGCTTTGGCTCAGATGCCTGTTGACAGTCTCTGGACGGTCTACCGGGACCCCAAGACCACACCCGACCAACGGCTCCATGCGCTGCGCGACTTGTTCGACAATAACGCCATCGTACAGCAGGCGGACACCTTCGACAAGTACGTGGAAGTGATGTATGCGCTGGCCGAACAGGTCGGGGATCGCACCCTGCGGGCCTCCGCCATCATGAACCGCGGGGTGCAGTTCAACTTGGAGTCGGACCAGGATCGCGCGGATTCCTGTTACGCCCTGGCGGATTCCATGAACGGGCCTCGTGGTGACCGGCTCCTTCGCGCACAGCTTTGCTTCAACCGGGGTCTGAGCCTGTCCAAACGTGGCTTGACCGCGCAGGCCCTCGACAAGTACGCAGAGGCGCTTACCCTGGGAGAGACCCTTGGGAATGAGCTGATCATCCGCGGTGTGAAGAACAACATGGCAGGCCTTTATGCACAGAGCGGTGATATCGCCAAGGCCGCCGAGCTGTTCACGGACATGCTCCGGATCGCAGAGCAAGCGAAGGACAGTTCCGAGATGGGCAATCTGCTTTCGAACATCGGGGCGTGCCACAACATGATGGGGGAAACGGAGCAAGCCCGCCCGTACTTCCGCAAGGCAGCCGCGATCTTCGAGCGCACCCGGAACGGTAACCTGCCACGGCCCTATTACAACCTGGCCGGCACGTTCGCCAGTGTCGATTCGGACTCGGCATTCCACTACAACAGCAGGGCGCTGGCAGCGGCTGCAAGCGTAGGTGATGGTGCCATGCTCATGGGCGCTTATCAGCAGCGCAGCAACATGCTCTTGACGGCGGGCATGCCCGACTCCGCCATGGCGTGCCTGCGGAAGGCGATGGACGTGGCAAGGAGCGTGAAGAACCTGGCTATGGAGCTTACCGTCAAGGGCACCATGGCCCGGATGCGGTTCGACGAGGGCAACACAGCGCAGGCGATCGCCTTGGAAGAGGAGGTGCTCAGCGGAGCGCGCACGCTTCGCAACGTGGAATTGCAGAAGGTAGCAGCGGGCAACCTGGTCAACTACTACCGTAAGGCCGGCCGAACGGACAAGGCGCTGGAGATGTACGAGCTGCAGGTGACCCTCTCAGACAGCCTGGAGCGCGAGCAGAACCAGCGTGAGCTGATCCGCCAGGAGTACAAGTACGGCTACGAGAAAGAGGCTCTTGCGGACAGCCTCTCCTTCGCCGCGGAGACAGTCGTCCAACAGAAGGAGGTGCAGAAGCAGAAATTGATGCGCAACGGCTTCATGGGAGGCTTCGCTTTGGTGGCGGTGTTCGCCGGGGTCTTTTTCTTCCAACGCAATCGCATCAGCAAGGAAAAGCAACGCAGCGAGGAGTTGCTGCTGAACATCCTGCCGGAGGAAGTGGCCGAGGAACTGAAGGACAAAGGGAGCGCCTTGCCGAAACGCATCGACCAGGCCACCGTGCTCTTCACAGATTTCAAGGGCTTCACCGCCTACTCCGAGAACCTGAGCCCCGAACAACTGGTGCACGACCTCAACGAGTGCTTCACGGCCTTCGATCACATCATCGCCAAGCACGGCATGGAGAAGATCAAGACCATCGGCGATGCGTACATGGCCGCGGGCGGGTTGCCCACGCCCAACACCACGCACGCCACGGATGTGATCAAGGCCGCCTTCGAGATGCGCGACTTCATCGCCGAAGGCAAAGCGCGCAAAGTCGCAGCGGGTCTCCCCTACTTCGTGATCCGCATCGGCATCCACACCGGCCCTGTGGTCGCCGGCATCGTGGGTGTGAAGAAGTTCCAGTACGATATCTGGGGCGACACGGTGAACACGGCATCACGGATGGAAAGCAGCGGCGATGTCGGGCAGGTGAACATCAGCGAGGCGACCTATGAACTCGTGAAGAATGAGCCCGGTCTAATGTTCACATCGCGCGGCAAAGTGCAGGCGAAGGGCAAGGGGGAGATGGAGATGTACTTTGTTTCGAGGGTCTGAGGTCCCCGGCGGCGCTACTTGACCCGGAACCATTTCACCAGTGGTGGGTGCCGTGCCCACGATCCGGAAAGTCTACCTTGCATCCATTGGATCTTTGTCAGGGTCGCGTTGAGCCTGCTCATGGAGTAAGAACCCAACCCGATGCGCAGCCTCGTTGCATTTGTCCTCCTGCTCGGCCCCGTTCAATTCGCGAACGCCCAGACCAACCTCGACTCGCTCTACGCCGTTTGGCTGGATGAAAGCCATACGGATTCCGTTCGGCTCGCTGCCTACAAGGTCTACGTTCTTCAGGGCTTCGCTTACTCCAAGCCGGACACCGTTGAGGTGCTGGTAGCCGCGCTGCACCGCTACGCCGAGGAGCATGACTACCCGAAGGCTGCTGCGGAAGGGTTCAACATTCAAGGCAACGCCTACTTGGTGCGAGGCGACGTCCCGCACACCTTGGAATATTTTCAGAAGGCACTGGCGATCCGGGAATCCATCGGGGACAACCTGGGCATTGCAGGCAGCCTCGGCAATATCGGCCTCACCTATTCGCTGTTTGGTTACGCTCCCCTCGCCTTGGAGTACCTGCAAAAAGCTCGCGCGATGAGTGAGGAGTTCGGTTATCACAGTATCCACATGAACGCATTGATAGCCATTGGACAGGTGTACACGGACCAGCAAGATCTCCCACAAGCCTTGGAATACCTGGAAAAGGCGCTGGTCATTGCTGAAGAGGGCGGCTATGAAGGGCAGATCGCAACAATAGAGGGCCAGATCGCGAATGTCTACGGTTATCAAGGGGACCAGACCCGCAGCCTGGAATACAATGAAAGGGCCCTCGCGCATATGGAAAAAAGCGGGAACAGGGTGACCGCTGCGCAGGTGCTTTCGAATATGGCTGAGTCGTACCGTGATCAAGGTGACTTCGCCCGTGCAACGGAACACTTTGAAGCCGCTCTGGCGATCCAGAGAGAACTGGGATTGCCGTGGGGTATCGCGACCTCTCTGGCCGGTATTGGCACCATTCACCTGGATCAAGGCAACGAACGGCTTGCCCAGCCGTATTGCGAGGATGCCCTTTTCATTGCCAAGGAGAACGGGATCATGGATATCCAGACAAGGGCCTGTAGGTGCCTCTACCGATATCATCAACTATCCGGGAACAGCACCAAGGCACTGGAGTACCTGGAACGGTACATCGTTCTTAAGGACAGCCTGCTCAACACGGAGAACACCAAGAAGCTGGCGCAGATGGAGATGCAGTACACCTTCGACAAGAAGGAGGCCGCGACACAGGCGGAACAGGAGAAAAAGGATGCCGTGGCCGCAGAGGAAATGGAGAAGCAGAAGCTGGTGCGCAACGGCTTCATGGGCGGCTTCGCCGTGGTGCTGCTGTTCGCCGGTGTGTTCCTCACACAGCGCAACCGCATCGGGAAGGAGAAAGCGCGCAGCGAAGAACTCCTGCTGAACATCCTGCCCGAAGAAGTGGCGGAGGAGCTGAAGGCCAAAGGCTCGGCCGAGGCTGTGCACATCGATCAGGTCACCGTGCTCTTCACCGATTTCAAGGGCTTCACGGCGATGAGCGAAGTGCTGAGCCCGAAGGATCTGGTGAACGACCTGAACCTCTGTTTCTCGGAATTCGATATGATCACCTCCAAGCATGGCATCGAGAAGATCAAGACCATCGGCGATGCGTACATGGCCGCTGGTGGTTTGCCCACGCCCAACACCACGCACGCCACCGATGTGATCAATGCGGCATTGGAGATGCGCGACTTCATCGCCGAAGGCAAGGCGCGGAAAGTCGCAGCGGGCCTCCCTTTCTTCGAGATCCGGGTCGGCATACACACCGGCCCGGTGGTGGCCGGCATCGTAGGCGTGAAGAAGTTCCAGTACGACATCTGGGGCGATACGGTGAACATCGCCAGCCGCATGGAGAGCAGCGGCGAAGTGGGGCAGGTGAACATCAGCGAGGCCACCTACGCGTTGGTGAAGGATGAACCGGGGCTTGCGTTCACACCGCGTGGAAAAGTGCAGGCGAAGGGGAAGGGGGAAATGGAGATGTACTTCGTTGGAAGGACGTGATCCGGAACGGGATCATCTTCAGCATATCGCTCAGGTTGATATGCACCATACCATCATTCTGTACCATTCCTCCAGATCGTTAATTTCGGTAACCAAATTCCTACCGCCATGCAACAAGACACCACATCGCACGCCGGACTGTACCGCCTCGCCGGGATCGCCGCCATCTGTGCCGGCCTCCTGATCCTCTCCTTCGCGGTAGCGGCAGATTCACATGGCATCTTCTTCGTACCCGATGCGATCCACGGCGGGTCCATCGAGACCTGGATCGGCAATGTGCGTGCGAACCCGGGACTATCGCACGCGATCCATGCCCTGCCCGTGCTCGGCTTCGCGTGCATGCTCCTGATGGCCTTGTGCATCCATCGCCTGGTCGACCGCAACGACTGGCGAAGGATGGTCTCCTTGTTCGGCTATCTGGTGGGTGTCCCGTTAGCGGTATTGACCATGGTGGAACAACTGAGCCTGATGAACCAAGTGGTCTTCCAATCGGAGCAAATGCCGGAACAAGCAGGTGCGATCCTCACCTACGCCACCTTCCGGATCTTCCAATGGGAGGTGGTGAACAACATCTTCGGTCCGCTCTTCATCATCATACTGGGCCACACCTTCCTGGCCGCCGCTGCGCACCGGGCCGGTATGCTGCCGCGTTGGATGCTCATCTGGGCCGCGGTCAACGCGAGCTGCCTGTTGCTCAGTTTCTCCTTCGTGCTGGTTCCCGCCATGGGGATCCTCGGCTTCGCTGCGCCATCTAGCATGATCTGGCTGATCGTACTGGGTGCGCGCATGCTCCGACGGGCGAAACCGTGAACATGTCAAGCCGCATGTGTCTTCGTCCCGATCTACCAGGAGAAAGCAGCGGTGAAGGGACAGGTGAATATCAGTGAAGCGACCTATCGGTTGGTTGTCGGTGATCGGTTGTCTGTTGTCGGTCACCCCCCCGCACTTTGGACAGCAGCGACGGGCAACTGACAACCGACAACCCATTGTCTTCACACCGCGCGGAAAAGTGCAGGCGAAGGGGAATAGGGAGATGGAGATGTGCTTTATGGGGACCGCGTGACCGTTCCCGGTGCAGCTTTCACCGAGGATCTCGACCCGCAGTGCTCACGGCAACTCCTTTCAACTTCACTCCCCGCCACCCCATCAGGAGGTAGTACCCACCCTCGTCGCTTCTCTTGAATTCGAACGACTCGGCCTCGTCAGGTTCAGCGAAGAACACGCTGTCATTCTCAGCTTGCAGCTCAGCTATTCGCTCACCGTCCTGCAACACGACCAGTCCAGCGCCCAACACTTCGACCTTCAACTGAAGAGCGTCCATATCACGGAACGCGTACGTTCCGGCATACGTGTTCAAGATCTCCAGCGGCACTGCTTTCGCTTCGCGATGCAGGGCACGGGGTGGTTCCACGGCCTCGCCGTTCAGCATGCGCTTCATGTCGCGCAGCGTTTCCATGAACGGAATGGCATCCATGTTACAGAGCAGCACGTAGCTCCTATTGGTGTTGAGATCGAGATGGACGTGGGCGCGGATGCCATCGGAGCCGCCACTCTGCTGGATCACCCCTCCGCTGTCGGCAAGCAGGATACCGGATCCACCAGAACGAAGATGGTCAAGGAAACGCTGTAGATCCATGGCCGTTGAATAGACCCTGGCCAAACGCAGCTCCTCATCCTTGATGTTCGGCACTTGCACGAACACGGAGTCCTTCAGTTCATGGTTCCTGGCAAGGCGATGGATGTTCTTGTGATCAGTGTCGAAATGAGCCCCCGAGGCCTTCATGCCCAGCGGTACGAGCACGTCATCGATCAAGGCTTGTGAATACCCCCTGTCCTCCTTCCTCCCGATGAGGTAGTAGAGAATGGCATACCCGATATTCGAGTACTGCTCGTCAGTTCCTGGTTCGAAGACCAACTTCTCCTTGGCCGCCACCTCCAGGATCGAAACAACATCCAGATCGACGGCCTTCTCGGGCAACTGGCTCATCTCCCGCGGCAGGCCGGACCGATGCTGCATCAGCATCGCGATGGTGATCTCCCTGGCCCGTGGAAACTCAGGTAGGTATTCCGCAAGCGACGTAGCAGGATCCAATTCACCGTTCTGCTCCATTTCATGGAGCTGGTATCGCGCGAAGAGCTTGGAAACCGAATGAATATCGAATTGGCTCTCCCGATCCACGCGCAGGCTGCTCCCCGTATCCGGGTCTAGGTTGTATGCCTTGTAAAGAACAAGACCATCCCCCTCCTTCACCAGCACCACACCATTGAACTTGTTCATGGACGTCAACGCGGTGAAGTACGCGTCGATCACACCGGCCGGCCCATCCAGATCGGTTGTCGGCCTTAGGTCAACAGTACGTTCGTCGGAACGGGTCGTACACCCCGACCAGACCGTCATGCCCAGCGCCAGAAGAAGCGACCAGGGGGCCCTCATGGAGTGATCGCCGATCGGCATTGTGGGCAGGAGCTTCCTTTGGTCATGATCTGAAGAATTGCGGTGTCAAGGTAGCCTCCTTGAAAAATGACCCTGTGAGCACCTTTCAGGATCGAGATCGAACGGTCCTTGGATCGTGGATCGTGCTCACCTCATCGATCGGACCATTGTCGTGGCGGAAACGTCGAAAGGTCGTACGCTTTGCAAGTGCCAAAAATAGAACAGCCTGCTGCGGTAGGCGGTGCCGATACAACGACTGTTCGGGGGATCCATGCCGTGGCCCCGCGTATGACGATGAAGCCGAGGGAATCCGGAGGCATGTGATCGTTACTCGTGGTTCTCCCACCACTTCGCTCCGCGATAGCTTCGCTTCAACGGACCGATGCGGACCTTGTCCAAGAGGATCCACGTATCCATGGAGACATACGCACCCCGGTGGTTGTACTGTTGTTCGCGGGCCATCGCATCGGTAAGCATCACGGTCGCCGAGCGACCAAGTGGGCCATGCAGGAAAAGACCGAAGCCGATGAATGATCGCTTCAGGGTACGTTCCATGCCGACGCCTCCTGTGAAGTAGATCGTGAAGGGATCCAGAGTGATCCGCTCATCAAAGGGTTCACCTGCAATATCGATCGTGCGCGTGAACGAGCTTGCGGACCGTGCCGAGAGCACCACACCGAAGCGCCCAACGAGGTTCAACTTGTTGCGCTTCCATCCAGCTGGCAGCCGATTGCGACTCGTCTTGGCGACCAAGACCAACGGCAACTCCCATTGGCCGTATCGGAAACTTGCATCCTCCGCTGTGTTGGCGTTCCCGATACCCTGCCGCACATGGAGCAATCCGGTCTCAGAATACCAGTTCGCGGCATCTGCACCGGGCATTCCCCACAGCGCTCCGAGGTCCGTCCGCACGATCGCGCCGAGCGACCAGCCAAGCAATGAGGTACTCGCTCCCCCGATCCCCTCGGACCGGCTCACGTGCGTACCCGAAGCAAAGCCCATATCGAAAGCGGACCGTTGCGCGATCATTGGAACGGTGACCATGCAGGCTACGATCCATGCGTTGCGCAAAGCCATGGACCTAATGAAGATCAGGGGTGGTGAGCCGGAACCCCGGGCCGTCGCTCAAGCCATTGTTTCCTGCGATCTCGTAAAGGTCGACCAACTCCTCCGCAGAACGCACAGTTGGCAAGCTTGTGCCAAGTTGAAGAAGGAAGAATTGCATCGGGGAACCTTGGCAGGGAATAAAGCTACGGCAGTCCGATCTCATGAACGGTGGCTGAAAATGTGTGCCGTTCGGTAGCCTTGCATGGTGAACGTGTGCGATCCGCATCCGGACCGCATCCTCAGAACAACGAAGTCGAACGATGAACCGGATACCCCTACTTGGTTTTACACTCGCCCACGCGATCACGCTCAGCGCCCAAGTGCAGGGCTCCGCCGGACAGGCCAAGCTGCGGGGGCTTTCGGTCCCTCATGCGATCACGCACGACGCAAGGGACGTGCATTGGGGTCCAGAGGTGGATGGCGTGCAATTCGGTCTGGTGCTGGACGCGGACGCATTCAGCGTGAAGTGCGACCTGTTGGTGCGCTACCAAGGCAAGCGGGAGACCGGTTCGGTGAACGCAGAATTCCGGACCGAGGTACGCTACGAGAGCCTGGGCGAGTGCTACCGCGTGGAACCGGCAACGATGCATTACGTACCGGACGAGGTGATCCTTCGAGGATCGGCTGGTGGGTGGTGGCCCAAGGTCGACCTTGGCCGGGTGCTGAAACCCGGTGAGGAACTGCTGATGCAGCGCTTCATCATTCCGCGTCTCCAACATACTTGGGACGAGGAGTGCTACCGGCTGAACGAATGGCCGGATGCCTTGGAGGTAGTGGTTGACAACGTGCTGATACACGACCGCACCGTGCCGACGGCGATGAGCACAGGGCGAGCGCCCATCCGCTATTGTGAGCGGGAGAACTTTGCAAAGCGTCAGCAGATCGCCGAGGCCCGGTTCTTCGACCAATTGCTGAAGCTGGAAAGCCCGGACATCACCGCACTGTGCATCCGACTGGTGCAGGATACGGTGCAGGACGAACTGGTGCGCGGAGAGGCGATGCTGCACCTAGCCGAGCTGAACACCGACACGGCGCGGGATGTGCTTTACGCCCAATGCCTGCAGCCCGACCCCCAGTTATCAAGCCTGCTCGACCACTACTTCGATACCGGCGATCCACGCGCCGGGGAACTGTTCCACCGCTATTCCCGCCATCGTGATCCGGAGATCCAGCGCGATGTGGCCTACGGCATCGGCGCGTACGCGGACGAACGGTACTTCGACCTGCTGAAGCCGTTGCGCACGTCACCGGACCGATGGGTGCGGGAAGCCGCTGTTGATGCCTTGCAGTTCTTCGATACGGATGATTCGCGCGGCCTGCTGTACAAAAGCCTGTTGGATAGCGACCTCGGTGTTCGCACCCAGGCCGTCCGTGGATTGGCCGAGGTTGGCAACGAACGGTCGTTGCACGACCTGGCCAATTACATCGCTAAGGAGGACCCAAGGAACGTTGGGTATGTCGCGAATGCCTGGGTGGTGGTGGAACAGATCAGCGGCAGGAGCTTCGATCGGGACCTGGCCACGTTGCAGGCCTACTTGAAGGAGAGAAAGCAGTAGGGTGTTTCTTAGGCTAGATGTATACGCGAGGGGTCCTTGCGTTCGATCCGAATGACCTGGACCGTAAGGCAGTATGGCATCACCAGGTTGAAGGCCGTTCAATTATAAGCGTGAACAATGCCAGCGGATTCCTGCTGTTCGTGACCGATCCTTCCCATGGTATCAGTTCTAACGAGGTATGATCGGTTGTGCATTCCCTCTATCTAGATCTCGCAAGGGAAATGTCCTATGAAGCGGTACCGCATGGTGGCGGACCCTGGACGCTGCTTGATGCCCAAAGACGGATCCTTGCGAATGGGAGCTCGGCGCGACGCGAACTTCATCGCTCTCAGCGCATACGCGGATGGCGTCCAGATAGTGCGCTTGGGTGCTGGTGCCGACCAAAAGCACTTGCGGTTCGTGAAGTATTGAGGCATGCGCCCATGCGGTGTTCCAACTCAGCAACCTGAGCACGCATCATGCACTAACCGAGGCCGACAGTAGGAAGGGCCATGACGGGTTCAGGCCTTGTTACTTCCTGATCACCATGATGCTCATCTTGAACTCCGTTCTTCTTCTTAGCGAATGGGTCCTTCGCATTGGACGGCGTCGCGGATCGTTTTCACGGACGGATCCCTCTACAATAGCTCGCGCATGCGCAATAGCTGTCAACGTCGGTGCTTCCATCCGGCACTTCATCCGCATGCGCAGGTTGGCACGTATGGAACGGTGTACCGCCGAATACCGGCCGATCGAAGTAAGCAACTGAACCCCACCGCAGCCGTCTTACCGCCATGAAGATCCTTCTTGGTACTATCGTCTGTTGCTTTGCTCAACTTGGGTTGGCCCAGTGTCCCGCAGGGAACCTTTCCATTGCCAGCCAAACAGACGCGGATGCGTATGCGGCCTCCTACTCCAACTGCGACACACTACCCGGCGACCTTGTCATTTCAGGTTTCGGCATTACGGACCTCAGTGGTTTTACGAACCTGGACGTGATCTCCGGGAATCTTGATTGGAGCAATACCTACCCAGGTCCCTTCGACTTCACGGGTTTCAACAGTCTGGACCACATCGGTGGCGACCTGTTGGTCCAGAATTGCCAGCGCTTGCAAAGCCTGTCCGGGCTCGATGAACTGGACCGGGTCTCAGGTGATGTGTTCATCGCCAGTTGTGACAGCATCCGGAACGCATCAGGCCTTGGACAGCTCTCGGTCGTCGGTGGCGATCTCCAGTTCTTCGCACTCACCGATTTCACGCCGAACGGCATCAACCAGTTGGATTCGGTGTATGGCGATTGCTTGCTGATCCAAACCGATCAATCATCGGTAGCAACGGCTCCGAACGACCTGGACTACGTGGGCGGCCGTTTCTACTTCGGGGCGAACAATGCCACGAACATGACCGGCGGGAACAGCCTTGCACGTGTCAAGCACTTCACCCTGAATTCCGGTGGGCCCGCATTGCAGCATATCAGCGGTTTCAGCTCCCTCGTGCAGGTGGACAGCAACATGACCATCACCGGTAATGATGCGCTCACCAACCTCAGTGGTTTCAACGCGCTGGACAGTATCGGCGGCACACTGACCATTGGGAACAACGAAGCATTGTCCAGCATTACCGGCTTCAACTCGCTCTCGTATGTGCATCTCTTTCTGATCTGGTACAACGATGTGCTTTCCGATATCAGTGCCTTCGACCACCTGATCAACGTTCCGGACCACATGCAGATCAACAACAACCCGGTCCTATCGGTCTGCAATGTGCAAGCGGTGTGCGACCACTTGATCGCAAATCTTTCCTCGGGCATCTACCTCAACGCCACAGGCTGCGAAAGTGTGCCCGTGGTGCTCGCCCAGTGCCTGCCCACCGGGCTCCCAAGCACTGATGATGCGATCTCGACCATCGTGGCCCATCCCAACCCTGCGACGGAGAACATCACACTCCAATTGGACCACGTGACCGGCACACCAAGCATCGCACTCTGGAACGCCATGGGCCAGGCCGTATATGCCGAGCAGATGCCCGGAAGTCGGGGTATCCGCATGGATATCGGCCATCTTTCACCAGGCGTCTATTCCTTCGTGATCAAGGTGGCGGAGCAACGTCATGTAGTTCGGTTCGTGAAGGAGTAGGATCCGATCAGCAGCATTGTGGGGCTTCGACCGGAAGGTGATACTCACCTGCCCGGGCAACATTCGCTCCATGTCGCACCGTCCGGTGCTGCCCAGAAGCGCGGCTCCGGCCAGCATGCAAATGGATCCGAGCAAACCCGTCCAAGCAGCGGTGCGGGCGATGGCTGGTGCATGTTCACTCATGGTTCAAGCTTTAGTGAAAGACCAATACGGCGAGGATCACGATGGTCAGCGTGGTGAGCAGGCTCGGCCGGCCCAATGGCGCGATCGCCTTCAACTGGGCCTCGGTATCGCCCTCCTGGGCCTTGTGGGCTTTGGCGGATATGATCCCGATCAGCGCGCCGAGCACCAGGAGGAGCACCAGCTTGGCGATCAGCAAAGGCATCTCCCATATCACCGACAGCAATGACCAGATCAGGTACACGCCGGATATGGTCAAGAGCAGCAGGCCGATGTGGCCCATGCGGCTCAACGCGAACACCTGGACCATGAAGGCACGGCCCCTCTCAGGAGCCATCCGCGAGGCGACGTACAGGTTGGTGAAGGACGAACGTGGGCTCGCTTTCACCCCGCGCGGAAAAGTGCAGGCGAAGGGGAAGGGCGAGATGGAGATGTGCTTCGCGGAACAGGCCTGTTCGGACCCAGCCACCCTTTGTGGGTATTGGTGTTGATCATGCAAGCGGTTAGTTTCACCGGTCCAATGATCACGAGCGTATGATCGCCCGATCCCTGCTCGCAGCGTTGGTGGCGCTTTCCACACCGATCGCGGCCCAGCCCGATCTGGACTCCCTCTACCGCATCTGGCAAGATCCTTCCCGACCGGATTCCATCCGGGTGAAGGCCTACCTGGACCGTATCTGGAACGGCTACCTCTATTCCATGCCCGACAGTGCCATCGCATTGGCGGAAGCCCTGCAGGACTATGCGCGAGAGCACGATTATCCCATGGCTGCGGGTAGTGGTTACAACATCCAAGGGGTCGCGCATGCCAACCAAAGCAACTACGCGCGCGCTATGGAGTGCTACGAAAAGGCCCTGGCGATCAGGCGGGAGATCGGGGATCGGCAGGGCACCGCGTTGAGCCTGAACAACATCGGCATCGTGTACAGTGATCAGGGCGATCTTCCACGGGCTCTGGACTACTACACGCAGGCCTTGAAGATCCAGGAAGAGATCGGGAACCGGCGAGGCATGGCCATGGCCTTGAACAACATCGGCCTTCTGATCAACGACCAGAGCGAAGCGGAACGCGCAATGGATCACTACGAAAGGGCCCTGGCGATCTATGAAGAACTCGGGGATGAACGAGGCGCCGCGCAAACGCTGGGCAATCTCGGCATCGTTCTCTTTGGCCAGAAGAAATACGCCCGCGCTTTGGAGAGTTATGAGAAAGCACTGGTCATGCAGGAAGAACTCGGGGACAGGTATGGGCAGGCGAATGCTCTGGGCAACATCAGCCTTGTACACGACGAACTTGGTGATCACACCAGTGCGTTGGCATACTACGAAAAGGCCCTTCCGATCTTCGAAGAACTGGCCGACAAGGAGGGCATTGCGGCCAGCCTGAACAACATGGGTAGTATCTACCTGAAACAAGGCACGAAGAGCCTCGCCCTGAAGTATTGCCTTGAAGGTCTTGCACTGGCCAGGGAGATCGACGTTCTGGCGCAACAACAGAGCGGCTGTCAATGCCTGTACGACGCGTACAAGGCCATCGGTGATGATGCGAAGGCCTTGGAATACCATGAACAGATGGTCGTGCTCAAGGACAGTCTCTTCAATGAGGAGAACACCAAGAAGATCACGCAGCTGGAGATGCAGTACGAGTTCGACAAGAAGGAGGCTGCCACCCAGGCCGAACAGGAGAAGAAGGATGCCGTGGCCGCGCAGGAGTTGAGCCGGCAGAAGGTGGTACGCAACGGCTTCATGGGCGGCTTCGTGTTGGTGGCCTTGTTCGCTGTCGTGTTCCTCACGCAACGCAACCGCATCGGCAAGGAGAAGAAGCGCAGTGAGGAACTGCTGCTGAACATCCTACCGGAGGAAGTCGCGGAGGAGTTGAAGTTGAAGGGTGAAGCGGAGGCCAAGTTGATCGATCAGGTCACCGTGCTCTTTACCGACTTCAAAGGTTTCACGGCGATGAGCGAGAGGCTCAGCCCGAAGGAGCTGGTGAAGGACCTGCACGAATGCTTCAGCGCCTTCGACAACATCTGTGAGAAGTACGGCATCGAAAAGATCAAGACCATCGGCGATGCGTATATGGCCGCCGGTGGCCTGCCCACGCCGAACACCACCCACGCCATGGATGTGATCGAAGCCGCTCTAGAGATGCGCGACTTCATCGCTGAAGGCAAGGCACGGAAGATCGCGGCGGGGTTGCCCTACTTCGAGATCCGCATCGGCATCCACACCGGACCGGTCGTAGCGGGCATCGTGGGGGTGAAGAAGTTCAGCTATGACATTTGGGGCGACACGGTGAACACGGCATCACGGATGGAAAGCAGCGGCGATGTCGGGCAGGTGAACCTCAGCGAGGCGACCTATGAGATCGTGAAGCACTTGCCCGGTCTCACCTTCACCCCGCGCGGCAAGGTGCAGGCGAAGGGTAAGGGGGAGATGGAGATGTATTTTGTGGAACGAACCGAACTGTTAAAGGAATGAAGATCATTTCAAGACATATGGCGATCGCGCTGCTGCTTCTTGCACACGCGGCGCATGCCCAGCAGGTGGACAGCACGGCACTGCGTACACTGGTGGCCCTGAACGATTCGATCGAGTGGGCCATTCACCACGATGTGACCAAGGCCTTGGACGATGAAGCGGAGCTGGAGCGGCTGGCCGCCCAGGTGGGGAAGGGCCAAGAACTGGCTTCCGCCATGCTGAAGATGGGGAAGGTCCATGCGATCACCGGTGATCGCGACCGTGCCCGGGAATACTACCGCAAGTCCCATGATCTTTTCCATGAGGCCCAACAGGAAGTGAACGCGGCCCTGGCGACGATCTACACGGGCATGTCCTATTCGGACGAAGGAGTTTATGAAGCGGCCCTGAAGGCATTCCAGGAGGCGCTGGATACCTATACGCGGTTGGGTGAGGTGCAGTACCAGGGACACGCGTACAGCCACATGGCCTATGCCAAGGGCCACCTGGGCGATCAGGTGGGCGGGCTGGCCTACAACCTGAAGGCCCTGGAAGCCTTTGAACAGGTTGGCGACAGCGCCGATGCGGCCATCGAGATGTCCAACATCGCTGAGTCCTACGCGGAGATGGGCGAGCTGGACAAGGCCTTGTACTACAATGAACGGAGCGCGCGGCTGCTGAAGGAGGCCGGATTCACGGTGAACCTCATGAGCGTGCTGGGCAGCATCGGCCGAACACACCTGGATCTGGGCGATCGGGAACGAGCTCGATCCTATTTCGATTCCACGTACCGCTACGCGCGATCCCTGGCCAACACGGACCACATGGCCGTTGGCACCGCCGGTCTTGGGCGGGTTCTGCTGGCAGAAGGCGATCGGCCGGGTGCGTTGGAAAAGTTCCAGGAGGCCATCGCATTGTTCGAATCCATCAATGAGAAGGTGGATGTCGTCGAAGCGTACTGCCGCGCAGCGGATGTGCTCGTTCAGCAGGGGATGCCGGATGAGGCCGGACCGTATCTGGAGAAGGCCGCCCAACTGGCCACGCAGTTGGAGAGCAGGGTGCCGTACATGACCTATCTGAAAAGCGCGGAATCCTTGGACAGTGCACGCGGTGATCTGGCCCCTGCCTATTGGAAACTGAAGGAGCATTTCAGCATCCGCGACAGTCTCTTCAACCGAAGGAACGCGCACCGCCTGGCCGGATTGCAATTCGGCTACGAGGCGGAGAAGAAGGAACTGATCGAACGTGCCGAACGCGAACGCAAGGAACAGCGCCAGCGCTTGGTCCGCAATGCCATCCTCGTCGCCTTGCTCGGGTCCATCCTGTTCGGGATCATCATCTATCGCCAGCGGAACCGCATCGCGGCGGCCCGCCGGCGCAGCGACGAGCTTTTGCTCAACATCCTGCCAGAGGAGGTGGCGGAGGAGCTGAAGGAAAAAGGAGCGGCTGATGCCAAGCGCATCGATCAAGCCACCGTGCTGTTCACCGACTTCAAAGGCTTCACGGCCTACTCGGAGAACCTGAGCCCCGAACAGCTGGTGCACGACCTGAACGAATGCTTCACGGCCTTCGACAACATCATCGCGAAGCACGGCATGGAGAAGATCAAGACCATCGGCGATGCCTACATGGCGGCGGGAGGCCTGCCGGTGGCGAACAGCACGCACGCGATCGATACCGTGAAGGCCGCCTTGGAGATCCGCGACTTCATCGCCGAAGGCAAGGCCCGCAAGATCGCGGCGGGACTTCCCTATTTCGAGATCCGCATCGGCATCCACACTGGCCCTGTTGTAGCTGGCATCGTGGGTGTGAAGAAGTTCAGCTACGACATCTGGGGGGATACGGTGAATACCGCCAGTCGCATGGAGAGCAGCGGAGAAGTGGGGCAGGTGAACATCAGCGAGGCGACGTATGCGTTGGTGAAGGACGCCGCGACTCCGCTCGGCGATCGGTTGTTCACGTTCACCCCGCGCGGCAAGGTGCAGGCCAAGGGCAAGGGGGAGCTGGAGATGTACTTTGTGCAGCGCCGTGAACCATGAAGATGAACCATCCGAGCGCGCGAGCTGATGTTGTCATGAAACAAAGACCGGTCCTGCTTGCACTCCTTGGTCCCCTCCTGTTCGCTGGAGCAGGTGAGGCTTTGGCGCAGGACCTTGACTCCCTCCACGCGGTATGGCAGGACGGGTCCCGATCCGACTCCGTTCGGGTCGATGCCTTCACCGACTATATCGTGGAGGGATTCCTGTTCACCGAACCCGACAGCGCGTTGGTCCTGGCGGGCACGCTGCGCAGCTTTGGCCAAGATCGGTCCTACCCAGCAGCGGACGAGATCGCTTTCAAGCTCGAGGGGACAGCCTATGTGATGCTGGGCGATTATTCATCCGCTACGGAGAAGTACATGCAAGGTCTGAAGCGTTCGGAAGCAAGCGGGAACAGGAACAACAGTGCCAGCTTCTTGAACAATCTTGGTATCATTTACATGGACCAAGGGTTCTTCCCGAGGGCATTGGAGTACTTCCAGAAGGGGTTGAGGATATTCGAGGAGTTGGATAACAAGCCGAACAGTGCCAACTGCCTGACCAACATCGGCATCATCTATTACAAACTGAAGGACTACCCCAAGGCCCTTGACTACTACGATCAGGCCAGCCGCTACTTTGAAATGCTCGAAGACCAGGGTGGTGTTGCCAACATCCTGAACAACATCGCGAACATCCACCTCGACGAAGGAGACCTTCTAAGAGCGCTTGACAAGCACAAGGAAAGCCTGGCGATCAAGGAAAAGTTGAATGATGTGCCCGGCATCGCGAACAGCTATATCAATATTGGTGATGTGCACATGGAATTGAAGGACTATCCACGCGCCATCGAGTACTTCGAGATGAGCCTGAAGCTTGGTCGCTCATCCGGCGACAGGGATCTCATTTCGATTTCTCTGATCAACATAGGGGACGCCTACCTGGCGCAAGGACGACTTGGTCGGGCACTGGACTTTTGCGGTGAAGGACTCCGGATGGCCGAGGAGATCGATGCCTTGCAGGAACAGATGAGCGGATGTGCGTGCATGTACAATGCACATAAGGTTAGAGGCGATGGTGATGCGGCACTGACGTACCATGAAAGGATGATCGCAGTGCGTGACAGCATCTTCAATTCGGAGAACACCAAGAAGCTGACCGAGTTGGAGATGCGGTACACGTTCGACAAGAAGGAGGCGGCGACCCGGGCCGAGCAGGATAAGAAGGACGCTATCGCCGCTGAGGAACTCCGGCGGCAGAAACTCGTTCGCAACGGATTCATGGGGGGCTTCTCCTTGGTGGCCGTCTTTGCCGTGGTATTCTTCATCCAGCGCAATCGGATTGGCAGGGAAAAAGAGCGCAGCGATGAACTGCTGCTGAACATCCTGCCTGAGGAGGTTGCGGAGGAGTTGAAGGATACCGGCTCTGCCAAGGCCAGGCACTTCGACATGGCCACCATCCTGTTCACCGACTTCAAGGGCTTCACCCAGGCCAGCGAGATGATGTCACCCCAGGAGCTCGTAGAGGAGTTGAACACCTGTTTCATGGCGTTCGATGGTATCATCACCGCGCATGGCATCGAGAAGATCAAGACCATCGGTGATGCGTACATGTGCGCAGGCGGCCTGCCTGATCCTTCCGCATCCACACCGGCGGGGGTCGTGCACGCGGCATTGGAGATGCAGGCGTTCATGGTCGCACGGAAGAAGGAACGCGATGCGCAAGGCAAGCCCGCGTTCACCATGCGTGCAGGCATCCATACCGGTCCTGTTGTGGCCGGCATCGTGGGCGTGAAGAAGTTCGCCTACGACATCTGGGGCGACACGGTGAACACCGCCAGCCGCATGGAGAGCAGCGGCGAGGTGGGCCAAGTGAACATCAGCGAGGCGACGTATGCGCTAGTGCAGAACGAACCGGGCCTCACCTTCACCCCGCGTGGCAAAGTGCAGGCGAAGGGGAAGGGGGAGATGGAGATGTACTTCGTGGAGCGGACATAGGAGCGGACATCCGAAGCCGCTATTCGCGTCACTAGCGGTCCGACGCTGACCCTATCCTTGTCGATCCATCGGTCTACCTTCCCCACGGCGACGTGTCACGTGCAGTACGGACGCCATCGCAAAGCGTGATCCTCGCATGGTGCCATACGGCTACAACCTGAACCGCCTGCGCCAGTGGTTCCTGGGCGGGATCCTTCTGACTGCAACTTGGGGTCAAGCGCGGGCACAAGAGTATCCCCTGTTGCAGGATTCGCTGGAGGCCGAATTGCAAGGCGCACAGAACGACCTTGTCCGGATCCGGATCCATATTCGACTTGCCGAGGTCCACATCGACCTGTTGGACAATACGATAGCCCTGGCTCACTTGCGTGCGGGGGTGGAGATGGCCGAACGCCTGCACGATGCGCAGGGCGAAGCTTACGCGGACCTGATCACCGGCCTGGAGGCATACCAGGCGTTGCGCTACGACGAGGCCTTGGAAAGCTTCAGGTCCTGCATTGATCGATTGGACAGGATCAAGGTGGAGCAGGGATTCCTTTCGCCGCTCGGTCTCATACGCATGGTATACAACGATGCCGGTCTACAGGAGGAGAAGCATCTATTCTACAAAGACAAGCTGGCCTACTATGAAAAGCATGGCCCCCTGCGGAACACGGGTGCTTGCCACCACGGCCTGGCCGGCTTTTTCTACCTCACGGGACAGACGGAGAAAGCGATCGAGCACTACCTCCGAGCGCGGGAGCTCTTCGCAGAGTTCGACCCGGTCGGATACGCCAATCAGTTGGCGCCGGTGAGTACCATGTATATGACCTGGGGGAATCTGGACAAGGCGGAGGCTTATCGAAGACAGGCGGTCGATGAGAACATGAAATGCGGCAACATGGGCAATCTGCTCTTCGCTTACGCCGGGCTTTCGGAGATCCTGCTGATGAAAGGGGACACCACAGGCGCTCTGGCCACACTGAAGATGGGCAGACCGCTTTGGCGAAGGGCCGTACCGCAATTGGTCGCGCCCAGTGTGCAGAATTTGTTCACCATCCACCTGGAGCAAGGTCGAACGGACAGTGCCGGGCACTACCTCTCCATGCTCGACTCCCTTGCCGCTCTCGCTCCCATGCGCATCTCATCCGTGAAGGGAGAGATCGAGGTCGCGTTCAGCCATTATCGCTTCGCATGGGCCATGGGTGATCGCACCACAGCCATCCAGGCGTTGGAGCTTGCGCTGCAACAGGCCGATGACGAGCATCTGATCCGCTTCATGCAGAAGTACCGGAAGGAACTTTCGACGCGATACGCGGAAACGGGGCAGGTGCAGCGTTCACTGGTCCTCCTGAGCGACTATGTCCGGATCGGTGACTCCCTGAAATCCGTCTTCGATTCAAGGAAGGTCGCCGCCTACGAGCGCGAACTGAAGGAGCGGGACGATGCGCTGGAGATACAACAACAGCAAGCCCAACTGAAACAGCAGCGATCCATGCTGTATTCCGTCCTCGCGGTCGTTGTGTTGGTGACCGCACTGGCCCTCGTCGCCTGGCGCAGTTACCGGTCCAAACAACGCGCGAACTTGATCATCACGCAGGCCATGCGCCGCTCAGAGGAACTCCTGTTGAACATCCTACCGGAAGAGGTCGCGGAAGAACTGAAAGCGAAAGGCACCGCAGAGGCCGTCCACATCGATCAGGTAACCGTGCTCTTCACCGACTTCAAAGGCTTCACGGCGATGAGCGAAATACTCACGCCCAAGGACCTGGTAAAGGACCTGCACGAGTGCTTCAGTGCCTTTGACAATATCTGCGAGAAGTACGGCATCGAGAAGATCAAGACCATCGGTGATGCGTACATGGCCGCAGGCGGTTTACCCACACCGAACACCACGCACGCCACGGATGTGATCAAGGCCGCGTTCGAGATGCGCGACTTCATCGCCGAAGGCAAGGCACGGAAAGTGGCGGCGGGCCTCCCCTACTTCGAGATCCGCATCGGCATCCACACCGGCCCTGTCGTCGCGGGCATCGTGGGCGTAAAGAAATTCCAGTATGACATCTGGGGCGATACGGTGAACACGGCGAGCCGCATGGAGAGCAGTGGTGAAGTTGGACAAGTGAACATCAGCGAGGCCACCTATGAACTGGTGAAGAACGAGCCGGGCTTCATGTTCACCCCGCGCGGAAAAGTGCAGGCGAAGGGCAAGGGCGAGATGGAGATGTACTTCGTGCACGATGGTGCGTCCGGTGCCTGATGTCGAATTCGCAGGATCAGGATCCGATCCCGGTCATTCGGGATCTGGTGGTATGGATCGACCGAACTTCACGACCAGGAGAAATCCTCCGTGCGAGGCGCGCCCTCCAAGGCGTCGATCACTGGTTGAGGCGGCACGAAGACCCTGCGTGTGGAAGCATTGAACCACGCTCCTTCCACGCGCAGCACGGTACAGCGCTCCTCGCCGCGCAGGATGCGATGCTCGAACCCGAACTTCCGGAAGTCGCGGCTGAGACCGGTGATGGCCATTTCGATGTCGATCGCGTCCTCGATCCGCACTTCCTTCAGGAAGCGGCATTCCTCCCGGAAAAGCACCGGACCGAAGGCCTGCTCCTGCATGTAGCCCATGGTGACGCCATGTGCCGCGAGGAAGTTGATCCGCTGCTCCGAACCAAGATCGTAGAACACCGTGTGCCGCACATGGAAGTTGGCATCGATATCGGCCCAACGCAGCGCGACCCGCGCGCGGTAGTGGGATGCATCGTTCGGCATAGCGGTCGGTTCTCCTCCGTGCGATCGCGATCGTCAGTCCTTCCGCGCCACCTTGAACAGGACGATGGAAGCCGCGATCATCCAGCCCATGCCCACCGGGATCACCGCGAAGCCATACGTGGTGAGTCCGCCGGCGTACATCGCCAGCAGGTTCATGGCGCCAGCCAATAAGCAGAGATGCGCCCAGGTGAAGAGCCACTGCGGCACCCATGTCCCATATCCCGATCGTGCGATCAACCAAGGACCCAGGCCCAGCACCATGATGGTGGCCACCCAGTCGGCCATCACGCCGAACCATCCGACCACTTCAGCCACCGGTGCGGCCGAGGCTTGATCCATCAAGGTACCGCGCACCACAACCGCCATCCATGCCATGTACGATGCGATGACGAGCGGTATGGCCACGCCGTAGTTGTAACGCACCAGGTGAGCCATGACCGTGGAGTTGCTGCTGAGCTGAGCCATCAAGCGCGCCGCGATGCCCAGCAGGAACACACCAACGATCCATATTGACAGGTTCACGATGAGTTGCGTACGGGCAGCCGCGGCGACCGTGAGATACCCTGTGATGTCGTCATCGAGCATCGCCTGATCAAGGTCCGCTCCGGTGCTGCCCAGAAGCGCGGCTCCGGCCAGCATGCAGATGGATCCGAGCAAACCCGTCCAAGCAGCGGTGCGGGCGATGGCTGGGGTATGTTCACTCATGGTTCAAGCTTTAGTGAAAGACCAAGACGGCGAGGATCACGATGGTCAGCGTGGTGAGCAGGCTCAGCCGACCCAATGGCGCGATCGCCTTCAATTGGGCCTCGGTATCGCCCTCCTGGGCCTTGCGGGCTTTGGCGGAAATGATCCCGATCAGCGCGCCGAGCACCAGGAAGAGCACCAGCTTGGCGATCAATAAAGGCATCTCCCCGATCACCGACAGCAATGGCCAGAGCAGGTACACGCCGGAAACGGTCAGGAGCAGCAGGCCGATGTGGCCCATGCGGCTCAACGCGAAAACCTGGACCATGAAGGCACGGCCCTTCTCAGGCTCCATCCGCGACGCGGCGATGCCCAGGAACATGAACCCGAAGCTGGTGCCCAAGCCCATGGCCAGTCCGATGAAGTGAAGAATGAGCATCAGGTCCTTCATGGTCGGTGTTTTTAAGAATGTGAATGTAGGAATCACTTCTGAATGAAGGTCACAGGGTCGATCTGCCCAATGTCGCAGGGAACATCATTGCACGGCCGGTATCGGGATGCCATGCACATTTCGATGACACCCTTCATTTCGCATCGTTAACCTTGCATGTGCAACATGATCCGGCTAGGCGAGATCAATGGCCATCATCAAGACCCCCGACCAACGCGTACGCGTCTTCATCAGCAGCACGATCAACGAGCTCGCCGATGAACGCCGCGCTGCACGTGAAGCCATCACCAACCTGCGGCTGATCCCCGTTTTCTTTGAGGCCGGCGCGCGCCCCCATCCGCCGCGCGACCTGTACTCGGCTTACCTGGACCAAAGCCACATTTTCCTTGGTATCTATTGGAACAGCTACGGCTGGGTGGCGCCGGGCGCGGAGATCAGTGGATTGGAGGATGAGTACCGGCTCTGTGGGGACCGCAAGCCGAAGCTCATCTATGTGAAGAGGTCCAACGAGCGACAGGAGCGGCTGCATGGACTCTTGCAGGATATCGAGCGAAGCGAAACCGCCTGCTACCAGCATTTCACCGATGCCGAGGAACTCCGCGGCCTCATCGAGAACGACCTCTCGGTACTGATGTCGGAGAGTTTTGAGAACGCGCTCTTCCAACAACAACAGCCGACCGCGTCAGCGACAGCAGACCAGGGCCACCACCGCATCGACGTGCTGCCGCGCATCCGGTCGGAGATCATCGGTCGCGAGGACGACCTGCAACGCGTGGACGATCTGCTGCGGAAGCCGGACACGAGCCTCGTGACCTTGTTGGGTGCGGGCGGCACGGGCAAGACCACCCTGTCCATCCACATCGGTCATCGTGCGAAGGAGCACTTCAACGATGGCATCGCCTTCGTTCAGCTCGCTACGGTCACGGATCACCGACTGGTCGCGGCCGCGATCGCGGATGTGCTGGACCTGCAGGACAGCGGCAAACAGGCGCTGGATGACACCCTGGCGGAATACCTGAGCGACAAACAGCTGCTGCTGATCCTCGACAATTTCGAACAGATAACCGATGCGGCCACATTGGTGGGCAAGCTGCTGGACCGGTGCAAGGACCTGAAGGTGCTGGTGACCAGCCGCACATCGCTGCACCTGCGCCACGAGCGGCTGTACCACTTGTCCACGCTCGGCTTGCCAGAAGTAGATGCGCCCGTCGATTACGCCAAGCTCCAGGAATGGCCAGCCACCCGGCTCTTCGTGGAACGCGCACTGGAGGTGAACCCGGCCATGGCCCTTGATCGCGACAATGCCGAGGCCATCATCGATATCTGCCGTCGCATGGACGGCCTTCCGTTGGCCATCGAGCTCGCTGCCGCACGCACCCGCTTTTTCCAACCCGCCGCGCTGCTTGCGCGCATCGGCAAAACGCTGGACCTGGTGAACAAGGGCCACAAGGACCTGCCCGAGCGGCAACGCACGTTGCGTGGCGCCATCGAGTGGAGCTATCGGCTGCTCACGGAGGACACGCAGCGCGTGTTCCGGCAGCTGGGCCTCTTCCGCGGCAGCTGGACCATGGAGGCGGCTGATGCGGTGCTGGCCAATGAGGACGTGGACATCGAAGAGATGGTCGAGCGACTGCTGGATGTGAGCCTCATCAAGCCGGAGACGCTTCCGGGCAATGCGGAGCCACGTTTCAGCATGTTGCAGACCGTGCACGAGTACGCATTGGAGATGCTCGACGCGGCACCCGAGGCGGAGGAGACGAGGCGTCGTTTCGCGGGATACTACCTGAGGCTGATCATGGAGATGGACGGCAAGCTCTGGCTCCGCAACGGGGATGCATGGCTCGATGTGATCGAACATGAGAACGCGAACATCCGGGAGGCCTTCCAGGACTTCTGCCGATGGGGGGAATGGGAGCAGGCATGGCGCTTCATCCCGAATTTCATGGTGTACTGGATCAATCGCGGCGGTTTTTCTGAAGCAACCCAGGTCAATGAGGCATCACGGATCCACGACAAGGGCCTGTGGGAGTTGCCGGACATTAACCCGCGGGTGAAGGCGCGTGCCCTCATCTGGACCGCCAACAACCACATGTTCCAGTTCCGCATGGACCAGGGCTTCGAATTATTGGAAGCGGCCGCACGGGTCGCAGAGGCCAACGGTGATGAGGCTTCCTTGGGTGAAGCCATCGGCATGGCCGGCTGCTATGGTTGCTATGTGGGGCATACCGATGCCGGCGAGAAGATCGAGCGTGGAACGGCCATCGTGAGCAAGCACGGTGACAAGTTCATGAGCTGCATGATGCTGCTCTGGTCCGGCGAGCACTATCGCCAGCAGGGCCGGATGGACATCGTCCTGGCGAACCTGGACCGCGCCGAACGTATCGCGGAAGAAGAGGGCATGATCTTCATCCTCGCCACCAGCCGCCTCATGCGCTTCGGCCATCAAGCGAACGAATCCGGCTGTGACTGGCAGCGATTGGCGCGCGAGGCACGCGCCCTATACACCTTGCTGCCACCAAAGGGGTATCAATCGGCAAAATCGTCCGCCAAACAGGTATTGAGCTATGCGCTACTACGGAACAATGATCCCGAAGCGGCGGCCATGGCTCTCCGTCAAGGTCTGGAGCATGCCCGACATGCGGGAGAGAGCGAGACAGAGTTGAACGCCGTAGCCGCAGCTGCGGTCCTATTCGCGGTTCAGGGCGATGCCAGCAAGGCGATCCAACTATTGGGAGTACTGGACGCTACTATCGAAGCCGCGGCGTATCCGCTCATTGGGATACAGAAGGTGCAGTACGCGCACTTGAAGGAGGCGATGGGTGCGCGGCTCGATGGTGACCAGGAACAGCAGTGGTACGCCGACGGAAAGCGTATGGGCCTGGCGGAAGCGATCGTGCTGGCGCTGCACGGTTGAAACCTGCCATCGATCACATGGGCGATCCACCTCGCAGGTCGGCGTGGCCTTACACCGCGTGGCAAAGCGCAGGCGAAGGACAAGGGAGAGATGGAGATGTACTTCGTGGAGCGCCTAGGTCAATAGATCACGGTGCCCACACAGGGTTTTACATCAGGAAACCGTTCTCCTGTTCGGCCGGTCCCGGGATATCACGGTCACCGATCATCTCGCGCATGTCGATCTCGATGCCGCGGGCGATGGCTGTGATGGGCACATCGTTGTAAGTGCCTTCGAAGGGGTTCTCGGAGTAGTCGCCGATCATCTCCATGAGGAAGAAGATCCAGATGATGAGCGCGCTGAGGAAGGGAGAGATCCAGAATAGCCAACCTGCGCCAGGGTCGATGACATCCAGCAGGCCCAGCGGCACGAACACCGCGAAGACCATGGTGAGCCAAAGGGCTGTGCTGGCATACTGACGCGGGAAGGGGAAATTCTTGATGCGCTCAGCACGTCCCTGGTCAGCGTACAATTCCTTGATAAGCCCATGGAATTCCATGTGGCGGAAGTCCTCGAAGTAACCCGCATCGCGCAACTCCTGTAGCCTCACGCTCTGGTTGCGCAGCAACTGGGCTGCCAGGTTGCTGTGCTTGTAAACAGCGGAGAGCTCCTCAACGCTGAGGTACTTGGACATCTCCGCCTCGCAAACCGGCCCTGGCACTTCACTGGTGCGTGGCAGGTTCACGCTGCGCTCTTGCTCCAAGGGGTGTTCCCAACTGCGCGGCATGCGGAGCTGGTGGCGCAGCGCGGTGAGCCATGCGATGTGCCGGTAAATGAGCTCCCGGCGCAAAGCCGGGGCCTCTTCACCCTGCAGGAAGGCGCAGAGCGCTGCGCCAAAGGTGCGACTGCTGTTCACGATGCCGCCCCAGATCTTGCGCGCCTCCCATGTGCGGTCGTACGAGCTGTTATTCTTGAAGCCGAGGTAGAAGGCCACTGCGATGCCGATCACACTGATGGGCTGCCACGGGACGCTGAACTCCGCTCCAAGCAGGTAAATCGTGACATTGATGGCCGATGCGTAAACCAGCCCGACGAGGAACGGCTTCCTGGACCAGTTGAAGGTCATGAAGAAGCCGTAGTTGCGTTTGATGTACATGCCGGTTATTCAAGCCGTGAAGATGGTGAATTCACGATGCCGTTCGGGATACGTGACCATCGCCCAGCGCAAGGCATGGAAGATCTCCGTGGGCTTCTGTACTTCAAGATACGCATCGGCATCCACACAAGCCCTGTTGTGGCCGGCATCGTGGGCGTGAAGAAGTTCCAGTATGATATCTGGGGCGATACGGTGAACACCGCCAGCCGAATGGAGAGCAGCGGCGAGGTGGGACAGGTGAACATTAGCGAAGCGACGTATGCGCTGTTGAGGGACGCTTCGTCTCCGCTCAACGAAGGCCCGATGTTCACGTTCACGCCGCGCGGCAAGGTGCAAGCGAAGGGGAAGGGAGAAATGGAGATGTACTTTGTGCAGCCATTGTCAGAACGTTGATTGCGGTCGTTGCCGCACCTATCGTGCAGATACAAGCAGGCCATGGAAGGAAGGAATATCGACCTCGACTACTTGAAGCGGTTCTGCAAGGAGGACCGCTCGCGCATGGAGCGCTATGTGAACATGTACATCCAGGGATCACCGGCCCTGTATCAGGACCTGCTGGCCAAGGTGGAGGCCGGTGATGCCGAAGGCCTTGCCGTTGCAGCGCACAGCCTGCGCCCGCAGGTGAATTATATGGGCGCCCAGCAGGTGTTCGACCGCCTCACGGCCATTGAGCGTGATGCACGTGCGCTGGGTGCGGCTGCATGCCGGGACAATGTCCTGGAATGCGTGCGGTCGAATGCAGGGATCCTGGACGAGCTGCGGGCTTGGCTCGGCGGGGGGAGCTAGGAGGCAGAACCCGTAGAAATACGCATGCTCGACAAGGAGGCCAGAGCGATCTTGCCACCATGATCCGGATCGCGCTCGCCGATGACCAGACCCTGTTCCGCAAGGGGCTGGCCATTCTGCTCCAGGAGATGCCCGGTGTGGAGGTGACCTTGGAATGTGCGCACGGAGCGGATCTCTTGAAGGCGATCGCCGTGGTGCCGGTCGATATCGTCCTGCTTGACCTGGAAATGCCGGTGATGGACGGCAAGGAGACCATGCACCGGATACGGCAGGACTTCAAGGACCTGAAGGTGATCGTGCTGAGCATGCATGCCGACGAGCGCTCCATTGTGCAACTGATGGAACTGGGTGCGCGTGGCTATGTGTTGAAGACCGCCGAGCCCGAAGAGATCGAGAACGCCATACGGTCCGTGGCCGAGAGCGGCTACTACTTCAGCGACAGGGTCTCCCGCCTCATGCTGCATGGCTTGGTGAAGGACAAGAAGGTGAAGCCCACCTTCAGCGAACGTGATGCGCTCACAGAGCGCGAGCTCGAGGTGCTCCAACTGATCTGCAAGGAGCTCACCACCACGGAGATCGCCGGCAAACTTTTCCTGAGCCCACGCACCGTGGAGGGCTATCGCAACAACATCCTGCTGAAGACCGGGGCACGGAACACGGCAGGGATCGTGGTGTATGCCATGACCAAAGGGCTCTTCACCCCATAGCCCATCATGAGATGGTTGGTGCCCTTCCTGTTGCTGCTCGCCTGTACTTCGGCGGCACATCCTGCTGACAGCTTGCTGGCCGAGGCCGGGAAGCCAGGGTTGAGGTCCGAGCACCGCGTCCGGATCTGGCACTCCCTGCTCCGCGATCGGTCGGTACCCGCAGCCGCGTTGCTCGACGATCCACAGGCCCGCCGCGTGCTGGCCGATACCGCTGCCGGGGACGGTTGGTCCTGGCTGCTGCTGGCCGACCTGCACATCCAGCGATCCGCCTTCGCACCGGCCATCGCGGCCTCGCAGCGGGCCATGGGGATCTTCAAGGCCAGCGGTGATGAAGTGGCGCTCGCCATGGCCACCATGGACCTGGCCTCGGTGCGCTCGCTCAGCGGCGACCAGCATGCGTCCATGCGCGCCTACTTCGACGCCTTGTCGATCCTGCAACGCACGGGGCCCGCGGAGGAGGAAGCTCAGGCCTTGCTCGGGCTGGCCTTCATTTTCCGGTACCAGGAGGATCTTGACAAAGCCCTTGAGATGTACCGGAAGGCTGGTGAGGTCGGCCGGTCCGTGAATGACCCGATGCTCATGGTCGATGCGATGCGCGGCGAGGCCGGGATCCTGCTGGAGCGCGAGCGCTTGGACTCCGCAGCGGTCCTGTACGAGCAGGCGCTCGCGCTCAGTACGCGCTCGGGGAACCAGCGGCGCATGATGGTGATCCATGTCGAACTGGCGAACATCCGCATCAAGCTGAACGACCTGGATGGTGCGCACGATCTGCTCCATGATGCGCTCACTGCGTTCGAGGAAGCGCGGAACGCCACTTGGACGAGTTACACGCTGGCGCGCTTGTCGGAAGTCGCGCACAAGCAGGGGGACAACGCCGCAGCCCTTGCCTACGGTCAGCGTGGGCTGGCATTGGCGAAGGAGAAGGGATTGATGAAGGAATCACTGGACAACCTGTTCATCCTGCCGGAAGTGTGCGCGGCACTGGGCCGGTACACGGAGGCCCTAGATCATTCCCTCGCGTTCGAGACCCTCCACGACAGCATGCGCAACGATGCCACCGCGACGGAGATGGCCCGGTTGGAGATGCAGCAGGAGCAGGTGCGCGACAGCCTGCTGCGGGTCGAGAAGCATGGCCGGGAACGGGTGGTGTTCGAGGCCAGTGTCACGAGGACGCGCACCCGGCGGAACATTTTCCTCTTCTTGGGGCTGGCGGCCCTGGCATTGGCGGGCGGGCTCTGGAGCCGGCTCCGCCACTCCCGCAGATTGGGCCTTGAGCTCGCCGCCGGCAACGCCCTGATCGAGCAGGAGGTCGCGCGTGCCGAGCGCTCGGAGAAGGTCAAGGAGCAGTTCCTGGCCAACATGAGCCACGAGATCCGCACGCCGATGAACGCCATCATCGGGCTCACCGCGATGCTGCGGCGCGGCGAACGCCTGCCGGGCCAGGACCGCTATCTGGATGCCATCGCGCAGAGCTCCAGCAACCTGCTGGTGATCCTCAACGATGTCCTCGACCTCGGCAAGCTCGAAGCCGGCAAGGTGGAATTGGAACGTGTGGCCATGGATCCACGCACGGTACTGGGGAACGTGCTCGACATCCTTCGGTTCAAGGCCGAGGAGAAAGGCCTGAAGCTGGAGTTGCGCTGCAGCCCGGAGGTCCCTTCGCACGTCATCGGCGATCCCACACGGCTCAACCAGATCATGCTCAACCTGGTGGGCAACGCCATCAAGTTCACCGAGAAAGGCGGTGTGACCATCGCGGTGAGCGTGCTCTTCAACGAGCACAACGGCGTGGCTGAGGCTGGAATGGATCCGATCACCCTCCGCTTCAGCGTGCGTGATACGGGCATCGGCATCCGCCAAGAGCGCATCAACGAGATCTTCGAGGAGTTCACACAGGCGTACAGCGACACCACAAGGAAGTTCGGCGGCACCGGGCTGGGCCTCACCATTACCAAGCGCCTGATCGAATTGCAGGGCGGGACGGTGAGCGTGGAAAGCACGCCGGAGCAGGGCTCCACATTCACCGTGGAGATTCCGTACGCCAAGGTGGTCGGGATCGCAGCGGTCGATGGGCGTGAAGCCGCCGCACCCGTGATCTCGCTTGAGGGAAAGAGGATCCTGCTCGTCGAGGACAATGAGTTCAATGTGATGGTGGCGCAGGACGAATTGCAGGACGCGATCCCCGGGGTGCATATCGATGTGGCTTCCAACGGCCGCATCGCCGTGGAGAAGGCCTCCACCGGAACATACGATGCGATCCTGATGGACATCCAGATGCCGGAGATGAACGGGTTCGAGGCCACCGGGGCGATCCGCGCGCTGCCCGGCGATCGGGGACGCGTGCCGATCGTGGCCATGACCGCCAATGTGCTGAAGAGCGAGGTGGACCGCTGCATGGCCGTTGGCATGAACGCGTTCGTGCCGAAACCCTTCGAGCGCAAGGACCTCCTGGAGAAACTGGCCTCAGCGATCATGAACGGACCGCGTGGATCATGACGCGGTCCCCTTCCATAGCACGCATGATCATCGGGGCGATCCCGCTCCTGATCATGTTGGGAACCGGCACGGCATCCGCGCAGGCAGGGGCCCGGGGACTCGCGTGGCCCGAAGACACGGCACGATTCGAGGAACTGATCCGGCGATCGGAGCGCCATTGGGCCTTGTATCAGTGGGACAGCGCGGGATCCGTGGCCCGTGGAGCATTGGAACTGGCCGAGCGCTGGGCTGAGCGCAGGGCGCAAGCGGAAGGGCCGGATGTGCAGGATGCGATCGAGCGGAGCAGGGCGCGATCGCTCGCGGCGCTGGGCCGTGTGTCCGGATCGATCAAAGGAACCGCGCTGCTGGACGGCGCCCTGCGGATCTTCCGCGCGATCGCTGACCGCCAGGGTGAAGCCACCGCTCACCTGTACACTGGTGAGATCATGCAAGATGATGGTCGTTTCGTTGAAGCCATCCGCCATGTGCAGCAAGCGATCATCATCCATGAAGCGGATGGTGACACCCTGAAGGTCGCGGAGTGCACCAATACCGCCGGGGAGTACTACCGCATCATGGGCGATCCATCCACGGCCTTGGAATACCACCTGACCGCCTTGCCCGTGGTGATGCGGCTGGGCGCATCCTCGGCGAAGGGTTGGAACAACATCCTCATCGGCGCGGTGTACCGCCACACGAAGAACTGGCCTGAAGCGCTCCGCTACTTCAGCACCGCACGCTCCATCTATGAAGGGTCCGGGGATCCCATCGGGGTGGCCATCGCCTACAATGACCTTGGCACAGCGTGGTTCGGCTCAGGCCAGCTCGATAGCGCCAGATACTGGCACAGCCGCGCGCTGGAGCTGCGCACCCGGATCGGGTCGTTCGATGGCATGGGGCATTCGATGCGCTACCTCGCGTCCATCCATTCCAGGCAAGGCGCGCACCGCGAGGCCATCACCATGCTCCAAGGCTCAGAGCGCGAGTTCTTGCGTGCCACCATGATCACCTCCGCAGCCAGGGCCCGTGCCGCCATCGCCGAGGAACTGCTTGCCATCGGCGAGAACGAGGAGGCGTTGGCGCAGATGCGATCCGCGCTGGACCTGCTGGGCACCACGAGCGACCGCAAGTACTTTCCTGAACTGAGCCGGCAGCTGGCGACCATCCTGGTAGCCAACGGATCGGTGGACCAGGCCATCGTCGCACTGACTGCTGGCATCGAGCACGCAAGGGCCGCGAACGATCATGCTGGATCGGCGTCGTGCCATCACGACCTGTTCAAGCTCCATCGGGAACGCGGCGATGATGAGCGCGCCTACATCGCGCATCGACGCTATCTCTCGGCGCGCGATTCAGCGCGTGCACGCTCCGATGAGTCGGAGGTGAACCGGCAGATGATGAAGCATGATCTGGAGCAGGACCGGCTTCGGATCCGCGCCGAGGATGCCTTGCAGCGTGAAGAGCGACAAGCGGCCCTGGACGCCGGGCGCCAGCAGCAGTACCTCTACCTTGCAGGTGGTTCCATCTTCGCCGTGCTGGCCATCGGGCTGTTCGCACGCCTGCGGTACACGGCACGCGGCAAGCGACGCATGGAAAAGCAGCGACGGGAGCTCATGCGCGCGAAGACCCGGGCTGAGCAGAGCGAGAAGTTCAAGGAGCGCTTTCTGGCCAACATGAGCCACGAGATCCGCACGCCGATGAACGCGATCATGGGCATGACGGGGATCCTGCGCCGCAATGAACACCGGCCTGAGCAGCGCCCACACCTGGATGCGATGGCCGAAAGCGCGGACGGACTGCTGCATATCCTGAATGATATCCTGGACATGAGCAAGCTCGACGCCGGCCGGTTGGAACTGGAGAACGTACCCTTCGGTCCAGCCCGGATCGTGGACCAGGCCCTGGCCACTGTGCGGGATCGCGCCCGGGCAAAAGGCATCCGGATCGTAGTCGATGTGGCGCCTCAGGTCCCGAAAGCCGTGCTGGGCGACCCCACACGGGTGAAGCAGATCCTGGAGAACCTGCTGGGCAATGCGATCAAGTTCACATCGCAGGGAACCGTGATGGTGATCACCACGTGCGAGGACGGTCCCGCGGGCCGTGTCTTCTTGAACTTCTCGGTCAAGGACACCGGCACCGGCATCCCAGCGGACCGATTGGAGAGCATCTTCGAGGAATTCACCAAGGCGTACAGCACCAATGCCCATAAGCTCGGCGGCACCGGTCTGGGCCTCACGATCAGCAAGCGGCTGGTGGACCTGCAGCACGGCACCTTGACGGTGGAAAGCACCGTGGGGGCGGGAAGCACCTTCACCGCCCGCATCCCCTTCGATCGCGCGAGCGCCCTTGACCACGGTGCGTTGGGAGCCCCGGCGCTTGACATGCGCGACCTCCGCATCCTGCTCGCCGACGACAACGCCTTCAATGTGATGGTGGCTCAGGATGAACTGATGGACGCGATACCCGGTGTGCAGGTCGATGCCGTGGTGAACGGCTTCGAAGCAGTGGCGCTTGCACGGACCAATCACTATGATGTCGTCCTCATGGATGTGCAGATGCCCGAGATGAACGGCTACGACGCCGCCCGAGCGATCCGTGCGCTGAACGGGCCGAGATCCCAAGTGCCGATCCTGGCCATGACAGCCAATGTGATCAAGTCCGATCTTGATCGATGCATCGAAGCCGGCATGAATGGCCATGTACCCAAGCCATTCCAGCGGACGGAGCTGGTCGAGGCACTGTCGCGGGCGCTGCAGAGCAGGGAACGAACATGAACCGGATGAACGCCATAGCGCTCCTCGTCTCTGCCGCAATGCCCTTGCTGTCCGGGGCGCAGCACGATACGCTGCGCCTGCCGTTCCGGGCGCTCACCATCGAGGACGGCCTATCGCAAGGCATGGTGAATGCCATCATGGAGGACCGCTTCGGCTTCCTGTGGTTCGCCACCAAGGACGGGCTGAACCGCTATGATGGGTACAGCTTCAAGGTGTACCGGAACGATGCCGCGGATAGCACCACGCTCCGGGAGAACTACATCACCGCGCTGAGCGAGGGCACCGACGGCGCGCTCTGGGTGGGCACTGCTTCGAAGGGGCTTGATGTGATGGACCGACGGACCGAGCGGTTCAGACACGTCGATCTGGGGTCGGAAGGGAACGCATCCTACGTGTACCATGTGGTGAATGATGAACACGGCAACGTTTGGGTAGCCACGGACAAAGGCCTCTTCAAGGTGGATCGCGCCGCAGCTGGGCCGCAGGTCGTCCGGCGGTACTTCACCCGGCAATGCCGCATGACGAAGGACCTAAGTGGGAAGCTCTGGTGCTATCTGTTCGCCACCGGCAATTTCCGCATCCACCCTGCTGCCGAAGGACCTGACCGGATCGACACGCTCAGCATGGAGCCATTGCGCGACGGCCCTTGGAACACGGACCCCAACACCAACGTCAACGGGAACTTCCTTGTGCATCCGGCCAACGGTCGCGTATTCGCGATGCATCCCTACTTCATTGCCGAGTACGACACATCCACACTGCAACCCCGGATCATCCATCAGGTGCAATACCCTGGCGGCTCGCGACTGGAATTCGATCAGGCGGCCATCGACGCCAATGGCGTGATCTGGATACCGAGCGTGGAGCTCTGGCGATTCGATGTCAACAGCCATCGCATGTCACAGGTCCAGGCGCGCGATCCCGGCCTGGCATCGTTCCTGCGCGATGTATCGGTCTCGCACCTGGATGGGAACGGACTGCTGTGGGTCGGCACCAAAGGCTATGGCATCCTCACGTATGACACCCGCACCGAGCACTTGAGGGCCAGGCTCGACGGCAGCGTGTACTGGATGCAAGGCACACGCGATGGACGGATGATCTGCCAGCGGCCAGGCACCTTCCTCCGCGTATTCGACCCGAAGCTGGGGCGCTATGTGATCGACCTCAAGGACAACGATCCACAATTGCGCGCGCAATTCCAGGGACTGATGCCCGAGACCCACGCGGCGATCATGGATGACGACGGAAGCTACTGGATGTCAAAAGGCGCCCTGATCCACTTCGACCCCATCACGCGGAAGGTGACCCACCATCCACTGCAGGATGCCGATGGCCGCCAGCTCGCCCGTCGCAAAGGTTTCTTCCCGTTGATCCCCGAGGGCAAGGACCTGCTGTGGTTCGGCACCGACAGCGCATTCTGCATGTTCGACAAGCGCACCGGCCGCTACACGCACCACCGCTACCCCATCGTACCGCGGCACACGCCCTACCTCTTCGCGCAGGCCGCGCACATGGATGCCGACCGCGTGCTCTGGATCGGCACGGTGAGCGGACTGCTCCGGTTGGATCCTGCGACGGGGGCGTGGACGCATCATCGGCACGATGCCGCCGACAGCAGCTCCCTGAGCTTCGACCTCATCTTCTCCATCCTGCCCGACCCGGCAGAACCAGAGCGCTACCTGTGGATCGGGACCAACGGCGGCGGGCTCAACCGCTTCGATAAGCGTTCGGGCCGCTGCGATCGATTCGGCATCCGCGACGGCCTGCCCAACGACGTGATCTACGGCATGCTGGCGGATGCGAAGGGGCGGCTTTGGATGAGCACCAACAAAGGCATCTGCCGCTTCGATCCACGCACGAGGGCGGTGCGGAACTTCGATGCGCGCGACGGCCTGCAGGGCGACGAGTTCAATCGCAATGCCTTCTGCAGCCTCGACGACGGCACCTTCTTCTTCGGAGGGGTGCAGGGCTTCAACCAGTTCGCTCCCATGGACCTCGAGGACGATGATCAGCAGGCCATGGTGACCATCACGGATATCAAGGTGCTCAACCGCTCACTCTCCTTCGGTGGTCCGGATGACCGACTGGACGCACCGGCCTTCCTGGCCCGGAAGCTGACCATCCCGCACAGCGCCAACATGATCACCTTCCAGTTCGCCAACATGGATCTGGCGCACCCGGAGCGCAATGAATTCCGCTACCAGCTCCAAGGCTTCGACCCCGAGCCGATCGAGTCCGGCACGAGCAACAATGCCGTGTACACCAACCTGGATCCGGGCGGATACACCTTCCGGGTATGGGGCCGGAAGCGCAATGGCGAGTGGGGCGAGCCGCCCGCCTCCTTCTCACTGGTAATCACCCCGCCATGGTGGCGGACAGGATGGTTCTATGCGCTCATGGTACTCGCGGTGGCCGGAGCTGTCGTCCTATACATCCGCAACGTGCGGCGCCAGCGCAGGAAACTGGAGATGACCGTGCGGGTCCGCACCCATGAGCTGAGCCGCGAGAAGGACCGCAGCGACGAATTGCTGAAGAACATCCTGCCCGCCGAGATCGCCGCGGAGCTCAAGCGCATGGGTCAGGCGGAAGCCAGGCACTATGACCAGGTCACGATCCTGTTCAGCGATTTCGTGGGCTTCACCGGCATCAGCGAGCAGCTCGCCCCAGCGGAGCTCGTCGACGAACTGAACGTGTGCTTCAATGCCTTCGACCGCATCATGGAGAAGTATGGCATCGAGAAGATCAAGACCATCGGCGATGCATACATGGCTGCTGGTGGCGTGCCCGAGCCTTCGGAGGGCATGCCGCAGGCCGCGGTGCAGGCGGCGTTGGAGATGCAGGAGATCATGGCCGAGCGGAAGGCTGAATGCGATGCACTGGGCCGGCCCGCGTTCACCATGCGCGTCGGCATCCATACGGGTCCGGTGGTCGCGGGCATCGTGGGCCGGCGCAAGTTCCAGTACGATGTCTGGGGCGATACGGTGAACATCGCCAGCCGCATGGAATCAGCTGGTGAGGCGGGGCGCGTGAACATCAGTGGTGGCACCTACGCCTTGGTGAAGGACGAACCGGGCCTCCACTTCGTGGCGCGTGGAAAGGTGAAGGCCAAGGGCAAAGGGGACATGGACATGTATTTCGTCACCAGGGACCAGGCCACCGGCGTTCCAACGATGGCGGCTTCGGCGCATGCGACAAGACCCTCGGGTGAGGAGCCGCAGCAGATCCGGGGACTCATGCTGAAGGAGCTGAGGATCTTGCTGGCGGAGGACAATTCCTTCAATGTGATGGTGGCGCAGGACGAGCTCGAGGATCTCATTCCCGGCGTTCGCGTCGATGTGGCTTCCAATGGCGAGGAAGCGGTGGCACGGGTGCGCGAGCAGCGGTACGATGTGGTGCTCATGGACGTGCAGATGCCGGTCTTGGACGGCTATCAGGCCACACGGGCCATCCGGGCCATGCGGAGCGAGAAGGCGCGCGTGCCGATCATCGCCCTTACGGCCAATGTGATGCAGGCGGAAGTGGACCGTTGCATGGAGGCAGGCATGGATGCGTTCGTGCCCAAGCCGTTCAAGCGGGAAGAGCTCATGGCGGCATTGCAAAGGGTACTCGCACGAACAGGGACAGGAACATGAAGCGAGGGGTCTTCCTATTCATCCTGATGGCCTTGATGCGCAGCACAGGCAGCGCTCAGTACGATACCATCGCGCTTCCCTTCCGTTCGCTCACGATCGAGGATGGCCTGTCGCAGGGCATGATCCATTACATCCTGCAGGACCGCCATGGCTTCATGTGGTTCGCCACGAAAGATGGCTTGAACCGCTATGACGGCTACCATTTCAAGGTGTACCGGAACGATGCGATGGACACCACGACCGTGGCGGACAGCTTCATCAGCACGCTCTATGAGGATCGACGTGGCCGCCTCTGGGTGGGCACCAACGTGGGGCTCGATCTCTTTGACCGGACCACGGAGACCTTCGTTCACATCCATTGCGGAAAGGGCAGTGATGGAAGCGTACCATCCGATCCCCGGCGCCTGCTCGGATGCTACATCGCATCGATCGATGAGGACGAAGCGGGCAACCTATGGGTATCCACCGAGAAGGGGCTCAACCGGCTTGAGCTCGATGCGGGAGGCGGCGTCATCGGGATCGAACCCATTCTGCACGCGAATGAGATGGTCCGGGGGGATATCAACGGCGATGGGCGGCTGTACGGTTTCGTAACGAGCCAATTCGCATTCACCATCGACACGCGCACGGAGCCCTTCCTCATTGATACCCTCGTGATCGACGGCCATCGGCACAGCGCACGTTCGGTGTCCCATTGGTACGCGCCCTTGAAAGGCGATCCTTCATCCGCCGCACGCCCCTGGTTCGACCCGCTAATGATCGAGGACACGGTGCGATCCAGGAACTACGGGGTGCACGGACACGGTGTCGTGGAGTACGAACCTGCGACGCGATCCGCGCATTCCCTATTCAGCGATCCCGGACTCGTGGTGGCCATGGCCACACCCGAACCGGCGATCGATGGGATGGGTCGGATCTGGATGTCTGGTCTTGTGGGTTGCTGGCGGTTCGATCCGCACGCCGGCAGGCTCACCCGTGTCACCGCACGAGACCCCAATCTCGTGGAGGTGGTCGAGAACGCGAGAGTGGCGTACATGGATCGCTCCGGCCTCATCTGGATCGGCACATCGGGCTACGGCATCCTCATCTATGATCCGCGCGTGGAGCGGTTCCACACCCATCCGGAAACCTCGCTGGGTTGGATGGCGCCTGTGAACGACGGCCGAATGATCCTGCACTCCCGGGGACGGCTCATGGTCCTGGATCCGAAGAGTGACACATACACCATGGATCTGGAATTGAACGATCTGCGCGAGCGGACCGGGTTCAAGGAGGAGGTCGCGGAACACAGTTCAACCGTGCAGGATATGGATGGCATCTACTGGATGAGCATCGGCCAGCTGGAGCGCTACGATCACGAGGCGCGCATACTGCAGCGCTTCACGGAACGGACGGCACAGGGATCCCGCAACTTCTCGACCTACTGCTTCCCCATGCATCTGGATACAGGGAGCGGGCTGTGGTTCGGTGCCGGCGAAGCCTTTCATCGCTTTGATCGATACACCCATGAACAGCGGTCGTTCCCCTATCCGATACCCGCCGAGCATCGTCCCTACCTCTTCCTGCAATGCATCCACCAGGACGCATCGGGCATCTTCTGGCTGGGTACCATGAAGGGCTTGTTGCGGTTCGATCCGGCCTCGAATACGTGGGACCATCATGCGAGCAGCGCCGCCGACAGCACCACCCTTTCACACGACATGATCTTCACGATCGCGCCGGATCCCAAAGCTCCGGACCGGTATCTCTGGATCGGCACGAACGGCGGTGGGTTGAACCGGTTCGATAAGAAGACAGGGCGTGTTCGGCGATTCACCACGCACCACGGATTGCCGAACAACGTGGTGTATGGCGTGCTGGCCGATGACCAGGGCCACCTGTGGATGAGCACCAACAAGGGTTTGTCGCGCTTCGATCCCGCATCATCGACCTTCAGGAACTTCACCGCCGCCGATGGGCTCCAGGGGGATGAGTTCAACCGCTACGCCTACTGCCGGCTGGAGGACGGTACGCTCTACTTCGGGGGCATCCAGGGCTTCAACCATTTCGACCCCAAGGCACTCATCGAGGATACCGTCCCGGTCGCGGTGCGCCTCATCGATGTGAAGTTGATGAACAGGTCGGTCGCGTTCCGTGAGCCGGGATCGCCGCTTTCGGCCCCGCCCTACCTGAGCAAGGGCATGGAGATCCCGCACGGTGCGAACATGGTCACCTTCGAATTCGCCGCCATGGAATTCAGTTCGCCCGGCGCGCATGCCTATCAGTACAAGCTCGAAGGCTTCGATCGGGATTGGGTGCATGCCACCAATGGGAACAGTGCGATCTACACGAACCTGGACCCGGGGGAATACACCTTCCGGGTACGGGCGGCCAACCGCGACGGCATCTGGGGCAAGGAGGGCACCACCTTCCGGATGAAGGTGCTCCCGCCTTGGTGGCGCACGTGGTGGTTCTACTCACTCTGCGTGATCGCGACCGCGGGCGGCGCCTTCGCGTATGTCGGCGGGGTCCGCCGTCAACGCCGCAACCTGGAACGGACGGTGGTCGCACGCACCAAGGAGCTCACCGCCGCGAAAGAACGCGCCGAGCACAGCGAGAAGATCAAGCAGCAGTTCCTGGCGAACATGAGCCATGAGATCCGCACACCCATGAACGCCATCATGGGCATGACCGGGACCTTGCGCCGAAGAGCTCATCCGCCTGAACAGGACAAGTACCTCGATGCCATCGCGCAGAGCAGCGAGAACCTGCTGGTGATCATCAACGACATCCTCGACCTCTCGAAGATCGAGGCGGGCAAGATCACGCTGGAGAGCGCAGCCTTCGATCCACGCACCGTCATCAACCACGTGCGCGACATGCTGCAGGTGAAAGCCGACGAGAAAGGGCTGCGCTGCGAGGTGGAGTTCGATCGCGGCATCCCGGCGACTTTGGTCGGCGACCCCACGCGCCTCCAACAGGTCCTGCTGAACCTGCTGGGAAATGCGATCAAGTTCACGGAGCGCGGTTCGGTATCCATGCATGCGCGCTCCGGGCCGCGTGGACCTGAAGGGTCGGGATCATTCACCCTGGCCGTGGATGTGATCGATACGGGGATCGGGATCGCGAAGGAGAAGCAGAAGGCCATCTTCAAGGAATTCGATCAGGCCTACAGCGACACCACGCGCAAATACGGCGGTACCGGACTTGGCCTAACCATCAGCAAGCACCTGGTCGAGATGCAGGGCGGCAGCATCGTCTTGACCAGCGAACCGGGACATGGCAGCACCTTCACGGTGGAGATACCCTATGCCATCGGTGAAGGGACCGCTGGGCCGGAGCGGGTCGTCAATGATGCACCCTTGATGGAAGGCCTCCGCATCCTCCTGGCCGAGGACAATGCATTCAATGCCATGGTGGCCATGGACGAGCTGGCCGATGCGATCCCCGGGGTTCATGTGGACCATGCCATGAACGGGAAGGAGGCCGTGGCCAAGGCGACGAAAGGAACCTATGACCTGATCCTCATGGACGTGCAGATGCCCGAGATGAACGGCTACGATGCGACCAGGGCCATTCGCGGGCTGTCCGGTGATCGTGCACGCATCCCCATCATCGCCATGACGGCCAATGTGATGGAAGCCGAAGTGAAGCTTGGCGAGCAGGCGGGCATGGATGGCTTCGTGCCCAAGCCCTTCAAGAAAGAGGAGTTGCTCGGTGAGATCGGGCGGGTGCTGGGGTAACCCCGCGCACCTTCGAACCTCATTGGCGTTCTGCCTTGGCGAACATGCGCGGCCCGGTTGACCAGTCAGGCCGGTTCACGTCGATCCGATGGATGGCATGTATGGCCACGCGCCATTTCAATTCACGCCAGCGGAGTTGATGGCGCGCATCAGCGATCCGATATCGGCGCATATCGAGTCCGCCAGCAAGGAAAGGGGCAGGGCTGCGCGGTGATCACCCGATCGCGCCATGCCGATCGAGCGCTTGCCCGCATCGTCATCGGCGCCGCCACCACAGCACAAGCAGCAAGGCAGGCAACAGCCACCAGATGGCCGGCTCGCTCATGTTCGTGATCTCTTGATCCGATACATCCAAGCTCTCGTTGCTGTTGAGGACATCCTCCTGCTTCTTCAGCAAAGCGTTTCGTTGCGCCTCGTCCTCCAGGCACATCCAAGCCGTCTGGGGGGTGAGCACTTGCGCTTGGAAGCTGCCGCGCACCACCGAGCGCCAGCTCACGCTGCTGTGAACGGCGCGCAAGGCGAGCGCGCGCTGACGCCCCTCCAATGCCAGCGCATCCGACCACCACCGTTCACGCGGTGGAGAATGATTGCCCAGGTGCGCGTAATCGACGGACACGCTTCCTTGCGGCGTATCGGCCAGGTAGGCCGAAGGATCGGCGGCATTGGGCCATGCACGGACGATCGGATGCACGATCCGCACAGGCTCCGCATTCACGCTGCGCTCCGGTTCGCTGAATCGGCGCTCCTCGAGCATGCCGGTGTCATAGAGCACGAAGAAGCGATCGCCCTCGGGCATCAGCGCGGCCAGATCGGGCAGGTCGTCGAGCCAGATGCCGCGCGCGCGTTCATCGTAGGCGGGCTCGCTCGGCACGATCACGATGAACGGCGCCTCCGGGCCGGGCTGCACCAGGTCGTGCGCGATCACGCGGCGGATGGCGCGATCGGTGAAGAAGCCGCCATGGCCCGCATGGTGCGCGAACGCCTCTAGTGCCTCATCGCTGTACGGCCGGCTGCTGCCGTAACCATCGGTGATGTGCAGCGTGGCGCTGCGCGCATCGAGCCCGTGCTCCGCCGCGAATCCACGCAATCGCGCGGCCACCTCCGGGCGTTTCGCTCGATTCGCCTCGCTCGCGTCAACGATCAGGTGAACGTGCGGCGTGCGGCGCAAGGTGTCCAAATGCTGCTTCAGCGAGGCAGGCATGAATACCACGCCCGGCTCCCCGCTGCCAATGGGCTCAGCCGAAGGATCGCGCGACGGGTCGCCCAGTTGCAGCGCGCGTTCACCGAACCGCAGGGGAAGCGCTTCGCGATGCAGCAGCTCGAAGCCGGTGCGGCGCACCTGATCCGCCTCGAGTGGGAACACGCGCAATTGCACGCGGTTGTGCCCCGTGTAACGCAGGATGCTCGGATCGCGGCGGTAGGTGACAATGCTGTTATAGACCCACAGCGCGGCCTTCTCCTCCGCGAGGATGCCCTTCGCGGTATCGCCGTCGATCATCAGGTAGTGGTCGCTGATCCATGCACCATCGGGCAATTCGACCTCCGTCACATATTCCTCCTGCGACTGCGCCGTGTTGCGGATGCTCAGGTGGACCCATGAGCGCCAGGCTTGTTGCTGCGCATCATAGCGGCTCTCCGCCCAGGCGCTATCGAGCACGGTATGGGCGCTCGATGGCACGCGCATGCGCCAGCGATCGCCCTGATCGGCCGGCACGCCCAGCACCACTTGGCTCAGCAGATCGGCCTTCTCTTCGCTCAGCGTCAGGTGGTCGAGCACGATGCGGTTGTACAGCGGCGTGAGGAAGGGCGTATTGCCGCCCGAACCATTCCCGCGCCATCGGTTCCGCGATCGGTTCGCATCCACCTGCGCGAGCACATGGGCCAATCGTTCGCCATCGAGCGGGCGAATGGGCTCATCGGGATCGCTCTCGTACACATAGCGGAGCGCGCCATGAAGCGTGTTGCGGTGCTCGAGGTTGCGGAGGATGATGCCCGCGGGCAGCAGGCCCATGGCCAGGCCGAACGCGAGCGCCAGCTCCTTCCAGGAGCGGTGCGCCAGGAGGAAGCGCGCATCCTGCCACAGCAGCACGCTCTGCAGCACGAAGAGCAGCACCGGTGCCAGAAGCAGGAAACCCATGCCCACGGCGATGATGGCCAATACGCTCAGCGGCAGCAGCGGCACGAAGAGCACGAAGAAGTAGATCACGTAAGGGAAGCAGGCCGCGCGCACCATGAACTGACCGAAGCGCACCAGCGGCACAGGGCTCGATGGCCAAATCACCGCAGCCGCGTTCAGCAGGCAGATGATGTAGAATGCCGGATGCGAGAGATCGCCGAAGATGCCGACGGCCTCGCGCGTGAATCCGCCGAAGAGCCCGTTGTTGAGCGCAAGTCCCCAGAGGGGCAGCACCAGAGCGACCAGTACGCGCCCGGCATGTGCCAGTGCCGATCGGTTGCCTACGCGCAGCACCAGGGCCGTGACGCCCCGGATGAGGAGGAAGAGGAAACCGATGGTGAGGCAGACCATCACCACCACCCAGACGTGCTCCTCGAAATCTGAGCCGCCGCGGAAGGGCTCCACCACTTGCACGAAGAGGTACACGGCCAGCGGGATGGCTGCCGCGACCAACAGGTCGCGCACCGGCTTGCCGCGATCACCCTCGGGCAGTGAGCGCGCCACCAGCACGAAGAGCGCGTGCGCCAGCGGGATGCTCAGCAGTCGGAAGGCATAGAGCTCGGGTTCAGACGGCACCATCCAGCGTGGGATGTCCCACGGGAAGAGGAGGCGCATGCTCTCGCCGATCATCCACAGCAAGGGCACATAGGCGAGGAAGATCAGCGCGCTGTGAAGCACATGCACTTGCGCGCGTTTCCACCAGGCCAGTGCCGCGTACACGGTGGAGGCCCCCACCACGCCGCCAAGGCTGAGGCCGAGCAAGCGCCAGGCATCAAGGCTCTCCTCATTCAGCAGCGGATGGATCACGCTCAGCGCATCGGCGTAGAGCATGGCCAGCAGCAGCGCTGGCAGCGTGTGCGCGATAAGGATCCCGATGGGGTGGAGGGCGTTGCGCATTTCAGGCTCTCGCAGGTGGGCGCAGCAGGCGGTTGAGAAGCAGTGCGGCGACCAGCAGCGCGCTCACGAAGAAGAATGCGCCCACGGCTTCGTGCGCGCGCGGTGCCAGGTGCAGGCCAAGCTGTTTCGCGAAGGCCATGGTGGAGATGCGGCCGGCATTCACCGCGATGGTAAGCGCATATGCACCGCCGACGGCCAACGCCGCCAGCAAGGGGCGCGCGCAGCCCGCATCGGTCCGCCTGAGGATCAGCAGCGCGAAGCAGGCCGTTGCGATCACCAGGAAATTGATGCCAGAACACGAACGATCGATCCGGATGCCGAGCACTGGGAAGAGGAAGCTGCCCTCGGCTTCGTGCACTGCGGCAGTGCCCGTGAGCATGGCCACCAAGGCGCTCACTGGCCTCAGCACGAAACCCAGCTCATGCGCCGTGGCTTCACGGTACCACCACTTCAACGCGAAGGCGCCCGCCAGCAGCAAGGCGGTGAGTGCGAGGGTGGCGCGGCGGTGGCGTTCGGGGTCGGACATGCGATGCCGGTGGCAAATGAACCGATGCGAGCAACGGGTGGCCCGGCCGAATCGTATGGGACCGCCCCCATGCGTTGTGAACAAGATCGAATGGGCAGGTCGGCAGTACCCTTCCGCGCGGGTATTTTCGCCGCCGATGCAACCGACCACCTTCGCCAAGACCGCCCCTGTGTTCTTCCAGCGCCTCCGTGAGGTCACTGAGGCTTACTTCAAGGAGAACAACCTCCGCAAGACCGGCGACATCCGCCTCTACACCAAGACCGCTGTCCTGGCTGCGGCGCTCGTGGCGCTCTATGTGGTGCTGGTTTTCTTCACGCCATCCAGCGCATGGCTCGCCCTCGGCCTGTGCGGGCTCTTGGGCCTGGTGGTGGCCAGCATTGGCTTCAACGTCATGCACGATGGCGCCCACGGCAGCTACAGCCGCCGCAAATGGGTGAACGAGACCATGGCGCACAGCCTCAACTTCCTCGGGGGCAACGCCTACCTGTGGAAGCTGAAGCACAACGAGAATCACCACACCTTCACCAACATCGAAGGCATGGACGACGACATCGACATCAAGCCCTTCATCCGTGTGCATCACGGGCAGAAGCGCTACTGGTTCCACCGCTTCCAGCACATCTACAGCCTGGTGCTGTACGGCAGCACCTATCTGTTCTGGATCTTCTACAACGATCTGCGCAAGTACTTCAGCGGCAAGATCGCCGACCACACGCCGCTGCGACCCATGAACCGCAAGGAGCACATCCTCTTCTGGGCCTCGAAGGCCTTCTACATCGGCCTCTTCCTGGTGCTGCCCATGCTCATGGTGGGCGTGCTGCCCGTGCTCGCGGGCTACGGCGTCATGGTCTTCGTGGCAGGCGTGGTGATCAGCGTGGTGTTCCAATTGGCGCACGTGGTGGAGCATGCGGAGTTCGTGCATCCGCCCAGCGATGGCCCCGTGGTGGAAGCCGAATGGGCCGTTCACCAGGTGGAGACCACGGCCAACTTCGCCACGCGCAACAAAGTGTGGAACTGGCTCTTCGGCGGGCTTAACTTCCAGATCGAGCACCACCTGTTCCCGCGCATCAGCCATGTGCATTACCCCGAACTGAGCAAGCGGCTGAAGCAGGTCTGCGCCGAGTTCGATGTGGCCTACCGCGAGTTCCCCACCATGCGCAGCGCGCTGCTCAGCCACCTACGGCACCTACGGCAAGTAGGCATGGCATGAGGGTGGCGCAGGGGTATGAACCATTCGGCTCCCTGCTGCCCGGAAGGAATTACAGCAGCTTCAGCCATAGGTAGAGGATTCGCCTGGTCTAATAGCGAATAGACCTCCGCAAGCTGAACTGCTGATAGCCGCACCCATGTCGCCGTCGCATAGGTTGGCCGTCTTCGGTGACCATGCGGCCTGGTACCCTCGATCCGAGCCCCTTCCAGACCCCCTGCTCCTGCATGGGTTGAGGATACAGGTGATTGGAATTGCTGTTCAGCAGCCGATGATCCCGTTGGCTGGGCCATTCCTGATGGCCTGGGGTCCGCCCGGTTCTCGCGATCAGAACAAGCTGGTGAACCCGAAGTGGACCTTGCCGCCGCGCAGGGCGATGGGATTGCCGAATTGCTGGCCCAGCGCATAGGTGAGCCCGAACAGGCCGGCCTTGGTCTCGAAGGTGGTACCCACGCCGAAGCCGCGCGGATCATCGTTCAGGCGATCGGCGCGCGCGCCATCCTCCCACCAGCCTTGATCGAAGAAGACGAAGAAATTCGCGTTCTCCTCGTACACGAATCGATACTCGATCGTGCCGATCGCGAATGCCGAGGCGAAGATGGAGGCCTCATCGGCGCCACGCACGGTCTTCAGGCCACCGATGCGGTAGAGTTCATTGCGGTACAGGTTGTCGTTCACCATCCATCCGCCTTGCGCAGCGAAGCGCAAGGTGCTGCGGCGTTTGATCGGCAGGTGCGCCACGGCCATGCCTTCCAACTCGAACTGCACGCTGCGCAACGTGGGCGAAGGCACGGCCTCCCCGATCACCGCGGTGGTTGTGCGCTTGCGGCCTACCGAGCCATCGAGCCGGAGGCTGTGGCCGCGCCGTGGATTGAGCCGGTAGTCGAAGCGCTCGCGCGTTACGCCCAGCCCGTAGCTCGTGATGCGCACATCGCCCAGCTCCGCAGCGCTGGCCAGGTTGCGGCCCAAGCGCTCGCTGCTCTTGGTGCCCACGAAGGCGCTCACCTTATCGCCGCGGTTCATCAGGTATTCGAGGGCTCCGCGCGCAGTCACCTCGAGGAATGTGCTGTCGCGCTTGAAGAGCTTCAGGCTGGCGTCGGCGCCGAAAGGGGTATTGAGCGCGAAGGGCAGGTTGAGGCGCACGCGCAGGTCCTGCGTGGCATCGGCCAGGCTGCGCCAGTTGAGGTCGATGGCCTCACCGCGACGGAGCGCGCTGCGCAGCCGCAGGTCGATGTCGCCGGTGAGCTTCACCTTGCCGGTGATGGCGTCGGGCTGCACGCCCAGCACGCCATTCACGGAACTGGCGCGCTTGTCGTCGAGGAAGAGGAAGAGCTTGGTGCGTTCCTCGGCGAATTGCACATAGGGCCTTCCGCGCTGCGCCACGAAGGGCAGTTCGCGCAAGCGGCGCTCGAGCGCGCGGATGAGCGCTTCGTTGTACCGGTCGCCCTCACGGATCCCGATGTGCGACTGCAGGTATCGCGGGCTGATGCGGAGCGTGCCCTTCACCACCACGCTGTCGATGCGAACGGCGCGGCCGCGCTCAAGGCGCACCGTGGCACGCAGGCCATCGGCATCGTGCCGCAGGCTGTCGAGGCGTACCCAGGCGAAGGGGTGGCCATCTTCCTCACAGAGCTTCAGCAACCCTTCGATCAGCTTCTGAATGGCGGACGGCGCCACCGGACGGCCCGTGAACAGTGATTCGCGGAAACGCGCCTGACTGGCGATCTCCAGCGGGATTCCGGCGCCGCTGAGCCTCGCCCACGCGTACGGGCGGCCGGCCTGCAGCGCGCAGAACGTGGTGTCGCCGCGCGCCGAGCAGTTATCGATGCTGGCTTCGAGGTATCCTTTGCCGTGCAGGAAGGCGAGCTGCTGGCTCAACGCGCGCGGCACGGCATCCGCGGCCGTGAGCTCGATTGGACGGATCCACCGCGCGGGCAATGAGTCGTCCGTGCTGAGCACCAAGCGATGGCGCTGCGCCGGGAGCGCTCCGGCGAGCAGGCCAGCGAATGCGAGGAGCAGGAGCCTAAGGGCAATCATCACGTGCGCCAATCGATGGGAGCCTGCCCTTGCGCAGCGAGCAGTTCGTTGGTCTGGCCGAAATGGCCGCATCCGATGAAGCCTCGGTGGGCCGAGAGCGGGGAGGGATGCGGCGCCTTCAGTACATAATGCCGCGAGTTGTCGATCAAGGTTTCTTTCTGCTGGGCGAAGCGGCCCCAGAGCAGGAAGATGAGGCCCTCTCGTTTCGCCGAGAGCTGGGCGATGGCCGCATCGGTGAAGCGCTCCCATCCCTTGCCTTGGTGCGAACCGGCCTCATGCGCCCGCACGGTGAGCGTGGCGTTGAGCAGCAGCACGCCTTGTCGGGCCCATGGGGAGAGGTCGCCGCGAATGGGTGCGGGCAATCCGAGGTCGCGCTTGATCTCCGCGAAGATGTTGGCCAGTGAGGGCGGGAAGGGAACGTCTTCCGGCACGGAAAAGCACAAGCCATGCGCCTGCCCGGGGCCGTGATAAGGGTCCTGGCCTAGGATCACCGCGCGCACCTGCTCGAAGGGGGTGAGGTCGAAGGCCCGGAAGATGTCGCGGCCCTTCGGGTAAACAGTGCATTGCCGACGCTCGGCCAACAGGAACGCTTTCAGGTCGCTGAAGTAGGGCGCGGCGAACTGGTCGGCCAAGGCCAATTGCCAGCTTGCTCCAATATGCGGCGCAGCCGGTGCGTTAGGCGTTGGCAGGTTGTCCATGAACAGATCGCAGGGGTGCTTGTTGAAACATTGTATCAACCGGACCGTTTGAGGGGCTAATTTTGGGCGCGACCCCGCGTTCAAAGGTCCAACCGAAGGACACAAAACTCGCAACGATGAAAAAGGCGCTTCTGGTACTGATGGCCATCGCGATGAGCGGCGCGCTGCTCACCTCCTGCGGCAGCACCCACGGGTGCCCGGCATACGGCAAGGTGGCCCAGCCCGCCGCAGAGCAGCCCTGCTGAGCGGGGCGTTCGCACTCTTGGATCACGAGCCCGGACCACTGGTCCGGGCTTCCCTGTTTTCAGCAGGGCCCTTTCAGACCGGAAGCCGGCACTCATCGATACTTGAATTGAACCGCCTGCTTGATGCCCGGATGCAGGCTGAGGGCCACCGGGCATTCATGGGCAGTGCGCTCCATCAAGGAGCGGTCCTCTTCCGAAAGCCCCTCGCCATCAAGCTCCAGCATGACCTCCACGCTACTCACCCGCCGAGGATCAGCAGCCATGTGCTTCACCACGGAAGCGCTCAGGTTGCTCAGCGCGATGCCCTTCGCCTTGGCCTTGATATCCATGGTGGTGATCATGCAAGCGGCTAACGAGGCGGCCAGCATGTCGGTGGGTGAAATCGCCTCGCCCCGGCCCTGATTGTCAACAGGGGCATCGGTGATGAAGCGCTGCTGGCTGCGCACATGCAGCACCTCCGTGCGCAGTTCGCCGAGGTGGGTGATGCGCGCTGTGGTCATGGGGTCGGTCATGGCAGCCAAGGTATCGGCGGTGGAGGCAGGTGCGGTGCCTTAGCTTTGGGCCATGCCAAGGCTGTTCGCCTTCTTCCTTGTGCTCGTAGCGGCCTCGCCATCGGCCCTGGCCCAGCAGACTATCTATGAGGATGCACGTGTGCCGTTCCGCCGGGAGATGTACGGCGGTGCCCTTCTGCACGGCGATGGCTGGGGATTGCACTTCCACCACGCCAAGTACCGCACCGCTACGGACCGCCGCCTGCTCAGCATCGAGGTGGTGGGCATGAAGCACCCGAAAGAAGTGAAGAGCTTCAACCCGTACTACGAGGATTCGCGCGGCTACTTCTACGGCAAGCTCAATGCGCTCACGATCCTGCGGCCCACCTACGGACGCAAGCTGCAGCTCACGGACAAGATCCGCCGCAGCGGGGTGGAGATCAACTGGGTATGGGGCATCGGTCCTTCCATTGGTCTGCTCAAGCCGGTGTACCTCGAGATCGGCAAGCCCGATGCGATACCGTACGACACTTACGTGATCGAGCGCTACGACCCGGATGCGCACAACGTGCAGAATATCTACGGGCGGGCTTCCTGGCTGAACGGGATCGGCGAGATCAGGCCGTACTTCGGCGGCTTCGGGCGCATGGCGCTTAACTTCGAGTACTCGGGCCGCACCACGGGGATCAAGGCGATCGAGACCGGCGTTGCCCTGGATGCGTATCCGGTTGAGGTGCCCATCATGGCGGAACTGGAAGGCGTGAGCAACAAGCAGTTCTTCTTCCAATTCTACATCGCCGTGCAATTCGGCAAGCGCTTGCTGCAATGAGCGGTAACGTGGCGGAAGTGAAGGAAGGCCCCGGTGCTGAAGGCAAGCGCACGCGCAAGCCCGATTGGCTCCGGGTGAAGCTGCCCACGGGTGAGAACTACCGGCAGGTGGCGGGCATCGTGGGTGAGCACAAGCTGCACACCATCTGCCAGAGCGGCAATTGCCCCAACATGGGTGAGTGCTGGGGCGCCGGCACCGCCACTTTCATGATCCTTGGCAATGTCTGCACGCGAAGCTGCGGCTTCTGCGCGGTGGCCACGGGCAGGCCCGAGCCGGTGGATCCCTTCGAGCCCGCTCGCGTGGCCCGGAGCGTGGAGCTCATGGGCGTGAAGCATTGCGTGATCACCTGCGTTGACCGCGACGACCTCGCCGATGGCGGAGCGGACACTTGGGCGAGGACCATCCGTGCCGTGCGCCGCCGCTCGCCGGAGACCAAGCTGGAGACCCTCATCGGCGATTTCCAAGGGAAGTGGGAGAACCTCGAGGCGGTGCTAGAGGCCAGGCCCGATGTGCTCAGCCACAACATGGAGACCGTGCGCCGCCTCACCAAGCAGGTGCGCGTGCAGGCCAAGTACGACCGCAGCCTCGAAGTGCTCATGCGGGCCAAGCGAGCCGGGCTGCGCACCAAGAGCGGTATCATGCTCGGCTTGGGCGAGACCGATGCGGAGATCCTGGAGACCATGGACGACCTGCGAGCCGTGGAATGCGATGTGATGACCATGGGCCAGTACCTGCAACCCACCGCGAAGCATCTGCCGGTGGCGGAGTTCATCACCCCGGAGCGCTTCGAGCGCTACCGCGTCGAAGGCCTCGCGCGCGGATTCCGGTTCGTGGAGAGCGCGCCGCTGGTGCGCAGCAGCTATCATGCAGAGAAGCATGTGCTGTGAATTGCGGGTTGAGGGTTGGATGTTGAAGGTTGAATGCTGCCTCAACCCTCAACCACGTTCAACCCGCAACCCTCAACCGGTAATAACGAAATGAAAGTAGCGATCAACGGATTCGGTCGCATCGGGCGCGTGTCCGCGCGCCTGCTGCTGCAACGCGGCGACGTGGAGCTTGTGGCCGTGAACGACCTCACGGACACGCGCACGCTCGCGCACCTCTTCAAGTACGACAGCGTGCATGGCGTGTTCAACGGCGAGGTGTCCCACGACCCGGAGAACCTCCTATTGGGCGGCAAGAGGATCAAGGCCTTCGCGGAGAAGGACCCTTCGCGGCTCCCCTGGAAGGACCTGGGCATCGACATCGTGCTGGAGTGCACGGGCCTCTTCCTTTCGAGAGCTGGTGCCGAGCAGCACCTGAAGGCCGGCGCCAGGCGCGTGATCCTCTCCGCCCCGGCCAAGGATGCCGATATCCCCAGTGTGGTGCTCGGAGTGAATGAGCAGGTCCTGAAAGGCGATGAGCCGATCATCTCCAACGCCAGCTGCACCACCAATTGCGCAGCGCCGATGATCATGGGCATCAACGAGCTCTGCGGAATCGAGGACGGCTTCATCACCACCGTGCACAGCTTCACGGGCGATCAGCGCCTGCACGATGCACCGCACAAGGACCTTCGCCGGGCGCGTGCCGCTACGGTGAGCATGGTGCCCACCACCACTGGAGCGGCCAAGGCCATCACGCGCATCTTCCCGGAGCTCGATGGCCGCTTGGGCGGCGGAGGCATCCGTGTGCCCGTGCCCGACGGCTCCATCACCGACATCACCTGCCGCGTGAAGGACCTGAAGAGCGCCGAGGAGATCAATGCGCATTTCAAGTCGCTCGCCGAAGGGAGGCTCAAGGGCATCCTTCGCTACACCGAGGACCCCATCGTGAGCGTGGATATCGTGGGCGACCCGCACAGCTGCATCTTCGACGCGCAGCTCACCAGCGTGGTGGGCAACATGGTGAAGGTGATGGGCTGGTACGACAACGAGTACGGGTACAGCAGCCGTCTGGTGGATCTGATCCGGCGGCTCAGCGCGCTCGGCGCCAGCGCTTAAGTGAACTGCTGTCCCTCGGGCGGGCGACCACGATGGGGGGCATCATCGATGCCGCGAGCGCTCAGCCCTTGCGCGGGCCTTTGCGGTGCGGCTTCGGCTCGTAGTAGCCCTTCTTCGCGAAGCCCCCATCATTCCGCTCCGACGGCCCGCGGTAGCTGCTCTCATGCGGGCGATTGCCGCCGCGATCGTTTCGAGGCCCGTGGTGGGGCCCGCCACGGTGCCCGCCTTGGTGCTGCCGATCGCCTTGCGGGCGCGATGGGCCTGCGCCGGGCCCTTGTGCCTCATCCACGCGCACTTTGCGCCCTTTGTAATTGGCGCCCTTGAAGGCATTGAAGACCTGCTCGAAGTGGTCAGGCTCCACATCGACGAAGGAGTACACATCCTTGATGAGCATGCGCCCGATCACATCGCCCTGCACGCCGCTCACGCCGCACACATAGCCGAGCATCTTGCCCTTGTCGAAGCCGTCGGCGCTGCCCAGGTTGATGAACATCTGCCTGCCGGTGCTGAAGCGCTCGCGCGAGGAGGGGCGCTCGGCGCGTGCCGTGTGGTCCTTGCGGCTCATGTCCACGTTCAGGTCGCCGAGGTCGCGGAACTGCGTGATGAGGCGATTGAAGGCCACGCTCATGAAGCGCTCGATGAGCTCCTCTTTGCTGAATGCGGATAGCTCGCATGGGCCGTGGGCAGGATGGAGGCGAGGGCATCGGTATCCACCTCCACGTTCTTGAGCTTGTGCATGTAGGCCACCACTTGGGCGGTGCCGATATCGCCGCCGCCGGGCACGCGCACATAGGTGAAGTGGGTCTTGAGCGAGCGTTCGAGCTGGCGCACCTTGCTCACGTCGCGCAGGCCGATGATGCTGAGCGAGATGCCGGTCTTGCCCGCCCGTGCGGTGCGGCCGCTGCGGTGGGTGTAGCTCTCGGCTTCGCCGGGCAGGTCGAAGTGGATCACGTGCGTCACCTCGTTCACGTCGATGCCGCGGGCCGCCACGTCCGTGGCGATGAGCAGCTGCAAGGTGCGCGCGCGGTAGCGGCCCATCACATGGTCGCGTTGCGCCTGGCTCAGGTCGCCGTGGATGGCATCGGCGCTGAAGCCGTCCTTGATCAGGGCCGTGGCGAGTTCCTGCGTCTCGTGCTTGGTGCGGCAGAACACGATGGCGAAGAGATCGGGCTCGGCGTCGATGAAGCGCTTGAGCGCGGCGAAACGGTCGCGTGCATGCACCACGCAGTACTGGTGGCGGATGGCCGATGCGGTGGTGTTGCGCTCGCCGATCTGCAGTTCCTGCGTTTCGCGCATGTAGCGCTTGGCGATGTGCCGCACCTCGCTGCCCATGGTGGCGCTGAAGAGCCAGGTGCGCTTGTCGGCGGGCGTGGTCTGCAGGATCTCGGTGAGGTCCTCTTGGAAGCCCATGTTGAGCATCTCATCGGCCTCGTCGAGCACCACGGTCTGCACCCCGCCCAGGTCAACGGCTTGCCGCCCGAGGAGGTCGAGCAGGCGGCCCGGCGTGGCCACTACGATGTTGGCCCCGCGGCTGATCGCGCGCATCTGATCGCGGATGCTGGCCCCGCCGTACACGGCCACGGGTTTCACCCCCGGAAGGAATTGCGCGAAACGCTCCAGGTCGCCGGTGATCTGCACGCAGAGCTCGCGCGTGGGGGCCAGAACGAGGGCCTGAACGCAGCGCTCGCCCGGATCGATGTCCATGAGCAGGGGCAGGCCGAAGGCGCCGGTCTTGCCGGTTCCGGTCTGGGCCAGCACCACCACATCGTTCTCGCTGCCGAGCAGGTGCGGGATGGCCTTCTCCTGAACGGGTGTGGGCTGTTCCCAGCCGAGTTGATGAAGGGAGCGGAGGAGCTCCTCGCGGAGCCCGAGCGAATCGAATGACGGCATGTGCGGTGGTCTTGCGCGCGCCCTGGCGCAACTGGCGCGGTTCGGCGGGAGGGCAGCGAAGGTAGGGGGTGCAGGCTTGGCGGCATCACGCTGGAATGCAGGCCCTTGAGGGGCTTCACAGGCGCTTGCATCGGCCAAGTACCTTCGCCCGGCTCCGTATGAGGGGCGTGTTCAATGAGCGACAAGCAGCATACCCTGAAGGCAAACGCCACGATCAAGGGCGTGGGCCTTCATACCGGCGCACCGGTCATCCTGACCCTAAGGCCGGCTCCCATCGGTCATGGCTACAAGTTCCAGCGCACCGATCTGGAAGGTGAGCCCATCATCGAGGCCGATGCGGAGCTCGTGACCAGCACGGCGCGCGGCACCACCTTGGGTAGGGGCGATGCCGTGGTGAACACCACCGAGCATGTGCTCAGCGCCTGTATGCCTTGAACGTGGACAATTGCCTCCTGCAGCTCTCCGGCCCTGAAGTACCCATCATGGATGGCAGCGCCAAGGCCTTCGTGGACGCCATTGAGGCCGTGGGCCTCGAGGAGCAGGATGCGCCGCGCAATTGGTACGAGCTCAAGGAGCCGATCTGGTTCGAGACCAAGGAGCGCGGCACGGAGATGCTCGGTGTGCCCACGCCGGGAGGAGAGTTCCGCATCACCGTGATGGTTGATTACAACAGCCCTGTGCTCGGCACCCAGCACGCCAGCATGTACCGCGCGGAGGAATTCAAGACCGAGATCGCTCCGTGCCGCACCTTCGTGTTCCTACGTGAACTGGAGCAGCTCGCTAAGGCTGGCCTGATCAAGGGCGGCGATCTGGATAACGCCATTGTGATGGAGGACCGTGAGGGAACCACGAAGGAGCAGCTCATGGAACTGGCGAAGCTCCTGGGCAAGGAGTACCGCGAAGTGGAGATCCGCCGCAACGGGGTGCTCAACACCACCGACCTCAAATTCTACAACGAGCCCGCGCGACACAAGCTGCTCGACATCGTGGGCGACCTGGCGCTGGTGGGCCGGCCCATCAAGGGCCACATCCTCGCGGCACGGCCCGGCCATTTCGGCAACACCAGCTTCGCGAAGCGCATCAAGGAGCTGATCCGCGAAGAAGAGAAGACCGCCGGCGTGCGATTCGATCTCTCAAAGACGGTCTTCGACATCAACGACATCGAGCGGCTGCTCCCGCACCGCTATCCCTTCCTCTTGATCGACCGCATCGTGGCCATGTCGCAGGACACGATCACCGGCTTCAAGAACGTCACCTTCAACGAGCCCTTCTTCACCGGTCACTTCCCGGGGAATCCCGTCATGCCAGGCGTGCTCCAGATCGAGGCGATGGCGCAGGTGGGCGGGATCTTCGCCCTGAGCCAAGTGCCCGATCCGGAGAACTACACCACCTACTTCCTCAAGATTGATAACGTCCGCTATCGGAAGAAGGTGATCCCCGGCGACACGCTTGTGTTCCATCTGGAGCTGCTTACGCCCATCCGCCGCGGCATCGTTCATATGAAAGGCTTGGGCTACGTGAATGGCCAAGTGGTGGTTGAAGCCGAGATGATGGCGCAGGTGGCCCGCGATAAGGCGCCGGCCGCTGCCGCTCCCAAAGCCACCGCGAACGCATGAGCATCTCGCCACTCGCCTCCGTGCATCCCGGCGCCAGGATCGGGAAGGATGTCACCATTGAGCCATTCGCCACGGTCTATGCCGATGTGGCGATCGGCGATGGCACCTGGATCGGCCCCAACGCCGTGCTCATGGACGGCGCGCGCATCGGGAAGAACTGCAGGATCTTCCCCGGCGCCGTGATCGGCGCCATCCCGCAGGACCTGAAATTCGCCGGAGAGGTCACCACGGCCGAAGTGGGCGATGGCACCACCATCCGCGAATGCGTCACCATCAACCGGGGCACGGCCGACCGGCTGAAGACCGCCGTGGGCAGCAATTGCCTGCTGATGGCCTACGTGCACCTGGCGCACGACTGCATCGTGGGCGACCATGTGGTGATCGCCAACAGCGTGAACCTCGCGGGCCATGTGACGATCGACGATTGGGCCATCCTCGAGGGCAATGTGGCCGTGCAGCAATTCATCCACATCGGCGCGCACAGCTTCATCGCCGGCGCCTCGCTGGTGCGCAAGAACGTGCCGCCCTTCGTGAAGGCCGCGCGCGAGCCGCTCAGCTACGTGGGCGTGAACGTGGTGGGTCTTCGCCGCCGCGGCTTCACCGATGAGCAGATCACCCGCATCGAGGACATCTACCGCGAGATCTTCGTGCGCAACAGCAACGTGGAGCGCGCCGTGGTGAACGTGATGCAGGGCATGCCGCGCAGCCACGAGCGCGGTGTGATCCTCGACTTCATCAACAACAGCCCCAAGGGCATCATGCGCGGGCTGGCGGAATAGCCCCGCGATCGGTTCCCGGTTCCGCATGGATCTCCAGCGCCGCCTCACGCTCTACCTCTTCGGCCTCATCATCGGCGGTGCGGCAGCATATTGGTTCTATGGCGAGCGCCTAACCAGCGGCGCCTGGATGCCCGAGGCGAAGCTGAAGCAGCGCCTCGCCAGCACCTTGCTGAAGGCAGCGCCCAGCGCCCAGGCGCAACTCGATGCGCGCAGCATCACATTGGCGGAGATCCGCCATCGCATGGACAGCGCTCGGATCGATTTCAGCGCATCGCACCGTGGCGCCGATAGTTTGATCTATGCAGTTCGAGCTCCTTTCAAAGGCAAGGAGCTGCAGCTCCGCATCAGCGCGCTACGCGATTTCGACCGCGACAGCACGGCCACGCTGCTGGAACTTCGCTAGGCCGGCATTGGCTGTGCGCCGGCGTAATGCGCCTGCACCTCATCGTTGAGCAGCACTACGAGGGTGAAGATGCCCAGCGCCATGCCGATGGGGAAATTGAGGCAGCAGAGACCGGCCACCACCAGCGAGCCAGTGCGGTTGCGGCGCTGCGCGATCCAACGGCCGCTGAGGATGATGAGCACGCCCCACACCTCAATCAGTGCGAAGAGCACCCAGCCGAGGCCTTGGAAGACACCCCCCACGATGGCGGGCGCAGGATCGTTGTGCTCGCCGGCCGCGAGGTCGCTGCTGAGGAAAAGGCCCATGCCCACCAACGCGAGCACGGCGATGCCGCCCACGCAGGTGAGGATGCCATACACGTAGTGCAGCACGGAAAGGGTGGGGAGGTGGCGGGTCATGGTAGGTTGATTGTGGAGCGAACCTAGCTGCCCCGATCAATCAGGGACGCTTTGTTGCATCTGCGGCGATGAGCGTGGATGAGCGGCTGAGGGACTGCGTTCATCATCGGCATCGAGCCCCAAGGTTCATATCCGGTTCGCAATTGGTGCATAACTCGAAGTTCGGTTTCCGGGATCTTGGAGTATAGCTTGTGTGCACCTACCGAGCTATGAGCCGCATGGTGACACTAAATACCCCAGGGCAATCGCTTGTATGCGGGTCAACTGCGGTGTTGTGCGCGGCCTCCGCGAGGCGGCGAGGCGGCGAGGCCGACTGGCCGACTGGCCGACTGGCCGACTGGCCGACTGGCCGACTGGCTTAGATTTTCAACCGACCAAAGTACCGCAAGACCTGCACCTCTGGGTTGCGGTTGCGGGCAGCGCCGTACCTTCTTCGCTTCAAACCACATGGTCATGAAGCACGCCCGCATTTCTCTGCTTACGCTGGTTGTTCTCGCCTTGAGCATTACGCGCTCACAAGCCCAGAACCTGGTGCCGAATGGGAGCTTCGAGGAGTACACTCAATGCCCGGATTTCTGGAACCAGATGAGCCGTGCGACCGGCTGGAGCCGGTTTCACAGATCCCCCGACTATTTCAACGCTTGTCTGGTGAATGGGCTTCCTGGCGGCGGCATGGCTGGGGTACCGGGTAACGTCGCGGGCTGGCAGATTGCTGCAACAGGCCAAGGCTATGCTGGTGGTTACCTCTGGTGCGAACCCGTAGAGGATATCGTCAACATTAGGGAGCATTCCGGAGCAATGCTGGCCGAGCCGCTGCAGATAGGGGTTCCGGTGTATCTGTCATTTAAAGTGTCCGTTGCGGCGAACGGTTCACTTGAGAATGCAAGATGGAGTGCTTCAGGGGCGGGAATGCGATTCTCCATGAATCCGTACCTGCAAGATTGGCCTCCGGTCGTACCCAATGCAGCAGCCATTCACATGGATTTCGTTCCAACGGATACGACAGTCTGGTATGAGGTAACAGGGACCTACGTGCCGGATTCGGCATACCAGTATGTGACCTTGGGCAACTTCTTTGATGATGCCAACACGGCTGTGACACAGATCAATCCGGGAGGCAATCTCGACTGCGCTTATGTTTTCTATGACGATGTGTGCGTCTCGTATGTTGAGAACGGATGCGGATTCCAATCAGGCCTGAGCGAGCCCTTATCCGGTGAGTCGATTCGAGCAACCCTGAGCTTCTCGACTCAAGTTCTGACGCTTGTTTGCACCATGCAATCAGGCGAGCCGCTTTGGCTCAGCCTGCTTGATGTGTTGGGCCGCGCCATCTGGGATGAACGATTGACGCCCGGCTCCGATCCATGGTTGGCGGTGTTACCGAGTGTCACGGATGGAATCTACCAATTGAAGGTTCAGACGATGTCCGGGGATATCGTACCTGTGAAGCTGTTTCGAACACCTTAACACATGAAAGACATGAAAACATTGAGCATTCGACTACAAAGCGCAGCACTCATTTCACTCTTGGGCGCGACCGCTGCAAAAGGCCAGTTCAACACTGGAGGAGGCGGACAGCAATACTTGACGAACCCGAGTGATGGCGTGAATATCGGTTTTGGCATAGCCGCGCCATCGGCCAACCTCACGGTGAACGGCTGGGACCTCACCAGCCAGACCACCAACCAGTTCGACACCTACGGTACATTCACAGCTGCTGGGAGCATCGAGAACGAGACCCGCTGGCGTCTTCACCGCGTCTCTGATGCCAACGGCACACCGCGCGAGATCGGGAGGCTCTACGCCTTGGCAGGAACGGTTGGCGCGCTGAACAATGGCTTCCACATCCGGCAGATGGAGCAGAATGCAGCCCTTTGGCTGCGGAACTTCAGCAACAACGGCATTCGGCTCATCGATGATGTGACCACCACGGTGAATGGCTACACGAACCTGAACGTACGAGCCGGTTATGTCGGGATTGGCCAGATCGTGAACCCGGCAGGCGGCACGAACCTGATGTCCACGATCGGCGCGCCATGGTCCAGGGTGCACTTGGTTCATCCATCGACCCCTGACGCACCGCAGGGCTGGCGCCCGCACATGCGGAACGGCACCGTGATGTCGGGCAACGGCGATCTGGCCTACTTCGGGCAGATGTTCGACATGGGCGCGAACGGGACAGGTGCCGAGGTGGTGGGTAATTCCAATGCCTTGATCGGTTGGGGCAGCGCGGACCTGCCGGTGGGCAGCCATGCCTGGGACAACTGCAGCTTCCGTTTCGGGACCGATCCTGCTGGTGGCATCACAGGCTCAGCGAGCAGCGTGCGCGGATTGGAATTGATGCGATTGCGCCCGTTCCGCTCTGCTGCCAACGCACCACTGGAGGGCTTCGTCGGCTTGGGCGACTGGGCGGCTGGCGCGGACATCCCTCAAGAAAGGCTCGATATCCTCGATGGCCGCGTGCGCATCCGGACGCTTCCCGATGCGGCGAATCAAGCCGATGGCATCTACAAGGTGATGGTGGTTGATGACGCTGCGTCAGGCAATGAGCGCGGCGTGGTGAAGTGGGTGGACCCATCAAGTTTCACCGGTGCCGACTGCGACTGGACGATCGAGAACGACGGGACATCAGGCGGCGCTGTATCACACAACGTGTACACCGCCGTGAATGCGAGCGATGACTGCCCGGACGATGACGACGCGGTAGGCATTGGCGTTGACCTGGCGGTGAATGCCGCTCCAGCCAAGCTCGCGTTGAGCACAGCGGTCTTCAATGCCGCGATGGATGTGCAGCAATCCTCTACTGGCAGTTCATCGGTCGGGGCGCAATTGAATGTTGCAGGTGCAACCTCGGCAACAACTGGCGTGAACATCGCGGTCAGTCAAGGTACGGATACCGGCGCTGACAATCGTGGAGTGTACATCAATGCGATCGGGAGCGGTCTCACGAACAACAATTGGAACTATGGCCTCCGAGCGGACCTTAGCCAGAGCAGCTACCGCACCCGTGGCGTATCGGCATTCACAAGTGGCGCACGCTATACGGGTTATGCCGGATGGTTCGTGGCGGATGATGACGCCCAATGGACCAGCGGGGTGGCGGCGTTCGGTCGTGTCGGCACCATTCGCAGGGGAGTTGAAGGCCATGCTCAAGGCGATGGCGAATTGCAGGTGGGTGTGCATGGATTCAGTTCGCTCGCGCCAGCGACTTGGACCCTGCCGAATGCGAAGTATGTCGGCGTCGCCGGCCAGATCCAGAAGCAGGATGTTGAAGGCGAGCGCTTCTTCGCGGTGTATGGTCATACAGAGGAAGTTGATGCGGATACCTGGGCCGGCTATTTCGACGGCCACGTTCACATCACAGGCGATGCTTCATGCACAGCCATGGCATGGACATCAGACGAGGCCTTGAAGACCGATGTCGAGGATTTAACGCAAGGTCTGGAGATCATCAGCGAATTGCGTCCGACGACCTATCATTTCGACACCGATACCTATGCAGAGATGAACTTACCCGCTGGCAATCAGTTCGGGTTCATTGCGCAGGAGGTGGAGGAAGTGCTGCCAGAACTTGTTGGGCAAACCACCTTCATCGGTCGCATCGATTCGCTCGGGAACGTGATTGCCCCTGACCAGACCGTGAAGACCTTGAACTATGTGGGGCTGATTCCGATCCTGGTAGCTGGCATGCAAGAACAGCAAGCCCAGATCGCCGCGCAGAACGCTACGATAGCTGCCATGCAGCAACAACTCGCCGCCTGCTGCGCCTCACCCACCGATAGCGACCAACGCTCCGGCTCCGCTGTGGATGACGAGAAACTCACCCCCGCCCAAGAGCGCACCCTGCCTGCCGAAGGCACGGTGCTCCGCATCGCGCCAAACCCCTTCACGGATGGCACCACATTGTTCTGCACCTTGGAGCGCGCGGGCCGCATGCAGTTGCTGGCCAACAGCGCCGATGGCCGCAGCCTGCTGGTGCTGAGCGAGGGACAGCGCGAGGCGGGTGAATTCCAGTATGACTGGACCACCGAGAACCTGGCGCCCGGCGTGTATTACATCACCCTCTTGCTCGATGGCGAGCCGGTGGTGAAGCGCGCGGTGAAGGTGGGGCGGTAGCGGTTGAAGGACGCCTGTAATCGGCAGGTTCTGATAGCGGCATTCAAAAGGTCGGAAGGGGAGCGGGTGCAATCGTTCAGCGCCCGCTCCTTTTTTGGATAGTCTGATCGGGTGCGCGCCCGCCCCGTCACCCCTAATGCCCGGTCCGTCAGGTCCTTGGGATGGTTGTTCCACCATCGGCCACTAGCTTTATGCGCCAAGGCAACCAATGGCCCATTGCCCTTGTCATTGTACTGCCCTTCAGACCCCCTTCCATGATCCGTTCTGCCACCCCGCGCCGCACTGCCTTGTTGGCAACCGCCGCGCTCCTGTTGTCCGTTGCCTCTGCCCAGAAGAGCAACCACGATGGCCATGATCACGGCCCTAGCGCGCAAGAGCCCGTGATGCATGGCGAGTACGTGGAGAACAAGGGCCAATGGGCGGCCCCGATCCTCTACCGTGCCGACTTCGGCCTGGTGGCGCTTTTCGCGGAGCGCGATCGCTTGGTGTTCTCGAAGCTCGACGAGGCCGTGCCCGATCGTGTGCACGATGCGCAGCACGAAGGCCCCGATGCCATGGAGAACGTCCGCATGAATGGCCATGCCTGGTATGCCTGGTTCGAGGGTGCGAACCCGAATGCTGAGGTCTCTCGCGAAGGGCGCTCCGCGGATTACTTCAATTACTTCATCGGCAACGATGCGAGCAAATGGGCCAGTGATGTGCGGCACTTCATGGAAGTGCGCTACCATGAGCTCTGGCCGGGAGTTGACCTGCGCTTGCACGAAGCCCAAGGCGGCTTCAAGTACGATGCGGTTGTGGCCAACATGGCGGCAGCCAGCCAAGTGAAGTTCCGTTACGAGGGCCTCGATGGCATCCGGATCAATGCTGATGGCGAATTGGAACTGATCACATCGGTGGGTGAGCTGCATGAACTAGCCCCTGTGGCTTGGTACGCGGACGGCGCGAAGGAGAAGGTCGATTGCCGTTTCACGCTGAGCGGGAGCACCGTTGGCTTCGCCTTCGGCAAGGGCGTGAAGGCCAACCGGCCGATCGTGATCGACCCCACGCTGATCGCCAGCACGCTGAGCGGCACCGGCAACATCGGCACAACGCAGAATTACGGCCATACCGCCACGTACGACATCCAAGGGAACATCTACACGGGCGCCATCTGTTTCGGCCAGGGCTATCCCACGTTGCCTGGCGCCTTCGATGGCACCAACAACGGTGGCATCGATATCGCGGTGAGCAAGCTGAATCCAACGGGCACCACCTTGCTCTTCGGCACGTACCTCGGCGGCAGCAGCGGCGATTATCCGCACAGCTTGGTGGTGACCAACGCCGGCGAGCTCACGGTCTACGGGTCCTCGCCTTCACCCAACTACCCCGTAACGCCCACAGGCTACGATCAGACCTTCAATGGCGGCAACTCGGATATCGTGATCAGCAAGCTGAACCCCACGGGCACTGCGCTGATCGGCAGCACCTACATGGGCACCAGCGGCAACGATGGCCGCAACAGCTTCACCACCAACTACGGTGACAGCTATCGCGGTGAGGTGATCTGCGATGCAGCGGGCCGCATTTACGTGGCGAGTTGCTCCGATGCGCCGGGCTTTCCGGTGAGCGGCGGCGCCGTGCAAACCACCCATGGCGGCGCGCAGGATGGCGTGGCCTTCTGCTTGTCGCCGGACCTGAGCACCTTGATCTTCGGCACCTACTTCGGCACGGCGCAGGCTGATATGTGCTTCGGCATCAAGCTCGATAGCGCGGGCCAGCCGGTGATCTGCGGCGGGTCATCGGGCACTACTTTGCCCACCACGGCCGGGGCCTATCAGCCTGCCAGCGCGGGTGGCCGCGAAGCGTACATCGCCAAGCTGAGCGACAATGCCACCAGCGTGCTCGCCTGCACCTACTTCGGCGGAACCACGGACGACGTCGCCTTCTTCCTGCAAGTGGATCTTGACGACAACGCCTACATCTTCGGGCAGGCACCCGGCAGCACCTTGGGCATTGCGCCGGCTGGCACATACGGGCAAGCAGGCTCAGGCATATTCGTCGCGGAGTTCGATGCCGATCTGCAGAACCAGATTTTCCGCACCCAGCTCGGTCCAGCTGGTGGCTTCGGCGCGGGCATGGTCCCAGTTGCCTTCCTCGTTGACGTGTGCCGCAACATCTACATCAGCGGGTACAGCGTGGGCGCTGGTTGGCCCATCGCCGGAACGCCGCTTTACGCCAGCGGCGGCTTCTACCTGGCCACCTTCGAGCCGGACATGACCAACATCATCTACGGCACCTATTACACAGGTGCTGGCCACGTGGATGGCGGCACCAGCCGATTCGATGCCAACGGCAAGGTGTACCAAGCCGTGTGCACCAGCGGCGGCTTCCCGACCACGCCGGGCGCCTACAGCAACGTGCAGCCCTCGGGCTGGGACGTCGGCGTGTTCAAGATCGACTTCAATGTGAGCGGGGTGAATGCCGCCGGTGCCAGCACTTTGAACCAAGGCTGCGCACCCATCGTGATCGACTTCAGCAATGCCAGCACTGGCGATACATGGTTCTGGGACTTCGGTGATGGCAGCCCCGTGGTCGAAGGCTTCGAGCCCAGCCACGCCTACACGACCCCCGGCGCATACGTCGTCACGCTCATCGCCATGGATTCGCTCTCGTGCAACCTGGCAGATACCACCTATCTGCCCATCACCATCGGGGCGCAGCAGCCCATCGATGCCGACTTCACGTGGACGCAGACCATCGACTGCACGCAGATGGAGATCAGCACCACCAACCAGAGCACCGGCGATCCGCTCACCTGGTACTGGGACATGGGCGATGGCACGCAGTACGTGGATACCAATGTGGTGCACCAGTTCCCCGGGCCGGGCAGCTACCTGGTGCAGCTGATCGCGGAGGACCCCACCGGTTGCAGTGGCGCGGATACCGTGCAGGTGCTCGTGGACATAGGACCGCCAGCGCAGGTGGCCGCTGCGTTCAGCACGGTGGAATCGCCCGGTTGCGAAGAACTCGGCGTGACCTGCACGAACCTCAGCACGGGGATCGACATGACCTACCAATGGGACATGGGCGATGGCACCACTTACAGCACCACGGATGTGAACCACCTCTTCCAAGGCGTTGGCACCTACACCATCACCCTGATCGTGAACGATGCGAGCAGCTGCAACGTGGCCGATACCGTGACCATGGATGTGACGGTGACGCCGAGCGAGCCGATCACAGCTGCATTCACGGCTGATCAGGTATTCGACTGCGACAACCTGATCCTGACCACGGCTAATGCGAGCACAGGCACGAACGCCGCCTTCCTCTGGCAGTTGAGCGATGGCTCCTCCTACAGCACCTTCGATATCACGCACACGTTCAGTGGGCCGGGCACCTACACCGTTACGCTCACCGTGTCGGACACCTTGGGCTGCTCGCCCAGCCAGACGGCATCGCTTGATGTGCAGATCGATCCATTGGAACCGGTGCTCGCGGCCTTCACCGCCGAGCAAGTAGGCGATTGCACCACGCTCACCCTGAGCACCGACAACCAGAGCACGGGAGACCTGCTCGCGTTCATGTGGGACATGGGTGATGGCACCATCCTCACGGACACGAACGTGACGCATGTTTACACATCACCCGGCGTGTACACCGTAACCCTCACCATTACGGACCTCGGCTGCGGGCAGGACGATGCCACGAGCATGCAGGTGATCCTGAACAACGTGCTTCCGATCTGGTTCGTAGGCGATACCATCATCTGCCCCGATGATGTGGCGGTGCTGAACGTGATCCTGCCCGGCACCGACCTGAGCAACGCGAGCTTCGTATGGAGCACCGGAGAGACTACGCCCACCATTGAAGTGGATATGGCCGGCGCCTATTCCGTGACCGTGTCCGATGGCCTGTGCGAAGGCACCGTGGATGTGGTGATCCCCGCCGCGCCGCGCCATGCCTTGTTCGATTCAGTGCAGGTTTGCCCAGGCAGCGTAGCGGAGCTCAGGGTCCCGATTGATGGCCTTGCGTTCCAATGGAGCACGGGTGCCTATACGCGCGACATCCTGGCCTGGGCCCCTGGCATCTACGGATACGACATGATCGACCTGCATGGCTGTCCGCACACCGATAGCATGAAAGTGGTGATGCTCGATTCAATCCCGCAAGTGTTCGCACCCAATGCCTTCACGCCCGATGGAGACGACATCAACGACGTGTTCCGGATCGCGGGCTTCGGGGAGAAGACCGTGAAGATGTCCATCTTCAACCGCTGGGGTGAGCAGCTCTGGGCGAATGAGGGCATGGCGCCTTACTGGGACGGCAAGTACAACGGCAGCGTGGTGCAGGACGGCGTGTACGTGTATGTCCTGAAATACACCGGCGTCTGCCACAACGAGGAGAAGGAAACCGTGGGCCATGTGACCGTGGTGCGCTAGGAAACCGCAACAACCAGTCAAGATGAAGCAATTCGGAATCGCCCGTCGGAGGGCATTTGGCCGCGCCGCACTGGCGCTTTCCATGTCATTCCTTTTTGGGGCAGCGGCAGCGCACAGCCACAACCATGGCCCTGCTGCGCCGGGCAAGGTGCAATACGTGCCCAACCAGGGCCAATGGGAGGCGCCGGTGCGCTTCAAGGCCTCCTTCCCGGGCAGCGCGATGTTCCTCGGCGCTGATGGGGTCACTTGGTCGCGCTACCAATCAGACGCTTCGGAACTGGTGCATGAGTACATCCAGTGGGAGCCGGAGCGGCAGGCGGGCTTCAGTTTGCGGGGCCATGCATGGCGCATGCGCTTCGTGGGCGCTGATCTCTCCGCACTGGCCCACGGCGAAGCGGCGCGGAAGGAGTACCACAACTATTACCTCGGGAACGACCCATCGAAGTGGGCCACGCGCGTGCCGGTCTATGAAGCAGTTCAATACGAGCAGCTGTGGCCCGGCATCGATATGCGCTGGCACAGTGAGGGCGGCCAGGCGAAGTACGACCTGCTGGTGGAGGCCGGAGCCGATCCCGCAATGATCGCCTTCCGCTACGATGGGCTTGATGGGATAGCGATCAATGACAAGGGCGAGCTCGTGCTCTCCACCATCGTGGGCGAGCTGCATGAGCTGAAGCCCGTTGCCTGGTACGCTGATGACGATAGTCCGTTGCCGTGCGTCTTCGCGCTTGATGGCTCGACGGTGACATTCAGTTTTCCGCAAGGGCTCGAGAAAGGCAGGCCCATCGTGATCGACCCGGTGCTCGTGGGCGCCACCTTCAGCGGGCAGACGGGCGCAAGTAACTACGGCCATTGCAGCACCTTCGACAACGACGGCAACATGTACGGCGGCGCGCAGAACTTCGGCAATACCTTCCCGGCAACGGTGGGCGCCTTCCAGACCTCGCCAGCCGGCGGCGCGGGCACCGACATCGTGGTGAACAAGTTCAATCCCGATGCGACCCAGTTGCTGTTCGCCACCTTCATCGGCGGGACCGGCGATGACAAGCCTCACAGCATGATCGTGAACAGCGCGGGGGGGCTTTGCGTGCTGGGCAGCAGCCTCAGCGGCAACTATCCGGTCTCCGCCACGGCGTACGACGCCACGAACAACGGCGCAAGCGATATCGTGATCACCCACTTGAACAGCGATGGCACCGCATTGATCGGCAGCACCTACCTGGGCGGTTCCGATGACGATGGCCGCCAGAACATGACCAACAATTACGGCGACACCTACCGCGGGGAGATCGTCACGGACGCGGCGGGCAACATCTACATCGCGTCATCAACGCGCAGCACGGAGTATCCGGTGACGGCCGCCGCGTTGCAGCCCAGCTTAGGAGGCATGCAGGACGCCGTGCTCACGGCTCTGACCCCTGATTGCTCATCGCTGCTGGCCAGCACCTTCATCGGCGGTGCTTCGAACGATGCCGGGCTGGGCCTGCGCGTCGAAGGCTCCAGCGTGTACTTCTGCGGCACCACGGCCAGCGCCGATTTCCCCATGTCGGCCGGTGGCTATCAGCCGGCTTACCAAGGGGGCTCGAAGGATGGCTTCGTTGTGCGCCTGGCCACGGATGGCTCGGCTATGACCGCTGGCACCTTCTTCGGCACCGCGCAGGCTGATGCAGCCTACTTCATCGATCTGGACAACGATGGAGACGTGCACATCTACGGTCAGAGCGGCGGCAGCATCCCGATTTCGCCGTCGGGCACCTACGGGCAACCGGGATCGCAGATCTTCCTGGCCAGCCTCGATCCGGATCTTGCCTCCACGATCTACACTACCACGATCGGCGGCACCAACATGGCGCCCGTGGCCTTCCTGGTGGATGTGTGCGACCGCATCTACATCAGCGGCTACAACCCCAGCGGCACCTTCGAGACCTCAGCCGATGCGCTCTATGGGCCAGGCGGCAGCCGCTTCTACCTGGCATGCTACGAAGCCGACCTCACGAGCATGCTCTACGGCACCTACTATGGTGGCAGCCATGTGGATGGCGGCACCAGTCGTTTCGACAAGCGCGGGGTGATCTACCAAGGCGTATGCAGCGGTGGCCAGAGCATGCCCACCACGCCGGGAGCCTACGCGCCCACCAACAATGTCGGCTGGGACCTGGGCGTCTTCAAGATCGATTTCGAGCAGAGCGGCGTGAACGTGAACATGAGCGCCACGGCCACCACGGGCTGCGCACCGGCCACGATCACCTTCACCGGCAATGGGAACGCGCCGCAGGTGATCTGGGATTTCGGCAACGGCAACACCGTGGTCGGCGGCAACACCCAGCAATACACCTACACCACTGCGGGCACCTATTCGGTGATGCTCATCGGCGTGGACAGCACGACTTGCAACGTGGCGGATACGGCGTTCATCACCGTGACCATCAGCGACCCTGCGCAACTGGAGGCCCTGTTCACCGCCGACCCTATCAGCTCATGCACGGAGTACGCGGTGCAGCTCACCAACCAGAGCACAGGCAGCAACGTGGTGCTCTGGGACTTGGGCGGAACGCCGAGCAACGTGCCCAATCCGTACGTGGCCGTGCCTGGTCCGGGCACCTACAGCTACACCATTACCGTGATCGACCAGTTCTGCCAGCTCAGCGACAGCTTCTCCATGAGCATAGAAGTACCGCCCGCTACGCTGGAGATCGATCTTCCATCGCCGGTATATCTCTGTCCGGAGGCAAGCGTGCTGCTCAATGCTGGCGCTGGTTACGATGGCTATCAATGGAGCACCGGCGAGACAGCGCAAATAATCACGGTGAGCGAGCCGGGGCTCTATGACATCGCTGTAGCGCTCGGCTTCTGCGATGCAGCGGACCAGATTCAGGTGATGCTGGTGGCCACGCCGCCGGGCATGGCCGATGTGCAGACCTGTCCGGGCCGTGACGTGAGCCTCTCACCGGCGTTCGAGGCGCAGAGCATCATTTGGAGCAATGGCGAGCAGGAGCCCACCATCAGCGTGAGCGAAGCAGGGATTTACGCCTTCGTCGCAACCGATGCCTACGGATGCGTCTTCGCCGATACCGTTGAAGTCATTCACTTGGCCACATCGGACGGGGAGGCCATAATCCCGAACGTCTTCTCGCCGAACGGCGACAAGCAAAACGATGAGTTCGTGGTGGCGGGCCTGGACGTTCAGCAGTTCAGCATGGAAGTCTATAACCGCTGGGGCCAGAAGATGTACGAGACCACTGATCCCGCCCGAGGCTGGAAGGGCAACGTGGATAACGAGAGCGATCTCCCTGTGCCCGATGGCACCTACTTCTACATCATCAGTTTCAAGGACCAATGTGCGAAAGAGCCGGAGGTGAGCAAGGCAGGTCACGTGACGCTGCTGCGCTGATCGACCGCGCTTCCGCACCGAACGTTACTTTCGGAGCATGCGAAGCACCTACTTCCTGAGCATCGCGTTGGCAGCGCCCGTGGGCCTGGCCGCGCACGATCATGCCCATGACCATAGCGGCCGCAAGGGCCTTGAGTTCCATGAGAACAAGGGCCAATGGCCGCAGCAGGTGCTCTTCCGCGCCATGACTCCTGGTGGTGCCGTGTTCGTGGAGCCATCGGCCTTCACGTACGTGCTGCGCAGCGGCGGCCCCCAGCATGCCATGCCGAAGGACACGCCGTACGAACCGTATCGTGAGCATGCATTCCGCGTCCACTTCGAGGGGGGGCGTGCGGCTGCGCACCGCGCAGAGGATCGTCAGCCGCATTACGTCAACTACTTCCTGGGCAACGACCGAGCGAATTGGGCCGGCGGGGTAGGGGTCTTCGGCGGAGCGGAGTTGAACGCCGTTTACCCCGGCATCGACCTGCATGTGCATGGCCATGATGGGCTGAAGTACGATTGGGTGGTTACGGCAGGCGCCGATCCATCAGCCATCGTCATGCGATACGAAGGTCAGGACAAGCTGGAAGTGCGCGATGGCATGAGCTACGTGATCACCACGGCAGGCACCTTGATCGAGCAGCGCCCTGTGGCATGGACCGAGCACAATGGAACAAGGACCCCTGTTCGTTGCGAGTTCGTGCAGCGCGGCGATCGCGTGGCGTTCCTCTTTCCCGATGGCTATGACCGTTCGGCGACGCTGGTGATCGATCCGGTGGTGACCTTCAGCAGCTACGTGGGCAGCTTCGCGGACAACTTCGGCTGCACGGCGACTTACGATGACGATGGTCACCTCTACGGTGCGGGCAGCGTGTTCGGTGTGGGCTATCCGCTCACCTTGGGCGTGCTGCAAAGCACCTTCGGCGGCGGCACCATTGACATGGGCGTGAGCAAGTTCGCGCCAGATGGCACGAGCCTGATCTGGAGCACCTACATCGGCGGCAGCGACAACGACCTGCCGCACAGCATGGTGGTGAATAGCGCCAGCGAGCTCTTCATCCTCGGCACCACGGGATCGAGCAATTTCCCTGTGACGGCTGGCTGCTATGACAACAGCATCGGCGGCGGCACACTCCCGCCTTTCGGTGGCTCGTACGGCTTCACCTACAACCTCGGAAGTGATATCGCAGTGGTGCATCTGAATTCGGACGCCGATGCGCTGCTCGGATCGACCTACGTGGGCGGCAGCGCTAACGATGGCCTCAACCAGTTCACCCCGCTGCTGCGCAACTACGGTGATCCCTTCCGCGGCGAGATCATCGTGGATGCCGATGAGAATCCGATCATCGCAACCTGCACGGCCAGCAACGGTCTCTTCACCACGCCCGGCGCATCGCAAGCGGCATTCGGCGGAAGCCTCGACGGCTACATCTTCCGCATGGACCCCGCGCTGACCACCATGCTCTGGGCCACTTACCATGGCGGTTCGGGCAATGATGCAGCCTATGGCGTGCAGGTCTCCACCACCGGCGATGTGTACGTGACGGGCGGCACACTGAGCACTGATCTGCCTGCCGCGGGCACGCCATTCCAAGCGGCCAATGCTGGCGGTGGCGATGGTTGGCTGGCGAGGTACAGCAATACCGGCACGCTGCTCGGGACAACCTACTTCGGAACAACGGGCTTCGATCAAGCGTACTTCGTGCAGCTCGATCCACAGAACAATGTGTACGTCGTGGGACAAACCACCGGAGCTTATCCGGTGAGTGGCGGCGTTTATGCGAACCCCGCAGGGTCGCAGTTCATCCATAAGCTCAACAGCGCGCTTTCAGCATCGTTGTGGAGCACCCGCATCGGTACCAACGGAACGGAGAACATCAGTCCATCGGCATTCCTGGTGAGCGATTGCGGCCAGATCTACTTCAGCGGCTGGGGCGGCACCGTGAATCCGGCCGGAGGCGGTGTTACAACGAGCAGCACGATCGGCTTGCCCGTGACGGCCGATGCCTATCAGCCCGGCACCGATGGCAGCGATTTCTACCTGATGGTGCTCAATGCCGATGCATCGTCGCTGGCCTACGCCACCTTCTTCGGGGGCACCGCCACCGAGCATGTCGATGGCGGCACCAGCCGATTCGACAAGGACGGGATCGTTTACCAGGCCGTCTGCGCGGGCTGCGGATTCGGCACCACGACATTTCCGACGACGCCCGGAGCATGGAGCAGCACCGACAACGGCATGAACTGCAACCTGGGCGTCTTCAAGATCGACTTCGAGCAGAACGTGCAGGTGAACATCGATGCGAGCATCAGCAATCTGGTGCTCTGCCTCGATGATCCAGTTGTGCTCAACGCGGTGGGCACCGCCGATGCATGGCTGTGGGACCTCGGCGATGGCTCGCCCACCAGCACAGAAGTGACGCTGGCCCATCAGTACGCCGAACCGGGCGTGTACACGATCACGCTGGTGGGAACGGCAATCGGATTGTGCGTAGCTGTGGATACGGCAACCGTTCAGATCACTGTGGTGGCTCCGATTGACCTGCAGCCCGGGTTTGAGGCTGTGCCATCGGGCAACTGCGATGCGGTAGAGGTGGATCTATTCAACACCAGCTTGGGCAGCAGCATCTTCCTGTGGAGTTTCGGCGATGGCAGCGGATCCTCCCTTACCAACCCTTCTCATGTCTATGCAGCTCCGGGCCAATACACGATCACCCTGGGCATCGTGGATCCCGTGTGCGCTGATACGGCCTTCGCGTCGCAGACCATCGATGTGGGCATCCCCGGCCTCTCGCTCGATCTGGAGTCGCCTGTGGGATTGTGCGATGGAGCCAGCGTTGTGCTCGATGCAGGAGCCGGTTTCGATACGTACGCTTGGAGCACGGGCGCGCAGACCGCGACTATCAGCGTAAGTGAGCCCGGCGCGTACATCGTGGTGGTGACCGACGGCTTCTGCACGGGTTCGGACACGATCATCGTTGCACAGCCCATCACCTACGAGCCGGTTGCCGATCGCCAGATCTGCCCCGGACAGGATGCCACGCTTTCGCCCCCGTTCACGCCGCTCAGCATCACCTGGAGCAATGGCCTGAGCACGCCCACCATCACCGTAGAGGATGATGGCTCCTATTGGTTCACAGCAATCGATCCGGCCGGTTGTCCAGTGACAGACACCGTGAATGTGGCCTTCTTCCTGATCGGCGACAGTGAGGCCATCGTGCCGAACGTGTTCACTCCGAACGGGGACAAGATCAACGATGTGTACCTGGTTGAGGGCGTGGACCCTGCCGCTGATTTCCAGATGGACATCTACAACCGCTGGGGACAGCGCGTGTTCGAGACCACATCAGGGAACTACGGTTGGAATGGCAAGCTGAAGAACGATGGCGAGACTGTACCCGATGGCACCTACTTCGTGATCGTCACCTACAAGGAATTCTGCAAGGGCACCGATCCGGTCACGATCACCACGCACGTGACGCTGCTGCGCTAACGCTGCCACGCCTTCGCCATCGCGCGACCCGTGTGCGAATCCTCCCGTGCCAATTCCTCGGGGGTGCCAGCGAAGAGCGATCTTCCTCCGCCATCGCCGCCTTCGGGGCCGAGGTCGATCACCTGGTCCGCGCACATGATCACTTCGGTGTTGTGCTCGATGCAGATCACGCTATGGCCGTTGGCGATGAGCATGCCGAACGCCGCAAGCAGCTTCGCGATGTCGTGGAAGTGAAGCCCGGTGGTCGGCTCGTCAAAGATGAAGAGCGTGGGCCGCTCGTCCTGGCCTTTGGTGAGGAAGCTGGCCAGCTTGATGCGCTGCGCCTCGCCGCCCGATAGCGTGCTGCTGCTCTGGCCGAGTTTCACGTAGCCCATGCCGGTCTGCTGGAGCGGAAGCAGCTTCTGCACGATGCGCGCGCACGCTCCGAGGCTCTGTTGCGGCGAGAAGAAAGCGATCGCGTCATCCACCGTCATGGCGAGCAGGTCGGACACATCGACGCCCTGGAACTTCACGTCGAGCACTTCGTCCCGGAAGCGCCGGCCCTTGCAGGCCTCGCAGGTGAGGCTGATATCGGCCATGAACTGCATCTCGATCCGGACCTCGCCTTCACCCTGGCAGATCTCACAGCGCCCGCCATCGACATTGAAGCTGAAATGACTGGGCTTGTAGCCGCGCACCTTGGCCACGTCCTGCTCGCTGAAGAGCTGGCGCACCTCGTCCCAAGCCTTTACATACGTCACCGGATTGCTGCGGCTGCTGCGTCCGATGGGGTTCTGGTCGACCAGTTCGACGGCCTCGATGCGCGCGAGGTCGCCTTCGAGCGCGGTGTGCTCGCCCGGCCGTTCACTGAAGCCTTCGAGGTGGCGCTTCATGGCGGGGTAGAGGATGCGCTTCACGAGCGTGGTCTTGCCGCTTCCGCTCACGCCGGTCACCACGGTGAGCATGTGCAGGGGGAAGGCCACGTCGATGTCCTTCAGGTTGTGCTCGCGCGCTCCACGGAGCAGGAGTCTGTCGCGCACCGGGCGACGCTTCTCTGGCGGCGATATGCGCTCGCGCCCGGTGAGGTAGCGCGCGGTGAGGCCGTCGCTCGTCGCTAGCGCTTCGAAGGGCCCGCTGAAGACCACTTCGCCGCCATGGCTGCCTGCCAGAGGCCCCATGTCGATGAGGTGATCCGCTGCGCGCATGACTTCCTCGTCGTGCTCCACCACGATCACCGTGTTTCCGAGATCGCGCAGTTTCTTCAGCACGCCGATGAGGCGCTCCGTATCGCGCGGGTGCAGGCCGATGCTGGGCTCGTCGAGTATGTACATGCTGCCCACCAGGCTGCTGCCGAGCGAAGTGGCCAGATCGATGCGCTGGGTCTCTCCGCCGCTGAGCGTGTTGCTTCGTCGATTGAGCGTGAGGTAGCCTACGCCAACATCTACGAGGTAGCGCAAGCGGTTGGTGATCTCCTTGAGCAGTCGTGCGGCGATGCGGTGCTGGGCATCATTCAGCTCCAGATCCTCGAAGAAGCGCAGGCATTCTGCAATGGGTATGCTCGTGAGCTCGGTGATGTCCTTGCCGCCTACTTTCACATAGCGCGCTTCGTTCCTTAGGCGGGTGCCTTCGCATTCGGTGCAAGTGGTCTTGCCTCGGTAGCGGCTGGCCAGCACGCGGTACTGGATCTTGTAGCTTTTCTCCTCCACGTACTTGAAGAAGGCATCGATGCCATGCAGGCCCTTGGCACCGTTCCACAAGAGCTTCCGATGCTCGGCTGAGAGTTCGCGGTAGGGGCGGTGGATGGGGAAGTCGTGCTTCGCGCTGTCGCGGATGAAGTCGCGCTTCCATTCGCTGAGCACCTCACCGCGCCAGGGAGCCACGCAATCGTCGTAGAGGCTCAGGCGCTTGTCCGGGATCACCAGTTCTGCATCGATGCCGATGATGCTGCCATAGCCCTCGCACTTGGGGCATGCGCCTACGGGATCGTTGAAGCTGAAGAGGTTCGGGCTGGGCTCCTCGAATGAGATGCCATCCAATTCGAACTTGTCGCTGAAGCCCATTTGCCGGCCATCCTCTCCCAAGAGGATGAGCTCGCCGTGTCCCTCGAAGAAGGCGGTCTCGGCGCTGTCGGCCGCGCGGCTCTCGTTCTCCTGATCGCCGGGCACGGCGCTGAGGCGATCAACCACGAGGAAATAGGTGCCCTTCAGCGTTTTCTTGTCGGAGAGGAGATCCTCGATGCGGTGCACGGCGGTCCCATCGTGCACGCGCGCATAGCCTTGCTGCTGCAAGATGTCGAGGTGCTCCTTGATGCCGCGGCCCTTTGGCATGGCCAACGGTGCGAGCATCAGCACCGTGCTGCCATAGGGGTAGCTGTTCACGCCGGCCACGACATCCTCGATGGTGTTGCGCTTCACCTCTTGTCCGCTGGCGGGCGAGATGGTCTTGCCGGCGCGGGCGAAGAGCAGCTTCAAATGATCGTACACCTCGGTGCTGGTGCCCACGGTGCTGCGCGGGTTGCTGCTCTGCACCTTCTGCTCAATGGCGATGGCCGGGCTGATGCCGATGATGCGGTCCACATCGGGCTTCTCCAAGCGCCCCATGAACTGCCGAGCATAGCTGCTGAGGCTCTCCACATAGCGGCGCTGCCCTTCGGCATAGAGCGTATCGAAGGCCAGACTGCTCTTGCCACTGCCGCTGAGGCCGGTGATCACCACCAGCTTGCCGCGCGGGATCTCCACGCTGATGTTCTTCAGGTTGTGCACCCGGGCTCCTTCAACGCGGATGGAACCGTGGCGGAGCTTGCGCAGGATTTCTGGGGCCGGAGCGGCGGTCTTTGCAGGCAAGGGGCGGAAGGGCTGGGGAAAGGGGCGACGAATTTAGCCCCCGGTCCAGCGGTGCGTGGGAGTGGGCCTATATTTGGAACCGCAGAAACGCAATTTTCCGGGTTCAGGCAATAACCACAAGTAGGCAACGTTTCTCCCCCGTTAGGCGTCTATCCTGCGTTCATCCCAAGCCCTGTCCGGGCCACATCAACCAAACCGCCACAGCCGATAGCCAGACCTCTACCCTGACGTTCTCGATCCATCACGGACCAAAACGGGTAAGGCCATGCTATCCAAGCGCACGTTCGCCAAGGCGGCGGTTTCCATCGACGACCAAGAGCTCGTCCGACGTTACCTCAACGGCCAGGAATCGGCCTTCGAGACACTCCTGCACCGCCACAAGCGGAAGGTCTGGAGCCACATCTATCTTCTCGTTCGCGACCGCGAGCTCACCGAGGATCTGTTCCAGGAGGTCTTCATCAAGGTGGTGAATACCCTGAAGGGCGGCCGGTACCAGGAAGAGGGCAAGTTCCTTCCGTGGGTGCTGAGGATCGCGCACAACCTGGTCATCGATCAATTCCGTAGGAACAAGAAGATGCCGCTGGTGCGCAGCAAGGACGACCACGATGTGTTCGCCGCCATGCAGCAGCCGGGCATGAATGCCGAGCAGAGCCTGGTGAACGGGCAGATTGATGCCGATGTGCGCAAGCTGATTGAGCACCTGCCCGATGAGCAGCGCCAGGTGGTGATCATGCGCACCTACCTGAACATGAGCTTCAAGGAGATCGCAGACCACACCGGAGTGAGCATCAACACCGCTTTGGGCCGCATGCGCTATGCCCTGATCAACATGCGCAAGATGATCCGGCAGCACGAAATCGCATTGGAACGGGCCTAGGACCGCCCGGCGGGCCTGGAGAGACCGGATTCCATATAAGCGGCGGGCTCCGAAGGGTGCCCGCCGCTCTTTTTCACGGGCCCGTGCAATACGGCGGGGCAAGCTTCCGTTCAGACAGCATCGAAACCACCTAATCCGAGCCGATGGCCAACACTACCCTTCGCCGTAAGTACCCTCGCAACCGACCGATGCCCCCCGCAGCCCTAGGCCCCAAGGAATCCACGATCCAGTTGATCTTGGGCTATTCCAAGGCTGTTCAGGCCGTAGAGGCACCGCCGCTCGGTGAAGTGCATCTGGTTCTGAACTGAACCGGAACGCCAGGATTGAAGAGGCCCCATTCGGGGCTTCTTCCATTCAGCGGCGCAGCTGATGCCTCAGTTCCCGGCGGGAGACCATGCGCTGCAAAGCAGGGTCCCAGGCCTTCAGGCGGAAGCACGCAACGATATCCCAAGGCCAAAGGCTGGTACGCTTGGCTTTTTCGCGCAGCTCTGGTATGGCCCGGTGGGCCTCCGGCAGCCGGTAGAAGGGGATATGGGCGTTGAGGTGATGGACGTGGTGAAAGCCGATATTGCCGGTGAACCACTGCAGGACCGGGTTCATCTTCATGTAGCTGCTGCTATCAAGCGCGGCTTTCACATAGCTCCAACCATTCTTGTCGGCGAAGACGGTCCCGGGAAAATTGTGCTGCGCGTAAAAGAGGTAGCTCCCTAGCGCGAAGGTGACCAGGTAAGGGAGGAAGAAGGCAAAGACCAGGTTCTCCCAGCCGAGGAACCACCAGGTGGCGAAGCCGAGCGCACTGTGGAAGACCAAAGTGATGAGGCTATCCCAGTGCCTTCCGCGATTGCTGATGAAGCTGTTGAGGCACATCCCGATGATGAAGACGAACACGTAACCGAACCCGATGGCGAACGGACTGCGGATGAAGTTGTAAGCGAAGCGCTCGCTGCGCGTCAGGGACTTGTACTTCTCAACGGTCACCACGGGGAAGGAGCCGATGCTGCTTGTGTAGAGCTTGCAGTTGTGCTTGTGATGGTGGTCATGGCTGCGCTTCCAGATGCTGGGCGGACTGAGCATCCACATGCCGAAGAACCAGAAGAAGGCATCAGCCGGCTTGCTGCGATTGAGGATGCTCTTGTGCTGGTGGTCGTGGTACAGGATGAAGAGGCGCACCAGCGCAAGACCCGTGAGCACCCCGAATGCGGCCTTGCTCCAGAGCGGGTCGAAATAGACGGTGCCGATGTAGCAGCCGGCGGTGACGACCACCGAGACGAAGAGGTGCATCCAGCTCCTGGTGCGTTGCTCCAGCGCAAACGGCCGCGTGGCAAGGATCAGATCCTTGCGCTCGCCGGTGTGCTTAACGGTTACGCGGGGGGGCGCCGGTGCTTCCATCTGCGGTGTGTCCAGAGCCAAAGGTCGGGCTTCTGACGGATGTCCCGTTGCAAACGATCGGTATGGAGCTGATTGATGTCATTCTCCGACATCGATCTCGGATCAGGAACCAGCACTTCGGCGTGCATCTCGTAGTACCCGCGCCTGTGCTGCTGGATGCTGAGGTATATGACCGGATACCCCAACTTCTTGGCGATCACGCCTGTACCGGTGAACACGGGGGTGTCCTGGTTGAGGAATTTGGTCCAGTAGGCTTTCTCCGGCGAGGGTGTCTGGTCCGCGATGAAGGCGGTGGCTGTGAGCAGCTGCCGGTCGCGCACCATGCCCTTGAAGGTCTCTTGCATGGCATAGAGCCGGTTGCCCAGCCGGGTGCGCATGCGCACGATGAGCCGCTCGAAGTGCGGATTCTGCAGCGGATGGTAGATGACGTAGAGCTGATGAAGCCCAGGCTCAACCGCGAAGCGCGCACCGGCCAGTTCCCAATTGCCGTAATGGCCCATGACGATGATCACGCTCTGCTTCCCCTCCGCGAATGATCGGAACACACCCGCGCCGGGAAAGGTCACTCTAGCCCTTACCGCATCGGGCGATATCGTCAAGGTCTTCAGCGTTTCCACGGTGAGATCGCAGAACCAGCGGTAGAAGCTTTTCGCGATGGCCCTGATCTCTGCGTCGCTCTTCTCGGGGAAGCTGTTCCGCAGATTATTGAGCACCACTTCCTTGCGGTAGCCCAGGACCCGGAAGAGGAGCAAGCACAACGCGTCGCTCAGCAGATAGAGCACTGGGAAGGGCAACCTCGCAATGCCGTGCAGGAATGGCAGGGCGATGTAGTAGCCGATAGCGCGCATCGGCTGCGAAGATCATGTGAAGAGCTCCTTCCTGCCGATCTTGCTGCAGATTGGGCATTTCCTTGGATCGTGCCCCTTGGCCGGGCAATGCTCGCGACCGAAGTAGATGATCCGCAGGTGCAGGTGGGCCCAATCCTCCTTGGGGAAGAGCTTCTTCAGGTCGGCCTCGGTCTGCGCCACGCTCCTGCCCGTGCTCAGGGTCCAGCGCCAGGCGAGGCGGTGTATGTGCGTATCCACCGGGAAGGCTGGCACGCCGAAGGCCTGCACCATCACCACGCTCGCCGTCTTGTGACCCACCGAGGGAAGCGCTTCGAGTGCGTCGAGCGTGTTTGGCACATGGCCATCGTGCTTTTCCAGGAGGATCTGGCTGAGCCCATGAATGCCCTTGGCCTTCGCCGGTGCCAATCCGCAGGGCCGGATTATGTCCTGGATCTGCTGCACGCTGAGCCTCACCATCTGGTACGGTGTGCGGGCCTTGGCGAAGAGCAGCGGCGTGATCTCGTTCACCTTTTTGTCGGTGCATTGGGCACTCAGCACCACCGCGACGAGCAGCGTGTAAGGATCCTCGTGATCGAGCGGGATGGAGGTGCGCGGGTAGAGCTCTGCGAGCTTGCGCGAAACGAAGGCGGCTTTTTCCGGTCGGGTCATGGTACCAGGTGATTTATTCGGCGCCGGCGCCCGGCGGCTGAAAGGCATGGCTCGGGATGCCGGTCCAGTTGCTGTAAGCGGGTGCCCTCGGCGCGAAGGTGCGTCGCATCGGCACTGTTTGCCCGCAACTGCGGATCTCACCCAGCCAACATGCGCTCTCCTCCGAATTCGGTGAGTCACGCATCATCGCTGCTGCGTCTCAGGCCGAAGGACGCGCTCGCATGGGCCGTCCCGTTCACCATCAGATCCACCACATGTTCGCCAGGGTAATGCTTGCGTGTGCTGAAGTCGATGATGCGCTGGCGTTCGGAGATGTGCATCCAGGCGGATCATGCGGCTCAAGGCCTGACCTTGTGGAAGGCGCCTGCTCAACGGCAGACCGATGCGTTTGCCATGGGTGCCAGGATGAAGGCCGTTGCCGGTGCTCTGCAATTTGCCTTGGCGAATCCATCGCACGTGATCAACCGTGACTGTCTCGGCTCATGAGGTCGCTCCAAGTTCCGCTCGCGAATCGTAGACTTCCCCATTCAAGCGCACCGGCGCGATTCCACCGGTGATGGAGTGTGGCCTCTGTCATTGGCAGGGGCACAGGCGATGGGCCTCCTCCGGATCAATCGCAGCTTAGCTCATCCAAGCATGCTGCGGTACAGCTCAGTGTACTTTGCGATGCAGCGGTCCCAGGTGAATTGCGCCGCACGTACTGTTGAACGCTGCTCGGCTGCGATGCGGTCCTTGTGCCAATCCTTCAAACCGTGCCGGATCACTTCAGCCATATGGCCCGTTTCGAGCCGATCGAAGTAGTAGCCGCAATCTCCGCCGATCTCGGGCAAGCACGTGCTGCGGCTCGCGAAGAAGGGCTTGCGGGCGATCATCGCTTCCACCAGTGGCATGCCGAATCCTTCCGCCGTGGAGGGGAAGAGCAACCCATCGCAATGCACGTACAACGCGCTGCGGACCTTGTCTTCCACAGGGCCGAGCACATGGATCCTGTCCCGCCAAGGCAATCGTGCGATGCGCGCTCGGAGCTCTTGGCCGAAGGCTGTGCGATCGTTGCCCGCGACCACCAGCTGATGATCGGGGAAATGCGCCATGAGCGGAAGCAGCGCGTGGATGTTCTTCTTCTCCTTGATCACGCCGATGGACAGGAAGTACGGACGTTCACCGATGGGGGCTGGCCTCGAAGCACGTGGATCCAACGGCATGTGAATTCCGTTGTGGATCACGGTCACCGCTTTGCCCTTCAGGTCCACATGCCGCGTCAATTCGCCGCGCGTGTATTCAGAGATCGTGGTCACGGCATCCGATCGGTCAACGTCGCGTTGAAGTGCACGTAGGTATCGGACTGCCTTGGCGGGCGGCTTCTCGATCAGGAAATTGAGGTCGTGCACGGTCAGGATGCGCTTGGCTCCGCTTCCCGGCCGATGCGGTGAAAGCTGGTAGAGCGAATGCCAGAGTTGGTAGCACGGGCCCAGGTACGGGAACAGGCGCAGCAGAGGGCCATCGGTAAGGCGTGGCCTCAACCAATCCAAACCCTGGTCAAGCCCTTTCGGAACCAGGAAGGTGAAAGGCCCATCGGGCTCGCATGCCAGAATGGATCTGGCGAATTGCATCGAGAACTGCCCCAGCCCTGAGTTGGGGTCCTTGATCTTGTAAGTGTCTATGAGGATGCCGGGCACGCTAGGCCGCCGGTGGGGATCAGTGCTGGCGGGGGCGGTAAAGATGGGCGTGCGCCTCCCGTTGCCTGATCAAGAGGGGCCGTTCCTCCGTTGAATCACGGCACGAGCCAACCTGTCAGCCCGTGTTGTGCATCGTTAACAAGCGGTGCATGAAACCAACCGGACCTGTCGGCGTTCTCCAACTGGCACGGTACCTGCCGAGCCGCGAACATCATGAACATCCAAGACCCCGAAACCAACGTGCTGCGCACCCTGCTGGTCGATGCTCCTCCGGCGGCGGTATGGAAGGCACTGACCGATCCGAAATTGGCCCGCTTGTACATGGGCGCAATGCCGTGCTGCGAGCTGCACCCCGGAAAACCGCTGCAGTGGTTCGTCCGCGAAGAGAGCGGAGACCAGACCCTGGTGGCCAAGGGCACCATCATGGCGGCGCAGCCCGGCGAGCGCCTGCGCTACACCACCTATAGCCCTTCGAGCAAATTGCCCGACGAGCCGGCCAGCCACACCACGGTTGACCTTCATCTGATCCCCGATGGCGACGGTACCCGCGTAGAGCTCTGGCAGGGTGATTTCGCGGGATTGCCCGATGCCGCCCGTCGTGCCCGCGAGGCCGGACGCAATTGGGTGGAGCACTTGGTGGGCCTGAAGCGGGTGTCGGAGGAGGTTTGGGAGGCCAAGGCAGCCTGAGCAGACAGTTTGAAGAAGAAGCGCCGGGAGCCATCGCTTCCGGCGTTTCTTCTTGCGGATTACCGAGAGGTCAGAACTCGATCACAGACTTGCGCTGCTTGCGCGGCTTCTTCGGGATCTCCTCCGCATCCGTCATGCAATAGTTTCGCACCACGAATTGCGCATCCTTGTCGCCCATCTCAGCGCAGCGCCTGAAATCGGGGCACGCGGCGTTCTTGTCGCGTTTGGCGTAGTGGCAATCGGCACGGTAGAAGTAGGCGGTGCGCTTCTCGGGGTCATCGGAATCGATCACGCGGGTGAAAGTGGCGATTGCCTTGTCATACTGCTCGTTCTCGAATTGAAGCACGCCCAGGCTCATCCAGCCGCCGGGTATGTCCGGATTCAGCCGCATGGCTTCATCGAGGTCGGCGATGCCTGCTTCTTCCTTGAATTGCTCGCCGCGCACCACGCCGCGCAGGAAGAGCGCTTCGGCATGCTCGGCCTTGAGCTTCACTGCACGCTCCAAGCTCTTCATCGCACCGTCGTTGTTGCGGCCCATGTAATCGGCGCACGCGCGGTTGTACCAGGCGTCCGCATCCTTAGGGTCGAGGTCGATGGCGCGATCGCAATCACGCACGGCTTCTTTCAGGTTGCCTTGCGTGATGTGAACGGCGGACCTGCTCACGAACAGCCGCGCATCATCGGGGTCCTGCTTCTCGGCTTTCGCGTAGTCCATCAGGGCGCCGTGGAAATTGCGCATGCGCTGCTTGATGTCCCCCCGGAATTTGAGCCCGCCAGCGAGTTCGGCATCCTGCTTCAGCGCGCTATCCGCATGTGCCAGGGCGATGTCAAGTGAATCGATCGCATAGGCGGCGCGAGCGGCAGTGAGATGTTCCTCGGCGGTGCGTTGCGCAAGGAGCGGTGTGACCGATAGGAAGAGCAGGGGCAGGGTGCCGATGCGGATCATGCAGTGCGTTTGGTTCTGGGCCGGGCGAAGATCGTGCAAAAGCGAGGCCCTCAAGGAAGGTGCTCAACGCGGTCAACGGTCCAGGCCTCGGTGGGCGCGGAGAAGAGCGGCTTCACGGCGGGCCAGACTTCGCTGAAGACATCACTGCTGCGGTAGCGCTCCAGGTCATCCGGACTGTCCCAGTGGCTATAGGTGAAGAACACGTTTGGTGCAGCGGTGTCGCGCAGCAGCTCCAAATGCCGGCAGCCAGGGAAGGAACGGATGCGCGGCTTCCACGATTCGAACAGCTCAAGGAATCGCTCGGTATTCGATGGTGCGAAGGTCATTTTCACGATGCGGATGATCATACTGCTTTCGATTTCGCAGGTCCTATCGACTACTGCGCGCGGATGACCTTCCCGCTCTCCGTCCTCGCGATGCGCCGCAGGGCCTGCACGCGCCGCGGCCATTCGTGCGGATGGAGAACGGCCATCAGCTTCTCCATCACCTCGGGCAGCACTTCGTTCTGCGGCAATTCGGTTTCCAGCACAAGCATCAAGGCCTGGCCGAGCACGGGATCGGGGACGTGCGAGAAGTAATGCGGATAGGGGATCACGCCAGCGGTCTTCGCTTCGAGCTGCTCGGGGAAGATCTTCTTGCCACCGCTGAGAATCACGTTGTCGATGCGTCCGAGCCAGCGGAAATGCGTGTCATCGATCAGCTCCACCAGGTCATTGGTGACGTGCTGCTTGGTGGTGAGATGCGGCGTGTACACGACGAGGCAGCCGCGCGGGTCCCGGGCGAAGTGGCATTCGCCGAGCGCGGCGAAGTGGTCCTCAGGAGCTGGACCGTTCAGGCGGCGCAAGGCCACATGGGTCACGGTCTCGGTGCTGCCATAGCTCAGGAAGACCTGCACGCCGATCGTCCGGATGTCCTCCATCATTGCTTCGCTAACAGGGCCGCCGCCGAGCAGGATCATCTCGAACTGCCGTTCCACGCGGGCACGATCCTCTTGGATGGCGCGGTGCAGCTGCAGAGGCACCATCGCTGCGAACTTGAAGCGGTCCTGCGCTTCCAGATTGCCCAGGACGCTGCCGCGCGGATCGATGAGGTGGATGTCGAGGCCCAGCGCGAAGGCCCGAACGAGCATCATCTTGCCAGCGACGAACTCGCACGGCAGGCAATGGAGCACGCGGTCGCCGGGCATCAGGCCGAATGCGGCGCCGGTTAGCCGCGCGCTCATCACCAAATCGCGGCGGGGAATGGTGAAGCGCTTCGGCGGGCCGGTGGTTCCACTGGTGGCCGCGGGGAGTCCTCCGCGCCGCAGCACGAGGTGGAGCAAGGTGTAGAGCACATCGCGGTACCAGACTGTCCGGCGTTTCTCTCTCAGCTTGTCCACGATGCAGTAATAGTCGAAGCCCGTCAGGTTCGTGCCATCGACGGTGATGCGCTCGAAAGCCTTGGCGATGGGTGGATAGGACGTATGCGTGGCCATCAGTCGAGCATCGATAGGTCCCAGGCCTCTTCTGGACGGTAGCGCAGGAGGCCTTTCTCCGCGAGCAGGGGTGAGGGGATGTTGTTCGTGTACACCTTGCCGGTGCCCAGGCCTTGCGCAGAGCTCACATTCAAGGTGGCCGTGAACTGCGCGATGGCGTTCAGGCCGATGCTGCTCTCGAGCGCAGAGGTGATCCACCAGCCGATGCCGCGCTGGTCCGCGAGCGTGATCCAATCGTTCGTGGAGTCCCACCCGCCCACGAGGCTGGGCTTGATCACGATGTGCTGCGGCTTCACATGGTCGAGCAGGTCCACCTTCGCGTCGTGCGTGTTCAGGCCGATGAGGTCCTCGTCGAGCGCGATCGGGACCGGTGTCGTGGCGCACAATTCCTCCATCACCTCGTAGAGCCCCGGAGGCACGGGTTGCTCAATGCTGTGGACCTGCAGTTCTGCTAAACGCTTCAGCACATCCGGTGCCTGCTGAGCGCTGAATGCGCCGTTCGCATCCACGCGCAGGGTGATTTCCTCCGCGCTGTGCTCTTTCCGGACGGCACGCAACAGCTCGAGCTCATCATCGATCCCGATTGCCCCGATCTTCATCTTCAGCGTGGTGAAGCCGCTCTCGATCTGCTCCTTGATGCGCTGCTTCATCGTGGCCTTATTGCCCATCCACACCAGGCCGTTGATGGGGATGCCCTGCTTGCCGAGCGTGAATGCCGAGGGGAAGAGCGTCTTGGTGCCGCCCGCTTGCAGGTCGCGCAGGCATTGCTCCACTGCGAACCGCACGCTCGGGACATCCACCAGGTCTCCGTTGAGACGCTCCTGCCAATCACTCGTGCGCTCACAGAGCTCAGTGAGCTTCAGTTTCACATCCGCAGGGAACTCCTTGCTATGGCCGGGGAACAGCGTGGCCTCACCGATGCCTTTCAGTTCCGGCGCCTCTTCATTCCATGCGATCAGGTACCAGACGGTGCGGGCATGGATGGGGCCTTTCGAGGTGCCGAGCTCAAAGCGCGGCTGCAGCGTGCGTTCGATCCAGCGCGCCTTGATCATGCCACAAGGATAAGTCCGGCGCCGAAGGCGAGCGCCGTGAAGAAGGTGGTGAGCGCGAGCTTCTTCAACTGCGGGTCGAGCGAGGCGGGATCGTGCGCGCGCAGTACGCTGCGCAGGTGCGTGCCGAGTGCAGGCAGGGTGATCAACCAGCCCCATTGCGGCATGGCGCGGAAGGTGATGGCCGTGTATGCGATGAGGCAGAGAAGGCCGGTGGCGATGAGGATCCCGTGGTAGCCTTTTGCGTTATCGAAGCCTAGCCGCACGGCCATGGTGATCTTGCCGCTGGCCTTGTCGTTCTTGATGTCGCGCAGGTTGTTCACGTTGAGCACGCCTGTGCTGAAGCAGCCGAAGGCGATGGCGGGCAACAGGATCAGAGGTTCGATGCCGTGCGCATGCAGGTAGAAGGTCCCGCAGACGCCCACGATGCCGAAGAAGAGGAAGACGCTCACATCGCCCAGCCCAGCGTAGCCGTATGGATCCTTGCCGAAGGTGTATTTCACGGCCGCGCCGATGGCGACCAGGCCCAGCAGGAGGAAAACGAGCATCGTGGCAGAGAAGCCGAGCGCAGTGACGATGAGCGCGATGCCGCATGCGAATGCGAGCGCGCCACAGATGAGCATCGCGCGCTTCATCTGCGTCGGACTTATCGCGCCGCTCTGCACTGCGCGCTGCGGGCCGACGCGTTCTCCATTATCGGTGCCATGCTGGTGATCGCCGAGGTCGTTGGCCAGGTTGCTGAGGATCTGCAGGAGGATGGCCGTGAGAAGGGCCAGGGCGAACACGAATCCGGAGAACTGCCCCGGTCCGGTGCGATGATCGAGGTCGAAGGCCAATGCGCTCCCCACGATGATGCTGCTCACCGCCAAGGGCAGCGTGCGCATGCGGAGGGCATGGAGCCAGTGCTTCAGGTCCGCCATCTATTCGCGCAGCTTCTTGAAATACTCGCGCAACACCTTCGGACTCAGCTCCGCATCCGTGCGCACCACCAGAACCGCTGGCTGCCCGTGATCGCCATAGAGCCAGCCGAGGCCATCGCTCAGCGTCGCTTCATCGGTCGCTTCCTTCCATGGCACGCCGAAGGATTCCACCAGCGCCAGTGGATCGCGTCCGTGCGGCGCCTCAAACCATTTGAGCAGTTCGGGGTCCTTGTCCGGCCCTTCGATGTAGCGGAAGATGTTGCCGCCGCCGTTATCGATCACGATCACGCGCAGGGCAGGGGCGAGGTGCCCGTTCCAGAAGGCGTTGCTATCGTAGAGGAAGGCCGTGTCGCCGGTGATCAGCGTGGTGGGCCGCTGCGAGGCGAAGGCGCTGCCCACCGCCGTGCTCGTGCAGCCGTCGATGCCGCTGGTGCCGCGATTGCTGAACCAGCGCAGTCCTTGCATGCGGTCGAAGAGCTGCGCGTAGCGCGCCGGCGTGCTGTTGGCCAGATGGACATCGCTGCCCTCGGGGATCGCGCGAAGGATCCGTTCGAATGCGGTGAGGTCGCAGAATGCAGTTGCCTTTATAAGGGCATCATGCTTCTCGCGCAAGAGTTCATTCACCAGGCGCCAGGCCTCACCGTAGATGCTCTCGTTGCCGATCACGCTTCCGCTCAGCTGCGCGAAGAACACCTCGGGAGAGACCGCGATGTCATGCGTGAGGCTCTGATAGGTGTCGTAGTGGCGTTGGCCGAGGTCGATGTTCCAGTGCTGCGCGGGTTTCCATTTCCGCAACAGGCCCTTGATGCGCTTGCTCACCACGGCCCCGCCGAAGGTGATCAGCAGGTCCGGCTTCAGGTCATTCTCATTCGCATCGTTCAGGCCTTCGATCGCGCGGTCGATGCAGGTGATGAATGCGGCATCGTCCAGATTGCTGGTGGCCTCGGTGAGCACCGTCACCTGCGGCAAGGACGCAAGCTGCGTGAGCTGCTTCTTCAATCCTTCGCTCCAGGTGCCCTGGCCCGCCAGCACCATCACCTTCCTGCAGGAGCTCAATTGGCCAACGAGCCAGCGTGCATGCTCTGGCAGGATGAAGGATTCGGTCAGGACTTGCGCGATAAGCCTGGGGTGGAACAGGCGCCCCGCCTCTTCCACCGGCTGGCTGGAGGGCTGCTGAATCAAGCTATAGAGCGGTTCGGCGAATGGCGCGTTCACATGAACCGGTCCAGGAACCGGAATCAACGTGGCATCAATGGCCTCGTTGATCAAGCGTCCGCAATGCCAACGAGAGAGATCGTCGCTTGTGAGTCGCGGCAGCTGCATGCTCTTCTTCATGTGCAGCGCGAGCACGCCTTGCTGGCGGATAGCCTGTCCTTCGCCCTGGTCCACCCATTCCTCCGGTCGGTCGGCGGTGATCACCAGCAATGGCACGCGCTGGTAGAAGGCCTCTGCGATCGCCGGTCCATAATTCAGCACGGCGCTGCCGCTAGTACAGATCAGCGCAACCGGAGCGTGAAGTTGCTGCGCCATGCCTAAGGCGAAGAAGGCGGCGCTCCGCTCATCGATGACCTGCAGGCACTGCATGCCCTCTTGCTTGCTGAAGGCGATCACCAACGGCGCGCTGCGCGATCCAGGGCTGATCACCGCATGGCGTATGCCTTTCAGGTGGCAGAGCCGTGCGAGCTCTGAGGCGGCGAAGTGGTCGGATGTGCTGCTCACGCGGCCAAATCTATCCGTGCTGACCGAGCGCATCGATCAGGTCGATCCAAGTGCGGGCCTTGCGCTCCACTTCGTCGCATTCTCGATCGGGATCCGATCCCGCGGTGATGCCTGCCCCCACGTGAAGCAGGCCATGGTCAGGGAACAGTTCCATGCAGCGTATGTTCACGAAGAAGCTGGCGCGATCGGCTTCCATGGGCCCCCAATAGCCGCCGTAAAGTGCGCGCGGTCGTGGCTCGGCGGACCGAATCAGCTCAAACGCCTTCTGCTCGGGCCGGCCGCACACGGCGGGCGTAGGGTGCAATGCTTCAGCGATGGCGAGGGCATCGGACATGGGCATGGTACCGGTGATCCGCGTGTGCAAATGGGCAACGCTCGCAGCGGACCTCACGCGGATATCGCCAGCCGTGGCATCACGAATGCCCAGCGCGCGCAATCCGGCGATGATCTCGGCAGTGACGATTTCCTGTTCCTCTCGTTCCTTGACGCCCCAGCGTTCGGCTCGCGGTGGCGCCTCATCCATGGGCAGGGTGCCGGCCAGTGAATCAACTTCTATCCTGTCGCCATCCTTCATCAGCAGGCGCTCGGGTGAAGCTCCCATCCACAAGCCGAACCGATCCGTGCGAGCAATGGCCACAAAGGCCGTGGTGTTCATATGGCACGCTGCTTCGAAGAGCGCTCCGGCACGCAGGCCATTCAGCTTGGCTGCGATCGTGCGCGCCAGCACCGCCTTCTCCAAGCGGCCCGCGCGGATCTCCTGCAGGGTGCGAGACACGGCAGCCTTGAATCCATCACGGCTCAGCCCGCTCAAGCCATTCCGTGCTGGATCTGAACCGTGCTCATGGACCGGAGACAGGGCCTCGTGCGAAGCATCCGCCCGCAGGATGCGATCGGGCCTGATGGCCAACGGTGGCGCCTCGGCTCTGTCGAATGGGGCGACGACGAAGCAGCGCTGCCCGGCATGCGCCGGCCTGAGCTGATCATCGGACTGCACATAGGCGACGGCTTCCTGGCCAGGCTCGCGGAAAGCCGCAAAGGTGACCCCGCTCCGTATGAGCCCATCGATAAGGGGGGCAGCGCTCAACGCCGTTCGATGATCAGGTTCGTGATCCGGCAAGCGGCGCATAGCTCACCCGCATCGTTGCGCACTTTGATGTCCCACACATGCGTGGTTCGGCCCTGATGCAGCAACTCGCCAACGGCCATCACATTCCCTGATCGAGACGCCTTCAGATGGTTCACGTTCAGCTCAAGGCCCACCGTATCCTTCCCTTCGGCGCCCACGATCAACGCCGAGCCCACGCTGCCGAGGGTCTCCGCCAATGCGGCTGTTGCACCTCCATGCAGCAGGCCCATGGGCTGCACGGTGCGGCGGTCAACCGGCATGGTGGCGCATAGTTGGCCGGCCTTGTTCACGCTGAAGCGGATGCCCAAGTGCGAGATCATGGTTTGCTCAACGAATCCATTGGCCTGGTCTGCGAGCTGCGGTGTGAATGTCATTCGCCAAAAGTACCCGCCTCATGGCTGCGGCTCAGGGCCATCTTTGCCGGATGGAAGGCAAGCGTGTGCTGCTGGTTGAGGATGAGCCATCGTTGCGCAGCGCAATGAAGCTGAATCTCGAGATGGAAGGCTATTCCGTCTCGGTGGCGCAGAACGGTCCAGAGGCGTTGGAGAAGCTGAGGGGCGCGCATTTCGATGCGGTGGTGATGGATGTGATGCTTCCGGGCATCGATGGATTCACCTTGGTGGAGACCATCCGATTGGACGGGAACCAGGTTCCGGTGCTATTCCTCACAGCACGCTCTGGCACCGATGATCGCATCCGCGGCTTGCGGGCCGGCGACGATTACCTTGGCAAGCCATTCGACCTCACTGAGCTGTTGCTGCGATTGGGCAAGCTCGTGCTTCGCTCCCGGAGCCGGTCACAGAGCGCTCCGGATCCCTATCGCTTCGAAGGCGGCACGATTCATTTCAGCGCGTTCGAGGCCATGGGAGCCGATGGCACGGTCCGGACCCTGACCCACCGTGAAGTGCTCCTGCTAAGGTTGCTGGTTGAACGTGCCGGGGAAGTGGTATCGCGGGAGGAGATTTTGCGGAAGGTTTGGGGTTACAATGTGTTCCCAACCACCCGTACCGTGGATAATTTCATCGTCGCCTTCAGGAAATATTTTGAGGCTGACCCACGGATTCCCAAGCACTTCCATTCAATCAGGGGGGTCGGGTACAAGTTCACTCCGTGATAATTCATGCGCTGGTGGCAACCCTGTGCCATACCGGGCGTCTTCCTTACAACCAAAGTCTTCTTCCTGGCTTTGGGCTGGTTCCAATCATTCCTTGCAGGTTTACCGCGCAGGGGTCCTTTCCGAAGGGCCCCTGTTCGGTTTTCAAGGGTGTGCAGAATCTGTTCATGCACATCGCATATGGCGGGCTTGCGGGTAGCCCATAAGTCCTCTATCTTGCCGCGGCTTTCAAAGAAAGCTGACGCCAACACAACCAATTGAACGCATCATGAACCTACGCTCCGCCCTCACTGCGATGATCGCCGCCGCCGCTATGGCGCCTCTTACGGCTCAAAGCACTGTTGATATCGGCCTGTTCCGCAATGGCGAGAAACTCGAGGTCCGCTTGCGGCCCACCGAGAACTTCAACGGCATCGTCTCCAGCTTGGTATTCACGGTTCGCTGGGACCGCAATTCGGGCGCTGGCCTTGGCACGCTCGTGCAGGAAGGCGCACCAGCCCAGTTCATCCCCTTGGCCAAGAGCGGTGCGATCCGCGAGAATGGCACGTTCAACTATCAGGTTTACGCTGGCTTCGGCATGCTGCCGCTCACCGAGCTGGAAACCTCATTGGCCGCTGGCGCAGAGGTGGTGATCGCCACCATCCCGGTAACCGGCAAAGGCGAATTCGAGATCGTGAACGATTCGTTCACCGGCGAAGCCGCCAACAACGCGAACTACTACATTTCCCTTGGGGGGCGCGACCTGACGGGTAGCATCTACAAGGGCCTCGCCACCGCTGAAGAGGATGGCAGCGTGAGCATCCTGCCCAATCCGAACAATGGCCAATTCACCTTCTCCTTCTCGGTGGGCACGGCCACTGATGTCACCATTGAAGTGGTGAATGCGCTTGGCCAGGTGGTCTTCAATGACATGCTGCGGAACTTTGAAGGCACCTACCGCAAGGAAATGGACCTCACCAGCGCGAGCAACGGGGTGTACTACCTTGAAGATCAAGCGCAACGGCGAGACTTCGACGCATAAGATCGTGTACCGGTAAGCGGTTCGATCACACGAATGGAACAGGGGGCTTCGGCCCCCTGTTCGCTTTCATAGAACGCAGCATTCGCAATAGTCACTGCCGGGATCGTGCTCGATCAAACCGGCCGGGTCGAGCATTTCATCGATGATCTGCAGCAGCAATGCGTCGATGTCCGGAAGCAGTGCACGCCGGATGATGCTCTCGCCCATGACACTCAGCCAGGCTCCATCGCCGGAACCGGGTTTCCTCATCGGCACGATGCCCGCGCGCATCGCATCGAGCCTTGGATCCTCATGGAAGCACATGGCCACATACATCAGCAACTGCAAGGCATGTCGCCGCTCGTGATGGATCGAGCCACGGTCAAGGCCCTTGAGCTTCAGCGCTTCCTCCTTGAAGCTCCCGGTCTTGATGTCCAGCACGCAGAGCACGCCATTGCGCCGTTCCAGCCGGTCAACGGAGCCTTTGATCACCGCGCCGGGCCTTAGCTCTGCCCGAAGACGTATCTCCACTGCTAGGGGAATGGTCCGCGTAAGATCCTCCCGTGCGGCATCTGATTCAAGCATGCGGCGCAAGGCCTTGCCGGCCATGGACCCGCGCAGCAGGTGGCTGCCAGTGGTGAGGAGTTCCTCGGGCACTTCCGCCTTCAAGGCTTGCGTCACTGATTCCTCTGCCCGGGCCGCAGCTTCCACCAGCTTTGCGGCCTCAAGTGGCATGTTGAGCCAAGGGCGATAGATGCTTTCGATGGCTTTGTGCGCGGCCGTTCCGAGCACATCATCCGCGAGTTGACCATTGTCATCGATGCCCGCTCGGATGCCAAGGACGTATTTGGCATGGAAGTCCATTGGGCAGCGAAGCCAGGTGCCGAGCGCGGTTGGCGAGATGCCCTCGGCGAGCAATCGGCGGATGCCTTCGATCACGGCCTCATCCTTCGGGATCGCGAGCTGCGCGGCTCGGGGCGGCCGAGGTGCAGCCGTTACGCTCCGGCGCCGGACGAAGGTGTTTGAGACCGGGGCCAATTCGTGCTCCCATTGGTCGATGAAACGCGCTGGCGATCCGCTGCCATCGGCTGCAGGTGCATGGGCCAAGGTTAGGACATCGGCACCTTGCATGAGCCGATGGACGTGGTAGGAGGCCACGGCATCGGCATCCGCCCGGAGCGGGAGGCCATGATGCCGTCGAACATCGAATGGGATCCAGCTCGATGGCTCATCTCGACCGATGAGAATGCCCTCCGATGCACCGAGGATGAGCGCTTGCCTGAAGCAAAGGGCTCGCGTTTCGAGCATCCCGAGCACTTGCAAGCCTTGCAGGGGCTCACCGAACAAGTTGATGCGTGCCTGCCCCATGAGCCGGTCTCGGACCAGTGCGAGGTCGCGAGGATCAAGACGAGGCCCACCGCCGCGCGCAAGCGCTTGCCGCAGGTCGCGGTCGAGCAAGGTCAATTGGTAAACCTGCTCACGCACCAGGTCATTTCCGGGTTGAATCGCAAGAACCCATTCGTACAAGGATTGGAGCAGCCGGTCGGGGTCGTTGGCCGGGCATAGGAGCGCGCGACACGCTTCCGGTGGCAGCCCGGCTGCTGCGAACGCAGCAACCGCGTCAGCAACGGATACCTGCGTTGACCTGCTCCGCATGAAATGCTGCACGAGGTTGACGGAGCTATCGCCGCCATGGAGCAGCGGATGGCTGAGCAGGGTGCAGACGCCTTTGACCTCCAGCCGATCCGGTGTCCCGGAGCGCAGGCGGATGAAGTGATTCACCAGGCCATGCACTGGAAGGTCCTGGACGGGCAAGCCCATGGAGACATTCAAATGCCCTATTTCGTCGGGCAGGGCATTGAGCAGAGGCTGCAGCAATTGCTCGTCGGCCAGCACGATGGCGGATTCGGATCGCGCATCGGGCCTGAGGTCAAGCGCCCACTGCGCTGCGAAACGGCATACCGCCATGCGGTCGGGCAGGGAGATCAGGTCGATCCGGCGTGTGCGTTGGCCGATGCCATCAGCGGTGGCCACCTCCCCAGTCCCTAGATGACGCATGCCCTCGCGGATGAAACGGCCCGCTTCGTTCTCGGGCTGGTTGAGGTAATAGCCATCGGCGTCCCAGCAAACATGCAGCAAGCTGCGCTCCTTAAGTGCTTGGAGTACCTTGACCAGCGCTGGTTCCAGGGCATTGAGGCCAACAGCCCAAACAGCGGACCACGGCGGCAGCCAGTCCGCGTTGGAGGCCAATCGCGTGGCTTGCCGGGCAATGGCTCCTGGGGTGCCCACGCCGCGTGCGATCATGGCTTCGGTGAAGCGCCGATGCAAATCGGCGGTCTCCTGCCAGCGTCTGATGGCGGCAGATTGCGTGGTGCTGAGTTCCTTTTCTGCCCGGAAGCTCCATTCTTCGATCTCATGGTAGTGGCGCAGATCGCGGTAGAGGTCGTCCAGATTGAGCAAGTGGTTGTCCACGTCGCTGATATCGCGCAACGTCGCCGGGGCGAACTCCAGGAATTCAGCAAGGGATTCCGCTGCGGATCCATGCTGCGCTTGATGGCATCGGTGCAATTCGATCACGAGGTCAGGCTGGCTGCCTCTCCGCATCCCGGCCACGCGCTCCATGAAGGCCCCAGGGTCGAGGATTTCCGGGCTCCAGAGCGCTTTGCCGGATCGTTCGGCCAGGTACTTTCGCAGGTGCAGGGCGGCCCTTCGGCTCGGCACCACCACCAGGACGCGGTCCAGGCCGGGTGCGTGGCGCTCAAGGAGCTTATCCGCCACCTGTTCCAGGAAATGACCCATGGCGGCGGAAGATAGATCCGGCCCGATTGCCTTCCCGGCATACCGGCGCTTGCAGGGCAGCGACCATTACTACCGTATCGACGGCCCAGCCTCATTCGCTGAAGTGCAGCGTATCGGGCGCAGATTGGTCAGGCACAGGGTCACCGATGCAAAGTATCCGGAGCAGGTCCGGATCGCCCAGATGCTGGATTGCGATGACGGCCGGTACGCCGTGCTGGATGAGGAGGCATGGGCGGCCATTTGGGCGGCGTCCGCTACCTTCACCACGAATCAACCGCTGGCAGGCAACCCCGGCGACATCGAATCGGTCGAATGAGCATGAATCGAATCCTTGGGGCTTTGGTCATCACCCTGATGACGGCCACCTCCGCCCGCGCAACCCATATCATTGGCGGTGAGTTGTACTACGATCACCTTGGCGGCGGGCTCTACAATGTGACCTTGAAGCTCTATCGCAATTGCGATGCAACGGTGGATTTCGATGCGCTGGCCGCGATCGGGGTCTTCGATGGGGTGAATTACTCCTTGCTCCAGGTGCAGCAGCTCTCCTTCCCCGGGGCCTCCGTTGTGCCCGTGGTGCTGGAATCTCCCTGCCTGACGCTACCTCCCAACGTGTGCATCGAAACCACGTCTTACACAGGCACTTTCGTGCTGCCGCTCACGGAGAACGGGTATATCCTCACCTATCAACGGTGCTGCCGCACGGGCATCATCGAGAACCTGATCGCTCCAGAGGACTTGGGCATCACCGTGACCACGCGTATTCCAGGATCGAGTGTGCCAGTGAACAGTTCGCCGCGATTCAATGAGCTGCCCCCGGTGGCTTTGTGCCTGGATCTGCCGCTCGCCTTCGATCACAGCGCGAGCGATCCCGATGGTGATTCGCTCGTTTATTCCTTGGCCAACCCCTTGAATGGGGCAAGTGCCGGTGTGGCGCAACCCAATCCGCCCGCGCCGCCGCCATACGATCCGGTGCCTTGGGGGGCTGGTTACAGTGAGAGCTACCAGATTGATTCAGATCCCGCCATCAGCATCGATCCCGTGACCGGCTTGCTCACGCTGACACCCACTCTGCAGGGCGTCTTCAATGTGGGCGTGCGGGTGCAGGAGTTCAGGAACGGCGAGTTGCTCGGTGAAACACGCCGCGATTTCCTCTTCAAGGTGGTGGCCTGCGATGCCACCGTGGTCTCTGCGATCCAAGAGCAGACGGAGTTCTGCCAGAGCCTGGCTGTGCAGTTCGTGAACAATAGCGTGGGGGCCAATGAATTCCAATGGGACTTCGGCGACCCCAACAGTGACCTCGATACGAGCACGGAGCAGAACCCGTTCTGGAGCTACAGCGAGCCGGGAACATACCCGGTAACCTTGATCGCGAATCCGGGCACCACCTGTGCGGATACCATCGTGGTCAACTACCAGCTCTATCTGGCACCTTCTCCCGTGATCATCCCCCCGCCGCCTTTCTGCGGGAATGATCCTGTCACGCTGGTCGCAGAAGGGGATTTCAATGCCGGAGCGAGCATCCTGTGGCAACTCGGCGCCGGCAGTGCTCCTCAGACCAGTACCGACAGCATTGTTACCGTGCAATTCCCCGGACCGGGCACGCACGAGGTAAGCCTATTGGTCTCTCAGAATGGGTGTTCCGGCTTCTACACGGAGTACGTGGTCAATTATGGGCTTCCTGACGCCAGTTTCCTCGCCGATCCCTTGCCGCCGCAGCAGATCGGGACGTCGGTGGTGTTCACCGATACCAGTTCGCCCAATGGCGGCGTGATAACCGATTGGAATTGGAGCATGCAGGGCAGTGCTTTCGCGCCATCAGCTCCCGTTGCCAACTGGGATGGCGGCTGGCCTGGCACCTATGAAGTGGTGCTCACCATTACCACAGCCGATGGTTGCAGCGATCAGGCGAGCATGCTGTATGAGATCCTCGGCGGCCCGATCACCATACCCAATGTGTTCAGCCCGAACGGGGATGGAACCAATGAGTTCTTCGAGATCAGCAACGTGCAGTACTACCCCAACGAGCTCACCATCTATGGGCGCTGGGGCAACAAGGTGTACGAGACGCTCAACTACAAGAACACGTGGCGCGGCGATGGCGTGCCCGATGGCACCTATTACTACGTCCTTCACCTCAGCGACGACCGCGAATACAGCGGCCATGTGACGATCCTTCGCTGACGGGGAGCTGAACTCCAGCCGATGGCCGCCCTCCAACGCATCGCCGCAATTGCCGCAGGGCTGGCATTCACGGCGGTGGCTTGGTGCACCCATATCATCGGGGGCGACATGTACTACGACCACCTCGGTGGTAACCAGTACCAAGTGACCCTCAGGCTTTACCGCGATTGCGGCCCGGACAACACCAACAATACGGGCTTCGATGCCAGCGCCCAGATGGCGGTGTTCACGGCCAACGGCGCCTTCGTGAACAGCGTGAGCATCCCGAACCCGGGCGAAACGGTGGTTCCGGTCACGATCAACGACCCTTGCCTCAGCGCTCCGCCCAGCGTCTGCGTGCGCACCACGGTTTATGTGACCACGTTCAACCTTCCGCCCACGCCCGGCGGCTACGTGATCAGCTATCAACGCTGCTGCAGGACGCCGGCCATGCAGAACCTCACCGGCCAGCAAGGCCTTACCTGCACCATCACGATCCCAGGTCCGCCGAACAGCGTGAACAGCTCCCCGCGCTTCAACGACTATCCGCCCATCGCTTTGTGCCTTGATCAGGACATGAGCTTCGATCACAGCGCCACCGATCCCGATGGCGATCAGCTGGTGTACGAGCTATGCGCGCCCTTCCAAGGCGCCGATGCGATCAACCCGGCGCCGTTGGCGGAGCCGCCGCCCTATGTTCCGGTGAACTGGGCTGCGGGCTATTCCGCGGCGAATCCGATCAACAGCGCCCCGCCCATCGCCATCGATGCCGCATCGGGTCAGCTCACCGTGCATCCCACGCTGCAAGGCACATTCACCATCGGCGTTTGCGTGAGCGAATACCGCAACGGCAACCTCCTCGGCACCACGAGGCGCGATTTCATGTTCCGGGTGGTGGCCTGCAATGCCGCCGTGAGCGCGGTGATCGCTTCGCAGGGCCCCGGGCAGGCTTGCTCGCTCACCCAGGACTTCACCAACCAGAGCATCGGTGGGCAATTCTGGCAATGGGACTTCGGCGATCCGGGCACCACCCTTGATGTGAGCGCCGCGCAGGAACCCAGCTACACCTACCCCGGTCCAGGCACCTACACCGTTACCCTGATCGCCAACCCCGGAGCGCCATGCGCGGATACCACGGTTGCTGATTACGTGGTGGCGCCCTCGCTGCAGCCCAGCTTCAGCGTTCCGCCGCCCCTGTGCGGGACTCAGGAGCTCGAGTTCCTGATCAGCGGCAACATCGGCAACGCACCCACGATCGAATGGACATTCGGGCCCGGTGCTTCGCCGCAGACCGCCCAGGGCCCGGCTCCGGTGGTGGTGTTCGAGCCGATCGGCACCCAGCTGGTAACCGTCAACGTGAGCGAATTCGGGTGCAGCGGCACCTTCAGCGCGAATGTGAATGTGCATCCGCAGCCCACGGCGACTTTCGCCGACCAGGACAGCTTCTGCGACACGCTCGGCTTCACCTTCAGCAATGAAAGCGTTGACGCTGCGACCTATCAATGGGATTTCGGTGAGCCAGGGACTTCGGCGGATGTCAGCTCCCAGGAATCGCCATCGTGGATCTACGGGGTGCCGGGCTACCACACCGTGACGCTGATCGCGCAGAATGGACCCGTTTGCGCCGATACCGCCACGCGGGTCTTCGATGCCCACGTGCCGCCGCCGGTCTTCTTCCTGCGTCCGCCGATCCGTTGCCCTGGCGAGGTTGCGTTGCTGAATGCAAGCGGCTCGCAGGGCGGCGCAACGGTTGTTTGGGATCTTGGATTGAACGGATTCCCGAACACATCAACGAGCCTCAACGTGCAGGGCATCTTCCCGGAGGTGGGCACCTTCCCCGTGACGCTAACGATGACCGAATTCGGCTGCACCGCGAGCTACACCGATTCGGTGACGGTGTTCCCGATGCCCACGGTCGATTTCACCAATGGCTCATTGGCTTGCGTAGGTGCAGAGTTCCCGTTCAACGCATTGGTCACCGCCGCTACACCTTACACATTGCTGTGGAACCTCGGCGATGGAACGACCGCCACGGCTGAAGCCCTCATGCACATCTATCAGGATCCCGGGCGCTATTCGGTCTCGCTCACGGCCAGCACCAGCACCGGCTGCGTGGCCACCGTTACACGCAACAAGCCCGGCGCCGTAGAGGTATTCCCCGAGCCTGTGGCGGCCTTCACGGCGCTGCCCGATGAAGTGAGCATCATGGATCCGCGCATCGAGATCACTGATTACAGCTCGCTTGCTGCAGAGTGGCTCTACACCTTTGCCGGAGAAGAAGTGGCGGACTCAGCCTTCGCTTACTCGTTCGCCGACCCAGGGCAATACACCATCACGCAGGTCGTGACCACGGAGAATGGCTGCACGGATAGCACGACGCGCGTTGTGATCGTGAGCGGCCACTTCTTCTATGCCCCCACCGCCTTCACACCCGATGGCGATGGCAAGAACGAAGCCTGGCGACCGAGCGTAGTGGGCGCGCGCGAGTATGAGCTCGCCATCTGGGACCGCTGGGGCAATGAGGTGTTCCGCACCGATGATCCCGAGCAGGGCTGGGATGGCTCCGGGTACAGTTCGAGCGTATTCGTGTACTGGGCGCGCGTGAAGGAGTGGGGCGCCTACGCGAAGGAGTACCGTGGGCACTTCAGCATGCTGCGGTGACCTTTAAGTTGCGCCGCGCTTCCCCAATTCGATCACTTCCAGGTCCTTCGGTTTCCCGTCTTCGAGGGTGAAGCGCATGGCCGTGCGCATGGTATGCCATCCATGCCGGCCTGCGGCGCCGGGGTTCAAGCAGAGGCAATTCAGCTTAGGGTCGAATTGCACGAGCAGGATGTGCGAATGCCCGCAGATGAAGAGGTCCGGCGGGTCGCGGCGCAGTTCATCGATCACCGCGCGATCGTAGCGCGGAGGTCGACCGCCGATGTGCGTCATCCACACCCGAACGCCGCCGAGGGTGAAGCGTTGGTGCTCGGGGAAGGCCTTGCGCGCCTTGGCGTCGTCGATGTTGCCCCAGACGGCGCGCAAGGGCTTCCATTGCGCAAGTTCATCGGTCACGCTCAGATCGCCGATATCGCCGGCGTGCCAGATCTCATCGCACTCCTTGAAATGCTCCTGAACGCGCGGGTCCAGCCAGCCATGGGTGTCGGATAGGAGGCCGATGCGGGTCATGGGGCGAAGTAATGGCCCGGTACCTTCGCCGCCCGCATGGAGATCCTCCCGCGCTACTTCCTCGAGATCGCCTTCTGCGGCACGGCCTATCGCGGCTGGCAGCGGCAGCCCGATGCGCCCAGCGTGCAGGCCGAGGTGGAGCGCGCACTGCAATTCGCGTTGCATCGGCACAAGGTGAATGCGATCGGTTGCGGTCGCACCGACACCGGCGTGCATGCCACGCAGTTCTTCCTGCATTTCGATGGGCCCAGCGATGCGCCGCTGGATGATCGCTTCATGTACAGCTTGAACAGTTTGCTGCCCGACGACATCGCGGTGAAGCGCGTGATCGTGGTGCCCGATGATGCGCATGCCCGCTTCAGCGCCACCGAGCGCGGCTACTGCTACCGCATCCACCGGGAGAAGGATCCTTTCCTCACGGACCGTTCGCACCAGTTGAGGCCCGCGCTCGATGTGGCAGCGATGAACGAAGGGTGCGAGGCGCTCATCGGCACGCACGACTTCAGCAGCTTCCAGAAGGTGGGCACCGATGTGAAGACCAGCATCTGCGAAGTGCGCGAAGCGGTGTGGGCCGAAACGCCGAACGGGTACGTGTTCCGGATCAAGGCCGATCGCTTCCTGCGTAACATGGTGCGCGCCATCGTGGGCATGGGCATGCGCATTGGCAAGGGACAGCAGCCAGCCGGCCACATGGCCGAGGTGCTCGCCGCCAGGGACCGCCATGCGGCGGGAAGGAGCGCACCGGCCTGCGGACTTTACCTGGAGCATGTCGTGTATCCCTTCCTGCCGAACCATCTTCGCGGCCCACTTCAGGGATGAGCTCCACCGCGCAAGGCAAAGCATTCGACCGCAAGCTCTTCGGGCGCGTATTCGCGTTCACGAAGCCTTACCGCGCACTGTTCTGGACCACGTTCGCGCTCACCATCTTCCTGGCGGTGCTCGGCGTGGTGCGCCCGCTGCTCATGGGCGACATGATCGATGACTACGCCCTTACCGGCGATGCGCGCGGGTTGTGGATCGTGACCCTCGTGGTGATGGCCCTGCTCGTGATCGAGACCATCGTGCAGTTCTACCAGGCCTATTGGACCGCCTGGCTGGGGCAGGCCGTCACCTTCGACCTTCGGCAGCGGCTCTATACCCGCATCATCGGGAATAAGCTGCGCTGGTTCGACCGCACGCCTATCGGCCAGCTGGTGACGCGCGTGATCAGCGACATCGAGACCATCGACGACATCTTCTCGCAGGGCCTGCTCATGATCATGGGCGACATCCTCAAGCTCGTGGTGGTGGTGGCCGTGATGTTCGTGGTGAACTGGAAGCTCGCGCTGCTCAGCATGGTGCCCATCCCCTTGCTGCTCTGGAGCACCAACATCTTCAAGAACAGCATCCAGAAGAGCTTCCAGGACGTGCGCACGCAGGTGGCAAGGCTCAACACCTTCGTGCAGGAGCATATCCAGGGCATGGCCGTGGTGCAGGTCTTCGGGCGGGAGCAGCAGGAGTACCAGAAGTTCAAGGCCATCAACAAGGAGCACCGCGCGGCGCACATCCGCAGCGTGCTCGCCTACAGCATCTTCTTCCCGGTGGTCGAGATCCTCAGCGCCATCTCGCTCGGCTTCCTCGTATGGTGGGGCGTGAAGGATGTGCTGGCCGGCTTCGCCACCCTGGGCGATGTGTTCGCCTACATCCTCTTCATCAACATGCTCTTCCGGCCCATCCGCCAGCTGGCCGACCGCTTCAATGTGCTGCAGATGGGCATGGTGGGCAGCGAGCGCGTGATGAAGGTGCTCGATACCGATGCCGGACTCTCCGACGAAGGGACCTTGAGCGCCGATGGCCTGCGCGGCGAGATCCGCTTCGACGGGATGTGGTTCGCCTACACCGATGAGGCCACTGCGGAGGAGGAGAATTGGGCGCTGCGCGACATCAGCTTCGAGGCGAAGGCAGGCCAGATGATCGCGCTCGTGGGCGCCACGGGCAGTGGCAAGAGCAGCATGGTGAACGTGCTGAGCCGCGCCTACGATTACCAAAGGGGCGCCGTGCATCTCGATGGCACCGATATCCGCGACTACAAGCTGAGCGAACTGCGGCGCGCCATCAGCGTGGTGCTGCAGGACGTCTTCCTCTTCAGCGACACCATCCACAACAACATCACGCTCAATGACCCCGCGATCACCCGCGCGGAAGTGGTCGCTGCCGCGCAGGAAGTGGGCGCCCACGACTTCATCCTGAAGTTGCCCAAGGGGTATGACACCGAAGTGGGCGAGCGCGGCGGCATCCTCAGCACCGGTCAGCGCCAATTGCTCGCCTTCATCCGCGCGGCCGTTCACAAGCCCGCTGTGCTCGTGCTCGATGAAGCCACCAGCAGCGTCGATAGCGTCAGCGAGCAATTGATCCAGCAGGCCACCGAGCGCATCACCAGCGGACGCACCAGCATCGTGATCGCCCACCGCCTCAGCACGGTGCAGCACGCTGACCGCATCCTGGTGCTCGACAAGGGCCGCATCATCGAGCAGGGCACCCATCAGGAGCTTCTCGCGCAGGCGGGATCATACCGCAAGCTCTATGAACTCCAGTTCCGGTGATCGAATGGGCTTGTGCCTTCCGTTCGGTTCTCGTGGCATGCGCGCTTTGCCGGATGCACACGCGGCGTGCACCTAGCTTCGCCACCCCGATGAAGGCCCCGCCATCGCCCGCGACGAGCCCCCATCCATGAAGGCGAAGACCCTCAAGCGCACCAAGGTCAACGTGGTCACCCTAGGCTGCTCGAAGAACACCTTCGACAGCGAGGTGATGATGGCGCAGCTCAAGGCCAACGGCATCGCCGTGGACCATGAGAGCGATGCCGGCGATCACAACGTGGTGGTGATCAACACCTGCGGCTTCATCGAGAACGCCAAGCAGGAGAGCATCGATACCATCCTGAGCTACGCCAAGGCCAAGGACGAAGGATTGGTGGAGAAGGTGTATGTGACCGGTTGCCTCAGCCAGCGCTATGGAACGGAATTGAAGGAGGGCATCCCTCAGGTGGATGCCTGGTTCGGCACCCGCGACCTGCCCCGCCTGCTGAAGACCCTGAAGGCCGATTACAAGCACGAGCTGGTGGGGGAGCGGCTCCTCACCACGCCGGCCCACTTCGCCTACTTCAAGATCAGCGAAGGCTGCGACCGCAAGTGCTCCTTCTGCGCCATCCCGCTCATGCGCGGCAAGCACGTGAGCACGCCCATGGAGCAGCTCGTGACCAACGCGGGCAATCTGGCCAAACAAGGGGTGAAGGAGCTTATCCTCATCGCGCAGGACCTCACCTATTACGGGCTCGACCTCTACAGGAAGCGCAACCTCGATGAGCTGGTGGCCCGCCTCAGCGACGTGGAAGGCATCGACTGGATCCGCCTGCATTACGCCTTCCCTTCGGGCTTCCCGATGGATGTGCTCGATGTGATGCGCGACCGCAGCAACGTGTGCAACTACCTGGATATGCCGCTGCAGCATGGCAGCACGCGCATGCTCACCCGCATGCGGCGCGGCATCACGCAGGAGAAGACTGAGGCGCTCGTCAATTCCATTCGGGAGAAGGTGCCCGGCATCGCCATCCGCACCACGCTCATCGCGGGCTTCCCCGGCGAGACAAAAGCCGATCACGACGACAACCTCCAATGGATCGAACGCATGCGCTTCGATCGCCTCGGCGCCTTCACCTACAGCCACGAGGAGGACACGCACGCGCACACCTTCGAGGACGATGTGCCCAAGGAGGTGAAGGAACAGCGTGCCCAGGAGATCATGGAGCTCCAAGGCGGAATCAGCCTTGAGTTGAATCAAGCCAAGGTGGGCAGGACCTTCCGCGTGCTGGTGGATAAGGCCGAAGGCGGCCACTTCATCGCCCGCACCGAGTTCGATTCACCCGAAGTGGACAATGAGGTGCTCATCCCCACGAAGGACAATTACCTGCGCGTGGGTGACTTCGCGGATGTGCGGATCACCGGGGCGAATGAGCACGATCTGCGGGCCGAGGTGGTTCAGTGAGCCTCTCCTGCTTCGGGCTTCCGCTTGCCCCTGCGCCATTCGATTGCGGCTTCAGGCAGGGATTGGAAGAATTCGGCCAACAGCTTGCGCTGCCGCTGATCGAGGCGGGCGTCGTCATGCGCCCACGTGTAGGAGGGCAAGGGCATCTCACCCTCTTCGATCAGTTCTGCAGCCTCATCCACGAAGTGCGCGCGTTTGCCCTCTGGCAGCGCTCCCCACTGGGACAAGTTGCCTTCGCCTCGCCCTTCGTTCACATGCTGCTGCAACCACCAATTCACCGGCGTGATGTTCACGTACCATGGGTACTTCGTCTTATTGCTGTGGCAATCGTAGCAGGCTGTGCGAAGCAGCGCGGCCACTTCAGCACTGGGCTGCGTGATGGTGATCAGGTCGAGCGCGGGGTCGGTGGTTGGCGCTGTGGTGTCCGGGCGGATGAATTGGGCGAGTGCGAATAGGGCGAGGAGTAGCAGGAGGAACCGACGCATGGCGGAAAAGTAGCCAGATCCGTCAGGATGAATAGGAGCGACCAGGATTACCGTCCGATGCTCACACGCATCTGCCCGCCATTCCAGCGCAGCATGTACAGGCCGCTCGCTTCCGCGATGGTGATGCTCTCGCGCTCCACGCCTCGCGGCATCAGCCATTGGCGCACCGCACGGCCGCTAGCATCGAGCAGCTCGAAGGGCAGCTCATCTTCCGCATCGCCGCGCGCAATGATGAAGGTGCCGTTGTTGGGATTCGGGAAAACCGCGATCACCGGGCCTTGCGCGTCGAACCACACCGGCACCACCTGGCTAAGGGAGCTGCTGCCATCGTCGTCGGTTTGGCGCAGGCGGTAATAGCTCAGGCCGGTGAAGGGCGTGCGGTCGGGCCATTCGTAGTCGCGCCGCACTACGCTGTTGCCAGCGCCGGGCAGTGTGCCGATGGCCTCGAAGCTGATGCCATCGCGGCTGCGCTCGATGGTGAAGTAGTCGTTGTTCAGTTCGATGGCGGTGGTCCAGGAGCATCGCACATGGCGCTCTGGCGTGGGTTCGGCCGTGAAGCGGATGAGCTCGATGGGCAGCGGCGAGTTGTCGTAGGCCAGCGCCCAGATGTGCTCGTTCGCCGGTGCAATGGTTTCTGAAAAAGGCACATTGGGCACGAGCACCTCGCGCACCGCCGGGTTGCTCTGGCCAGGAAGAGGCGGGTACTGCCAGGTGGTGCCGCTTTGCAGCCAGCGTTGCGCGCGGCAACTGCCCGGTCCGAATTGCGGATCCTCTGCTGGCGCGAAGCTTAGGAGCAGGGTGCCCGTGGAACTCCCGTTGGGCAGGTCCACTAACCAGAAGCGATCGGCCGTATTCGGGCTGTTGTCGGCCACCATCGCTCCAGCCATATTGGTGACCTGCTGGTTGGCGGTGATGGGGTAGGGCGTGTTGTCCGGCGCACTACGGTAGGTGGCCACGCTCAGCAAGGTTCCATCGGGATAAGCCGCAGTCGGCGTGAACGCGAAGGGAAACGCAGGCCCCAGTGGTTCGCCGAACAGCACACGGTGCTCGTTCACATCGTTCCCCAATGCCCATTGGAAGCGGCTCGCCAGGCTCTCGCTGGCAACCCAGCCTCCCGCATGGGTCACGGCGTTCGCAGCAGGGTTGAACACCGTGAAGGTCCTGCCTTCGAGCGAGAGCAGCGCGCCGATCTGCACGGTACCGTCCATCTGGCCGGGCAGGCCCACCACGGCATCTTGAAGGAGTTGCTTGTTGCCGCCGGTGAGGATCAGCCTGCGGAAATCCGTCACGCTGCTGCCACCGATGTTCTGCGTGCCGCCATAGAGCCGCACGTTGCCATTGCTCGTTGGCGTAAGCCCGGTTCCGCCGCTGCTGTTGGTCCAGTCGCCTTGCACGCGCAGCTCGCCCTGATTGGTGATCGTCGAGGAGGCGTTGAGCTGCAATCCGCCTTCCACAGTGACCTCGGTGCCGCCACTGACGGTGATGGGCACGTTCGCGGCGGTGAAGAGCTGGGCGTTCACGGAGTGCGCTAGCGCCATGCACGCGAAGGCCAGGGAGCGCTTCATCATTTGCGCTTCATTTCTTCCAATTCTGTACGAAGGGCTTCGATCTGCGCCTGCTGCTCCTGGATCGCCTTCACCAGCACCGGCACCAGTCTTTCGTAGGTCACCGCCCAGAGGCTCGTGGTGTCATCGGCCGGTTTCACCACCACTTCAGGCACCACGGCATGCAGGTCCTGCGCAATGAAGCCGATGTCCAGCTTGCCTTCGGCGCTCTTGCCGCGCGGGTCGAGCTCGAAGCCTTTCGTATCGTGGTGGAAGTAGCGCACCGGCTGCATGGCCATCACTTCCTTCAGGCCGTATTGGAGGGTGCTGATGTCGGACTTCACCCTGCGGTCCGAGAGCACGCCCCAGCTGCCGCCTGCAGTGAGGTTGCTTCCCGCATTGGTGATGCGCACGCGTTCGCCAACACCGGTCGAGAGACTGATGAAGCGGCTGGTGGAATTGTGGCCGATCAGGAAGCCCACGTCGTTCAATTCCATGGCGGCAGTGTAGCCACTGGTGCTGTTGGTGCGGAACTCGAACCCGCCGTTCGTGTGGTTGAACCGAACCCGTCCATTCGGCACGTTCACATCCATGCCGTTCGTATTGCCGCCTGCTGCATTGGTGCTGCCGTAGAGCGCGATGGCCGCACCGTTCGCGCTGCTGCCGCTCTGTGGGCCCAGGAACAGGTAGTCCGTGTTGCTGCGGTAGAGCAGGGCGGCATTATCGGCGCTGAAGCCGTTGCTGAGCAGCATTCGACCGGCCACCTCCAGGCGTTCGGTCGGTGCAGCGGTCCCGATGCCGACCTCGCCCGAGCCCACCACCCGGATCCGTTCAGCATTGTTGGTCCGCAACACCAGCGGCTGGTTGTCCGTCGTGCCAAGGAAGCTTGTGCCAGGTATGGTGCCTGCATTGCCGAGTAAGCCCCATGCTGTTGCCGTTGCCGGAGCCAACGCCTGCCAACTCGCAGTGCCATTCGCATCGCTCACCAGCACGCGCCCTGCCGCCTGGTTGCCGTCCACCATGCGGATGCTGCCCACCACATGCAGGCGGGCGGCGGCGTTGGTGGTCCCTATGCCGAAGTTCCCGTTGGGCTTCACCCGGAAGGCCTCCGTGCCGATCACGCAGCCGCCGAAGTTGCAGCCCATGTGCAGGCCGAAGTCGCCACCGGCGAGCATTCCCATCGAGGCACTGTTCGAGGTGATGCTGTTCTGGAAGGTGATGTTCGCAGCGGAACCGGCCTGTGCGGCCTCCAAGCGCAGCGTAGGTGTGATGCTGTTGAGCGTCGGCGTGAACCGCACATGAAGCTTGGCCACCGGCGTGGATGTCCCGACCCCGGTGTTGCCGTTCTTGAGGATCACCAGGGCATCGGAGCGTTCTGCCGCATCCACGGTGCTGTTGTTGTTCGCGTCAATGGCGTTGCCAACGACGAAGAGGCGGTCGAGGCCGTTCGCGAGAGCGAAGCTGCCAGCACCTGTAGGGGAAGGCGTATAGGTGGTTGCACCGATGCCCAGCACGGTTTCCCCGAAGGACATCGCCGTATTGCTCACGCCCGCGGCCGTGCTGCTTCCGCCCGCCGCAGTGGAGAATGTGCCGATGGACGTGGAGTAGAGGCCGCTGGCCGTCGTGTGAAATCCCAATGCCGTGGCGAAGGCATCCGAGGCCACCGTGTTGCTGCCTGCGGCGAATGCACCGCCACCGGAGGCGGTGGTGCTCACGCCGAACGCCAGCGCGTTGTTGCCGGATGCGACCGAGTTGGAGCCGAATGCCGCCGACTGGATTCCGGAAGCACGCGTGCCGAAACCTGTTGCGAAGGAATGAGTGCCCACGTTCACATCGTCCCAGGATGTGAGTCCGGCGAAACCCGCTCGAAAGGCTCCTTTGCGCGGGTTCCAGACAAGGCGGGTCCCGGAGCCGGCGGGCACCAGCGCACCTGAACCGATGGAGCCGCCAGAGCTCACCAAGCCGTCCGCACCTGTTATGGTCACCGCCCCGGCATCGGCCGTGATTGTCCTTCCCGCGCCCGCCCCGCCGAAGTCGTAGGCTTGGTCCAGCGTACCGCCACCCACCAAGGGCACCCATGCCAGCCCATCGAAATACTCGAAGCGCGTGGTGGTGGTGTTGTAGATCATCAGGCTCGTGGCAGGCGCGGCAATGGCATCGCGCTGCACCGTGGTCATGCGCGGAAGCAGCAGTCCTTTGCCCGTGCTCGTGAGGTCCAACAGCGCGCTGGCATCGGGCGTGGGGTTGTTGATGCCCACGCCTTGGGCGAACGCCTTGACGGAGAGATTCACGGCGATGAGCAGGAGGAGGATCAGGCGCAGCATGCGAGCGTTTTCAGTGCTCGCAAAGCTCCATGCTCATGGTACGGGCTTCAATAGAACTTTGGTTGACAAGCTGAATGGAAGGAGGGTGCGCCCGCGCGCTGGATGGGAATGAGGTTGAGGGCTGCAGATGGTCATCCGCCCTCATCGGCGCTACGCCATCAATCTCCTTCAACTCCCGACCTTCCGCGCGAAGAATCGATTCACAGCCTCCGTGCGGTTGACCACATGCAGCTTGCCGTAGATGCGGTGGATGTTCTGCTTCACGGAGCCTTCCGTGATGCCGAGCCTTGCGGCGATCTCTTTATAGAGCAGCCCTTGGGCGAGCAGTTCAAGCACCTCGAATTCGCGCGCGCTCAGTTCCGCATTCAACGGATGCGCTTCCGCTGAAGCGGGCCTGAAATGCTTCACCACGCGCCGAGCCACGCTCATGCTCATGGGCGACCCACCGGAGCTCACCTCCCGGATCGCCTGCACGATCTGGTCGGGCGATGAGTTCTTCAGCAGGTATCCGTTCGCGCCGGCCTTCAAGGCTTCATAGACCTTGTCGTCGGTGTCGTTCACGGTGTACATGAGGAACTGGGTGCGCGGCCACCGCTGGCTCAGCTCGCGCACGCCTTCAATGCCGTCCAAGCCTGGCAGATTGATATCCATGAGCACCACATCGGTGGCTCCGGTGCCGTTCAGCGCGAGCGTCTCTTCCACCGAGCCATGCGCGCCTTTCATGGCGATTCCGGGCGTGGCCAGGAACACTGCGGTGAGCAGTTCCCGGATGCGCTCGTCGTCCTCGACGATCCGGAGGGTGATGGTGTCGTCCACGAGGCGAAGGTGGCTGAATGCATCGTGCCCATCAAGCTAACTTTCGTTCGGCCATCGGTGCATGCAGCCGAAGCGAGGTGCCCCGGCCATCGAGGCCCGCCGAGAATCCGATGGACGCCCTGATCATCTCGGCGCGCTTCCTCATGTTGATCAGGCCGTGCCCATGCTGACGTTGCGGTTGCATGCCCCGACCGTCATCGGCCACTTCGATCATGAGCCCATCGCGCCATTCGAGATCCAGCCGGACACGGCTCGCCCCGGCATGCTTCACCACGTTGTGCAGGGCTTCCTTCACGATGAGGAAGAGGTTGCGGCGCTCTTGGGTGGTGAGCATGCGGTCGGGCATGGTGCGGGAGTGCACCTCGATCGCAATGCCGTGGGCATCGAGGTAGGCCCGGGCATGCGCTGCGATATAGGCCACGAGGTCGTCGAGGCTGCCTTGGTCATCCTGCAATGCCCAGATGATGTGGCGCATGCTGGCAATGAGCTCCTCCGCCGAGCTGGCCTGTTCGCGCAGCAGCGGCGCCAATCCATCGGCACGGCCCTGCTGCAAGGCCATCTCGCTGCGAAGCTTCAGCGCGCTGAGCCCCACGCCCAGGTCGTCGTGCAAGTCGCGGCTCACCTGCTCCCGCACACGGAGCTCCGCGATGGTGCGCTCCTGATGCTCCCGCTCCGCGCGCAGTTCGGCCATGTGCCTGCGGTGGCGCAGCCTCGCGTTCAGGATGAGATAGACGCTGGTGATGGCCAGCAGGGCAAGTGCGCTGACGATGATCGCGAGTTGCCGGTTGCGCGTTTCGCCCACGAGCTGTGCCGCCACGCGCTCCCGCTCGATGCGCTCCACCTCAAGGTCGTTGTCGGCGCGCAGGAGCTCGGCTTGGGTGGAGAGCGCTGACCGGATGTTGTTGGCGGTGATCGTGCTGTCGATCCGGTGCCATTCACCCAGATGGCCCAAGGCTTGGGCGAGCTCGCCGATGCGCTCAAAGGCGTGCGCCGCCTCGCGCTCGAAATTGCGCTGGGTCACCAGGCCTATCTGATGCCGGTGCGCATCGAGGTAGCTGCGTGCGCGGACCAGCGCCGCTCGTGCTTCCGTGGCTCGGCCTGCCTCAGCGAGCGCCATGCAGCGCCCCACGAGCGCATCCACGCCGATGTCGTGATCGCGCGCTGCATCGGCGATGGCCCATGCGCGGTCGTGGAAGGCCAGCGCCGAATCCGGCTCATCCGCTTTCAGTGCGATGTTGCCCAATGCCCACCAGGCCACGGCAGTGGCGCGCACCGCTCCCGCCGCTTCTGCCAGCCGTAGGCTCAATCGCGCATGGTACTGCGCGCTGTCGCGATGGCCAAGGGTGTTCAGGTAGCTGGCAAGGTTACCGTGGATGTGGTGCAACTCGGACACCGGATAGCGCGCGGCCGGCGCTTGCGGGAACCACCGGAGCGCCAGGCGCAGGTATGGCAGGGCTTCCTGGCTGTCCTGGATGTTCTCGTGCAGCAGGCCTTTCAGGTTGTAGGCATTCGAGATCAATGTGCTGTCCTGGAGCTGGTGCGCGAGGCGCTCGGCCTCGTTCAGGTCGCGCATGGCCTCGTTGAAGAGGCCCTCGTAGTACAGCACTTCGGCGCGGTAGGCCAGCAGGTAATGCGCTGCTTCGGGATGCTCGGCCGGTTTCACTTGGGCCAGGGCGCCATTGATCAGCATGATGGCGCTGTCGCCATGGAAGGCATCCATCTGATGGAGGATGCGCTGCATCTGCCGGTCGATCACCGTATCGGCGAAAGGGGGCAGTGCCCGCATGCTCCGAGTGGGGGCCTGCTCAGCAGAAGCCGCAGGGATCAGATGGAGCAGCGCGGGCAGGATCGCGCAGCGAAGCGGATTCATCGCCCGAAATACCGGTTCACGGCCTCGGTGCGGTTCTGCACGTGAAGCTTTCCATAGATGCGGTGGATGTGCTGCTTCACCGTGCCGGTGGTGATGCCCATGCGCTCGCCGATCTCCTTGTAGAGCAGGCCCTCAGCAAGCAATTCCAGCACCTTGCGTTCGCGGTCGCTCAGGGCGTCGTCGGTTGCGCCGCCCGCAACGGCCGGCCTGAATTGCTGCACCACGCGCCGGGCGACATGCGCGCTCATGGGTGCGCCGCCGGCCTGCAGCTCGCGCACGGCAGCGATGATCTCATCCGGCGTGCTGCTCTTGAGTATGTAGCCGTTGGCACCCGCTTTCAGTGCCTCGAAGACGCGCTGGTCATCGTCGTGAACCGTGTACATGAGGAACTGCGTCCGCGAGCAGCGCTGGCTGAGCTGCTTCACGCAATCGATGCCGCTCTGGCCGGGCAGGTTGATGTCCATGAGCACCACATCGGGGCATTGGTCCTTCATGCGCAGCAGGGCATCCTCGGCGGTGCTGTGGAAGGTGAAGGGCTCCATGCCCTCCTCGAAAAGGAAAAGGGAGCGCAGCGTCTCTCGGATGGTGCTGTCATCTTCAACGATGCTCACCCGGATGGATGCGGTCTCGGTCATGCTGCAAATCTCTCGGCCTCAGGGGCGGCCGACAATAGAACGAAGGTTAGGGGTGGGGGCGAGCGGTGCATGCAGCCTTATGGTGGTGCCTTGCCCGGATCGCATGTCGATTTCGCCGCCGAGGTCGGTCATTCGTTTGCGCATGTTGCGCATGCCGTTTCCAGTGCCCTGATCGGCGGCGTTGGGCAGGCCGATGCCATCGTCAGTGATCGTGATGAGGAGGCCGGCATCCCATTCGGCGGATATGCTTACGCTGCTCGCATGGGCGTGCTTCACCACGTTGTGCAGCGCTTCCTTCAGCACAAGGAAGAGGTTGCGCCGCTGCTGTGAGGTGAGCGCGGCATCCGGAATCCGGCCATTGGCCTCGTATCGGAAAAGGAGCCCGTTCTGGTCGCAGTACCCGCGCGCGTAATTGGTGGCATAAACGAGCAGGTCCTGCACGCTGCCCTGGTCCTGGTCCATGGCCCAGATCATCTGGCGCATGCTGCTGATGATCTCGCCGGCGGCGCTGGCCAGCGATGCCAGCTGCTCGCGCTTGGCGGGATCCTTCTCGGTGCGTAAGGCCATCTCGCTGCGGAGCTTCAAGCCGCTCAGGCCGGCGCCCAGATCGTCGTGCATGTCGCTGGCGATGCGCTCGCGTTCGCGCAGCACAGCCTGTTCGCGTTCGAAGCGCTCGCGCTCCTTTCGGAGCCGTTGCTGCATGTAAGCGTGGAACCCGACCGCTGATGCCACGGCGAGCGCGATGAGGGCACATAGCCTGAACCACCACGTGGACCACCACGGCGGATTCACCTCGAAGCGAAGGAGGGTCACTGGAGCGGACCACGCGCCAACATCAGCGAGGACCCGTACCGTGAAGCTGAATTCACCGCTGGGCAGATCCCCGAAAGTGGCGCTGCGGCAGCCGAGGCAATCGGTCCAGACGGAATCGCGGCCGGTGAGCCGCCATGCCACCCGCGCTCCTTGCGCACGGATCGGGTCATTCAGGGCGAATTCGACCGTGAGCCGATCGCGGCCCTCGATGAGTCGCAGCCCCATGGCGCTTGCTACGGACTGCCCGTTCACATGCGCTGCGGTGAGACGGGGCTCGGTCAGCGGCTTGGCCGGTGCCGGGTCGAGCACCTTCACCCGCACCACTTCGGGACCATTGAGCACCAGCAGTGAGCGTGCGTCTCGCGAGAGCAGCATGCCATTGATCTCATCGCTCCATTGCACCCCGAAGTCGAGCCGCTGGAAAACGCGCTGCTCCGGGTTCCATTTGGCGATTCCCCCGGTGCCTCCGATCCAGAGGCCCAACCGTTCATCGGCCACGATGGCCCGCACGAGATCACCGGGGACGCCCCGTTCCCGATCGAACACCTCGGTGCGCCGTGTGGCTGGATCATATCGGGCGAGGCCTCCTTTATGCGTGCCCACCCAAATGGCCCCATCTAGATCCTGGGCAAGCGCACGCACCACGCCGAAGGCTTCGCCCAGCGCATCGCCGGGATCCAATGCGATCCGTTCGAAGTCGTTCGTGGCGCGGCGGTAGCGGCAGAGACCTCCTCCATCATTGCAGCCGATCCAGATCTGCCCTTCGCGATCGACGAGCGTGCAGAGCAATCGGTCGATGGGCAGGCTCGAAGGCTCCGAAGGGTCATGCACATACTGCTCGCAAACGCCCAGCGAAGGGTTGAACCGGAACAGACCCTTGCGCCAAGAGGCTGCCCACCACCAGCCATCGCGGTCCTGAACCAGGTCCATGAAGTGCGCGCGGGTGAGCAACGGATTCAGCGCTTCGAGGTCATCGCGATGGATCCACCGGCCCAGTGAGGCATCCGTGGCGTGTATGCCATGGTAGGTGGAGAAGAGGTAGCCGCCATTTTCAGTTGGCTTGATCGCTGTTACCGTGTTCTCCCCATGCATATGCTGCGCTCCACGCCGAGGCCGGAGCTGGATGAGTTGGCGCCATTCGTTGCCGGCACCGTGCATGAACGTACCAGCTCTGTATGTGCCTACCAGGAGGCCACCATCGGGTGATTCCAGCGCGCAGAGGGTGGCGTGGTCCTGATCCCATGCATCGTTCATGAATCGTTCGATCCGGGGGTCGGCAGGCACCAAGGCCAGCGCCCCATGCGAACCGACCAACCAGAACCGGCCCTCGTCATCCACGGCAGCTGATCGAATGGCGAGTGAGCCCGGTGTCCCCAAAGCCGTGCTCCGATCACTGAACACGGTAACCGTTCGTGTGTGGTCCGCGCTGCCCACGCGGAGTATGCCGCCCCAGTTCCAAACCCACCACTCCCCGAGCGGACCTTTCCGGAAACCCCGTAAGGCCTCACCTTCGCGCAGCAGTTCTCCGGCGTCGAAGCGTCGGGTGCCGCCGTACGCGTCGCGTTCCATGAACGACCGCGACCGGTTGTCGAACCAGGCCAAGGTGCTGTCGCTGGTCCAGGTGAGGCAGATGATCTGCTGGGGCGCACCATCGAACAGGTCTTTGAGGAGCAACACGGGCTCCGCCGCCCCGCTTGAGCTGATCCGGAAGATGCCTTCGCGCGCGGCAACGAGCACGGCATCGGGTTGCCGGTCCGGAAGGAGACGCTTGTGCGATTCCGATCGGCGCGCATAGAGCGGGTGATCGGCGATCGGTTCCAACGCGCCGTTGGCGAGGGTCCGGAATACGCCTTCCTCGGTCAGGGCGATGGCACTGCCGTCAGGCATTGGCGCCACTTGCCAGAACCGGTTCGCCAGCACAGGATTCAGTGAGTCGCTTTCGATGAGGAAGCGCCTGAAGCGGCCCGTGGTTGGATCGAGCCGGGCCATGCCGGATTGCGTGCCCACCCAGATGCCGCCGTCGGGCGCCTCTCGCACATCGGTCACGGAGTTGTTGGGCAGGCTCGTGCTGTCAGCGCGCGCATGCTGGTACAGGGTATGCCGATCGCCTTCACAGCGCAGCAGGCCATCCTCAAGGGCCAGCCAGAGCGTGCGGTTCCGATCAAAGGCCATTGCGTTCACATTCAGTGGCATGCCACGCTCGGTGGTGCGCATCTGCATGTAGCCGCTATAGTGGGCGATCAGCGAGGCATCGCTTTGTGCGGGAATCGGGAATGGACCGGCGAACTGTGCCGATCCCGGCGTGCGGAAAAGGATCAGGCCGATGAATGGGAGCAGGAGTCGCACGCGGCAAGTTAGCCGTGGGGCTTCAGCGCTTTTCGATCTCCAGTACGATGGCCAGCGCGTTCGCACTGGCATCCGCCCTGGCACCTATCGTTTCACCATCGGTATAAGCCGGCCGGTCCGCGCCGAGCAGTTCATTGCCGAGCACGTCAACAAGCCGTGCGTCAAGGCCGCGGGCCCCGCTCTCATTCATGTGCTTGTTGATCGCCGGGTAATCGAACGGCTGGTTGCTCACCAGGATCGCCATGACGTCCATGCTGCCCACCTGATCGGCGGTGAGGCTATGGTCCTTGGGGAACTGGCGCATGCCGGTGGTGCCGCAATAAGGGCTGTGCTTGGGCGTATAGGGGAAGAGCGTGTAGGTGCTGCCGTCGGTCTCTTCGCCGAAGAGGTAGGTGTAGCACTCCTGGTTGTTGGTCACTTCTATCTTGAATCGGGTGCCCTTCGGGATCGGTGAGCCGGTGCGGAAAACGCGCCCGCCACGATGCTCCAGCGCGATGTAAGCACCGGTGGCAATGCCTTCATCATTCACCACGGCCAGACCGAAGCGGATGTCGAATCGGTCAGGCTTCGCCTCCGCGCTCTCGCCCATGGGATAGACCGCATAGGCCTCTTTGGTGAAGAAGTCGAAGGCATCGTAGGGCACCCACGCGATGCCGTTCTTGCCCCATTCCGGTCCCCAGCTGTTCATGATCTGGAAGGCGCCCGGCGCGTTGGGGCCTTGCTTGAAATCGTCGTAGCCGATCACGCACATGGCATGGCCGCCGAAGCCCTGCATGCGCGTGTCCTGCTGCGTGGGCTGCCACAGGTCGCGGCCCTGCATGCCTTGCATGAAACTGCCGCCCACCATCATGCCGATCACGATGGGAGAGCCCTGGGCGAGGTATTGCTTCATGGCCAGCAAGTCCACGCCGCTCTGCGGATCCGCGCTGCGGCTGAGGCGCTGCGAGCCCTTGATCCGGAAGCGAGCGGCTTGCTGCTCAAGCCCTTGGTCCGGCGGCTCGTTGCAACTTTGATCCGTGTATGCGAAGGCGCTGAAAGGCACGGCACCGCGCTTCAGCAGATCGTCCATGGCGCGATTGAGATAGCTGCCCTGGCAATCGCTGTTCTCGATCTTGATGCGGTTGTACATGAAGCTCGGGCTGAAGGCCGAGGCCTTGCTCGGCGCCGCACCCGTAGCCTGGTTGTGGATGATGCTGCGCGCGGCGTAGGCACTGGCCCACGCCACACAGCTCCCTTGCTGCCCTTGGTTCAGGCGCGGCGGTGCGAAGCCCTCAAGCGAGACGCGCTCCGGCAGCGGGTTCTTCACGTTATCCGCGAGCGGCTCATGCACCTCCGCCTTGTCGTACTCGGCGGGATCGAGCGTGGCGCCGCGCGTGAGCTGGGAGAGCAGGTCGCCGCCGCCTTGCTGCTGCATCATGCCGCCGCAGCCATCGAGGCCGCCCATGAGCCAGAGGATCCCCATGATCACCGCGCCGATGAGCAGCAGCTTGGGGTTGCGGAAGAGCAAGGGGAGAAGGGCGCCGATCAATCCGCCGCCGATGCCGCCACTTCCGCCGCCACCGCCCCTACGAGGGCCGCCGCTGGGTATGTTGCTGCGCGAGTTTCCGCCGCTGGGGCGGTCGGGGGTCATACGGATGGGCATGGAGACCAGGGCATTTGATCCGCCGAAAGTAGCCGGGCGATGCGCATCTACTTTTACCGCGATGCCGATCCATCGACTACCCTATGCGGCGACGCACCGATTCTCGTCGCTGGTCCTGGATCACGTGGCGGGCGATGAATTCCTCCGCGCTTTCCAGGATTTCCCGGCCACGCGCGAGGGTCTTTCGGCCGCAGCGAAGGCCCGTCGATTCGATCCTGCATCACGCACGGCGCTCGTGGCCGCGCTGAAGAAGCAGTATGCGGGCATCGACGTCAATGGACCGGTCTCAGCAAACATCGATCGGCTCGCCCAGGCGGATTCGCTCACCGTCACTACAGGCCATCAGCTCTGCCTTTTCCTCGGTCCGCTCTACGTCCCCTTCAAACTCCTGAATGCGATCCGCATGGCCCGGGAGGCGGAATCCATGCTGGGCAAGCCAGTGGTTCCCATCTTCTGGATGGCCAGCGAGGACCATGACCGGGCGGAGATCGATCACACCTGGTTCATCGGGCAGAAGCTGCATTGGGCCGGGCCTGCTCAAGGAGCGGTCGGACACTTGGAGCTGCATGGCATCAGTGCAGTTGTCGAAGAGGCCTGTTCGCTGCTGGGCGCAGGTTCTGAAGCCGATTCGTTGAGAGCCTTGCTGCGCATGTGTTATCGCGATGGCCGAACCCTGGCCGAAGCAACGCGGCTCTTCGCACATGCCCTCTTCGGTCGCTTCGGGCTGGTGATCATTGATGGCGACGACCGAGGGCTCAAGCAGCTCTTCGTGCCGGTGATGCGGGAAGAGGTCCTGAACGGCATCACCAAGCGCTCAGTGGACTACGCTGACGCGAAACTGAAGGAGCGCTACGCGCCGCAGGCCCATGCCCGGAGCATCAACCTCTTCCATCTCCGGCCGGGGCACCGTTCGCGGATCGAAGCTCCTGGCGGAGCATTCCAGGTGCTCGATGGGGGACCGCGCTTCACCGCGGAGGAGCTCCTGCTCGACCTTGAACTGCGCCCGCAGGACTACTCGCCGAATGTGCTGTTGCGGCCGGTTTATCAAGAGACCGTGCTCCCGAACATCGCGTACATCGGTGGTGGTGGGGAACTGGCCTATTGGATGCAGCTGAAGTGGCTCTTCAACGCCGTGCGCGTGCCCATGCCGGCCGTGATGCTCCGCACGAGTGCCGCGTTGATCCCTGCGAAGACGGATCGGCTGGTGGCCGAGCTCGATCTTGACCTCGCGGATCTCTTCAAACCGGATCATGAGCTGCGAACAGCATTGGCCAGGGCGGCTGCAGGTGCCGATGCCTTGCTCACGCCAGAGGCCGCTTCGCTCCAAGTGATCGCTGAAGCCATGCGACGCAAGGCGGGGCTGACGGACCCAACCCTCATCAAGAGCGCCGAGTCGGCCCATGTGCGCATGCAACGGGCGCTTGATGGGTTGCAGGCGCGAATGGATCGTGCGCTTAGGCGCAAGGAGGCGACACAGATGCAGCGGCTCGACCGCATCCTCGCGGAGCTGTTCCCCGCAGGCGCTTTGCAGGAGCGCCGGCTGAGCGCGCTGCCGTTCATCGCGCAGCGCGGCAACGTTGTTCTCGATGAGTGGCTGGAGGCGCTCGACCCGCTGGACCCGCGCTTCACCGCGCTGGTGGAAGGGTGACGGTGGAATCGTTCGCCTGAACAGTTGCCGAATCACTGATCATCGGCTGTTCCAATGGGACCCGGTCGCCGAGGTAGCGCGGACCGGTGCCGGCCAGCAGGTCAACGAAGACCTTTACACGGGCAAGACGCTCCCTGATCCACACGCGCATGCCGCGCAGCGTGCCCGGGTCTTTGGCGTTGTAGCCCACGGCTTCAATGCCCATGCGCCTGGCGAGATAAACTGCGCGTTCGTTATGGAAGCGCTGGCTGATCACCGTGAATCGCTGCTGACCGAAGATTTCCCGCGAGCGCACCACCGAATCGAGGGTGCGGAATCCGGCGAAGTCGAGCACGATGCGAGAGCTATCGATGCCAGCAGCCATCAAGGCGCGCCGCATCTCTCGCGGCTCGTTGTAGCTGAGCATGCCGTTGTCGCCGCTCACCAGCAGGCAACTCACTTTTCCCGATCGGTAGAGCTCCGTTGCTGCGGCGATGCGGTGGTTGAAGTAGGGATTTCCGCCGCCTCCGCGCCCACGGTGCGTGGTTCCCAGCACAAGGCCCACCTCATTCGCTGGCACGGTCTCGATCGCATCGTGCATATAGGCGGATGCCCCGTTGCTCACGGCCCGGTCGGCGGCTGCGATCACCGCGAGGAGCGCCCCGCATGCCAGCAAAGCGCCAATGACCAAGCGACGAGGCAAACGGATTCGCAACAGTCGCATGGGAAGTGAACGCAGCGCGGGCGACGGCGATTGCTTCAGGGCATCACCCGGCCGATCAGGTCGATCCCGGTATAGTTCTGCGGGGTGAGCGCCCGGAGCTGCGCTTTCACCTCGGCGCTGGCATCAAGGGCTTCGATGAAGGCGCGCATGTCGGCCTCGGTGATGCGCTCCTTGCCGCGCGTGAGCTCCTTGAGGCGCTCGTAGGGCTGCGGATAGCCCGCGCGGCGCAGGATGGTCTGGATGCCCTCGGCGATCACCGGCCATTGCGCTTCGAGGTCGCGGGCGATGGCGGCTTCGTTCAAGAGCAGCTTGCCGAGTCCCTTGCCGATGCTGTCGATGGCGAGCATGGTGTGCGCCATGGGCACGCCGATGTTGCGCGTCACGGTGCTGTCGGTAAGGTCGCGCTGCAGGCGGCTGATGGGCAACTTCTCACTGAGGTGGCCGAAGAGCGCATTGGCCAGGCCCAGGTTCCCTTCGGCATTCTCGAAATCGATGGGGTTCACCTTGTGCGGCATGGCGCTGCTTCCGATCTCCCCGGCCTTGGTGCGCTGACGGAAGTAGTCGAGGCTCACGTACTGCCACACGTCGCGGCAGAGGTCCGTGAGGATGGTGTTCACGCGGCGCATGGCGTCGAAGAGCGCTGCGAGGTGGTCGTAGTGCTCGATCTGCGTGGTGAACTGCTGGCGCTTCAGCGCGAGATGCTTCGAGAGGAATTCGTCAGCACGTGCCACCCAATCGATTTCCGGATAGGCCGCGTGATGGGCGTTGAAGTTGCCGGTGGCGCCGCCGAACTTGCCGCTGAAGGGGACATCGTTGAGCAGGCGCAACTGGTGATCGATGCGCTCCACGAAGACCTGCAGCTCCTTCCCCAGCCGAGTAGGAGAGGCAGGCTGGCCATGTGTACGGGCGAGCATGGGCACCTGCGACCATTCGAGCGCGAGGCCATGCAGGGCATCGCGCACGGCGGTGATCGCCGGCAGGTATCCGTACTGGAGGAAGTCCATCAGCATCATCGGCAAGGCCGTGTTGTTGATGTCCTGGCTGGTGAGGGCGAAGTGAACGAACTCTTTCTGTGCGCCGAGGCCGGCTTCATCGAGCCGTTCCTTCAAGAAGTACTCAACTGCTTTCACATCGTGGTTGGTCACCTTCTCGATGTCCTTGATGCGTTGGGCATCGCTGGTGCTCAAGTTCGCCACGCGCTCCTGCACGGGCTTCAACTTGGCCAAGGGGGTTCCGGCCAATTCGGGCAAGGGAATCTCGCAGAGGAAGATGAAGTATTCGAGCTCCACGCGCAAGCGGTAGCGCATGAGGGCTTGCTCGCTGAACCATTGCGCCAGTTGGCGGGTGCGGTCGCGGTAGCGGCCATCGATGGGGGAGATGGCAGTGAGCGGGTCCAGTTCCATGGAAAGGCGCCGAAGGTAGCGCCGGTGCGGAGGCGCTCAGGTCTTCTGCTTGCGCTTTCGCGCTGCGGGGAAAAGGATGTTGTTCAGGATGAGCCGATAGCCCGAGGAGTTGGGGTGCAGGCTCAGGTCAGTGGGTGGGTCGCCCACCATGTGCTGGTAGTCCTCGGGGTCGTGGCCGCCGTAGTACGTCCATTGCCCCAGGCCGAGCTCGCCGTGGATGTACTTCACCGTGCCTTGCGCCTTGTTCTCCCCCATCACGGTGATGCCGGGCTTCACCAGGTCCTTGCGGAAGGCGGTGGTCTGGCCCATGAAGCCGCGCACCACTTGCTCATGGCTCTGGCAGAGCATGGTGGGGACGATGTCCCATTTGGCGCTGAAGTCGAACAGGGTGAAGAAATCGCGGGGTTGGCCGATGCGCCCGTGGATATCGGTGGCGTCGATGTCGCTGAACTCGTAGATCATCGGATCGGTGATCAGGCGGTAGTTGCGGAAGGCGAATCCTCGGTTGAAGTCGATCTTGCTCTGGCAGGCGGGGTCTATGGGATCATGATCGAACTCGGCGGCGCAGATATCGATGCCTTCCGCCGCCAGGGCAATGTCGTAGCTGTCGGTTCCGGAGCACATGGTGAAGAGGTAGCCGCCGCCTGCCACGTAATCACGGATCTTCAGGGCCACGGCGAGCTTCATCTGGCTCACCTTGGCGAAGCCGAGCTGGGCGGCCATGGCTTCGCTCTCCTGCACCTGCGCGCGGTACCACGGCGCATTGCTGTAGCTTCGGTAGAACTTTCCGTACTGCCCGGTGAAGTCCTCGTGGTGCAGGTGCAGCCAATCGTACTTCGGCAGCGCGCCAGCGATCACCTGCGGGTCGTAGATACGGTCATAAGGAATCTCAGCGTACTGCATCACTAGGGCCACGGCATCGTCCCACGGCTGGAAGCTCTCTGGTGCGTACACCGCGATCCTGGGGGGCTTCTCGAGCTTCACGGCTTCCATGTTCACCTCCGGATCGGCGATCTCGGTGAGGATCGCACCGGCCTGCGCATCGGCGATCACCTGGAAGCTGACGCCGCGCACCTTGAGCTCCTGCTCGATCACCTGGAAGTGGTCGATGAGGAAGCTCCCGCCGCGATAGTTGAGCAGCCATTCCACGGGCACATCGCGCTGCAGCGTCCAATACGCTACGCCGTAGGCCTTCAGGTGGTCGCGCTGCGTCCCATCCATCGGGATGAACAGCTTGGAGGCTAAAGCCGGGAGCGTGAGCGCCAAGGTCGCAGCGAGCGCGATGGGCTTGCTAGAAAGGAGCGTCCTGATCGTCTGTGCCGAAGTCATCGTTCATGCGGCTGGGCCGGGTCACGGTGCGGAATGCGCCGTCGTCCGATCCCATGCCATCAACGGCGAAGTTACCGGGCATGGTGTCCAAGTCTGCGAACTTGGCGAGTTCGGGGATGAAGCGCAGGCGCACGGTGTCGAGGGCGCCGTTGCGGTGCTTGGCTACGATCACCTCGCCGATGCCGAGGGTGCTGCCGTGCTCATCCTCATAGATCTTGTAGTACTCGGGGCGGTACAGGAAGCACACGATGTCGGCGTCCTGCTCGATGGCGCCCGATTCGCGCAGGTCGCTGAGCATGGGCCGCTTGTCGCCGCCGCGGGTCTCCACGGCGCGGCTCAGCTGGCTGAGGGCGATGATGGGGATGTCGAGCTCCTTGGCGATGCTCTTGATGCTCCGGCTGATGCTGCTGATTTCCTGCTCGCGGTTGCCGCCGCGGTTGTCGCCGCCGCCGGTCATCAGCTGCAGGTAATCGATGATGATCAGATCGACGTTGTGCTGGCTCTTGAGGCGGCGGGCCTTTGCGCGCAGCTCGAAGATGTTGAGGGCCGGGGTGTCGTCGATGAAGATGGGCGCGTTGGTGAGGCGCGCGATGTGCTGGTGCAGGATGGTGAACTCCTGGTCGTTGAGCTCGCCTTTGCGCAGCTTCTCACTGCTGATGCCGGCCTCGCTCGCGATCAAGCGCGTGACCAGCTGGGTGCTGCTCATCTCGAGGCTGAAGACGGCCACGGCTTTCTTGTGCTCCACGGCGATGTTGCGCGCCATGCTGAGGACGAATGCGGTTTTTCCCATGGCCGGCCTGGCCGCCACGATCACCATGTCGCTGCGCTGCCAGCCGGCGGTGAGCTTGTCGAGGTTGGTGAAGCCAGTGGGCACGCCGCTCACGCCGCCGGTCTTGCTCTTGGCGTTCTCGATGTTGGCGATGGCGTCCTGGATCAGGTCGCTCATCGGCTCATAGTTCCGCTTGAGGTTCCCGCTGGTGATGGCGTAGAGGTCCTGTTCAGCCTTGTCGAGCAGGTCGAAGACATCGGCGCTGTCGTCGTAGGCGTCGCGCGTGGTCTCGGCGCTGATTCGGATGAGCTCGCGCAGGATGTGCTTCTGGCTGATGATGCGCGCGTGGTATTCCACGTTGGCGCTGCTGGCCACCTTGCTGGTGAGCTGGCTGATATAGAAGGCGCCGCCCACCACGTCGAGCTCGCCGCGCTTCTTCAGCTCCTCGGTCACGGTGAGGATGTCGATGGGCTGGTCATTGCGGAACAGCTCCAGGATCGCGTTGAAGATGCGCTTGTGGGCCTCCACGTAGAAGCTGTCCGGCTGAAGGATGTCGATGGCCTCGTTCACGGCATTGCGCTCGAGCATCAGCGCGCCGAGGACGGCCTGCTCCAGCTCCGGCGCCTGCGGAGGCAGCTTGCCGGCTTCGAGGGCCGAAGCGAGCAGTGCAGAGGTTGATTCGCGTCGTGGGCCACCGCGCAGCCGGCCCGGAGCGCGTGAGGTGGAGAGGTCTGCCATGTGTCCTTTATGTTGACGCACCGTGAGCGATTGGCACCATGGCCGGCACATCCGGGCGGAAGGGCGTCAAAAGTAGCCGCAGGTAAAACCGCATTCAGCCGAACTATCAACACTGATCCGCCATTGGATCAACAACTGGGCTTGTTGAGAAATGACCAGCGCAGGGCATTCCGCTGGCGGGGCGGCTATCTTGGGCCCATGCGCCATCAACAATGCCTGCTATTGGCGGCATTCGCTTGTTCCATTGCGCTGGGATGCCGCAAGGACAAGGATTCCGAGGCGCCGGTGGTGCTCATCACCAGTCCTGGCGAGGGTTACAGCGTGAGCATCCCGGATACGCTCTTGGTGGGACTGGCCGTGAGCGATGATCACATCGTGCGAAGCGTATCAGTGATGCTGGCCGATGCGGATGGCGTGCCGGTTGCGCCGTCCGCGACGATCACGGTCGAGGCGGCCTCGCGCGAATTCACCATGGAGCTGCCGGTGCTCAGCGAGCGGATCGCCAGCGGGCAGTACGTGCTCTCGGTCCAGGCCACCGATGGCGTCAATGAGGGTAGGGCCTTCCTGGGCATCACCGTACAGGCGGCCCCATTGCGCGTGCGGTCCATGTTCCTGGTGCCGCCAGCCGATGGCGCGCTGCCGTTCATCATTACTAGGATCGACAGCACCGGCACGGCAACGCCTTTCGCCGCCCTGCCGGAATTGTTGCATGCCGTGGCAGGGCTAGATCATCTGTTCACTACCGGCGCCGCATCGGCACCGCTCGAGCGAAGGAGCATCAGTTCCGGAGCCGTGTCCGCGATCATGCAGAATCCGGGCCTATGGCCGCAGTTCTTCACCAGCTTGAGCGTTGATGCCAAGAATGGCAGGATCCACGCGTGCGGCGCCGATGGCTCGGTTCGCGGCTTCACGGGCGATGGTGCTCCCGCATTCACGGCCACCTTGCCGGTCGGTTCCTTCGGCGATGCTGTGGCGGCGGTGGGCGATGCCGTGCTCTGTTCGGCCTTCGATCCCGTATCTCAGCAGATAAGCCTGATTCGCTTAGGCGGGTCGTCCGGAGCATTGCTTGCGCAGTTCGATGCCGATGCGCGCGCGTTGGCCATGTATGAAGTGGATGCCCAGCGCCTCATCCTTTTTGGCAACGCATCATCGGGAGGCGTGATCCAGGAGGTGAGCGCCACGCAAGGCGGAGCGTTCACCATGCGCTCTTTCCCAGGAGAAGAGATGCTCAGCGTGGCGCGCGTTTCGCCATCGCTGTTCGTGATCGGCACATCGAGCGGGATCAAGCGCTTCGATTATCCCAGCGCTGCGGTAACCGATCTGCTTTCAGGCACGAGCGCCCGCGGACTCACTTACGACCCGGTTTCGGGCTCGGTGATCGCGGCGCACGGGAGCACGATCACTGCCTTCGACCCCTGGTTCGGCACCATAGTCAGCGCGCAAACGGCTCCGCATCCGGTGGCATCGGTGCGGCTGCAGCTAAATCGTTAGGCCTTCGCCTGTTCCTTCTTCCTGGGCTTCCTCTCAGCCTTCGCCTTGATCACCACGCCCATAGAGCAGAACTTGGCGATGCGGCGCTCCACGAGCTTATCGGGTGCCACCTTCACCAGTTTTTCCAAGTGCTTCTGCACCTCATTGCGCACCAGCCGGCAGGCCTCTTCCGCATCGGCATGTGCACCGCCGACAGGCTCCTTGATGATGCCGTCGATGAGCTTGTTCGACAGCATGTCATTCGCTGTGAGCCTTAGCGCGCTGGCGGCCTGCTCCTTGTAGTCCCAGCTGCGCCACAGGATGCTGCTGCACGATTCCGGCGAGATCACACTGTACCAGGTGTTCTCGAGCATGAGCACCTTGTCGCCCACGCCTATCCCGAGCGCTCCTCCGCTGGCGCCTTCGCCAATGATCACGCAGATCACAGGCACGCGGAGCTGTACCATCTCGAAGAGGTTGCGCGCGATGGCCTCGCCTTGGCCGCGCTCCTCGGCCTCGAGGCCGGGGAATGCGCCTGGTGTGTCGATGAAGGTGACAACCGGCTTGTTGAATTTCTCTGCGAGCTTCATCAGCCGCATCGCTTTCCGATAGCCTTCCGGATTGGCCATTCCGAAGTTCCGGTACTGTCGCATCTTCGTGTTGATGCCTTTCTGCTGGCCGATGAACATCACCGTTCGGCCATTCATCTGCCCGAATCCGCCCACCATCGCCTTGTCATCCTTCACGGTCCGGTCGCCATGCAACTCAATGAAGCTCCCTTCGCTCAAGTGCTC